>JBDTOZ010000046.1:0-2357 GCA_039932995.1 Acidobacteriota bacterium | reverse complement strand
GCGACCGTACCGCGAGCATGCGGCGTGAGGGAGAAGTCCGTCGGGCGCAAGGTGCTATGACGCGCGGTCGGGGCTCGCGAATCGGGCATCCGCGTGCAGCTTTCGATCAAACGTTGCGACCAGGGTACATCCACTGGCGATGGCACGCTCGGCAATGAGGTAGTCCGCGAAATCCCCGTTTGCCGCGGCATAAGACTCGGTGGCTTTCCTCACCTCGTCAACCCCTTCTATCGTCACCTGCGCACCACGGCGGAGCTGTTGGAGGACACCTAGAATCTCCTGCTTTTCGAAGCGGTAGGCCTGTGCCAAGACCCAGACCAACTCGCACAGAACGATTTGCGCGAGAAAAAGGCTTTCACCTTTCGCGATCGCTCGCTCGATCATCGCCGTCGCGACCGCCGTCTGGTCCGGATCGTCTTCGACGACATAGCGCACCAGCACGTTCGTATCGAGCGCGATCATCGTCCCGTCGCGCCCTTGCGAATGGCGAGATCCATATCCTCGAGCGAGAGTCGTCGGCCGCGCCGCTTCAACATCCCGCGTAGCGATCGGACATCCGTCGTCTCCGGCTCCACGAGGACCTCTCCTTCACTCCCGATCTGGAAGCTGAGGCGATCTCCGGCGGTGATGCCCAGATGGTCGCGAATCTCCTTCGGCACTGTGATTTGACCTTTGGACGTGACAGTGGCGCTCGGCATGACCTTACCAAAAGGAAGATTCCTTGCCTTATTCCTTACCTGTTTCTGCCTCACCCTGCCACTGCCGCGCGCACATCTTCGAGCATCATCTCCACGCGGTCGCGGTGGGTGCGGTGGGAGCCGATGGCGATGCGGATCACGAAGCGGCCGTCGGGAGTGGTCGTGGGGGTGAGCATGACCCGCTTGCGCGCGTTGATGCCTGTCAGGAGGTCGCGGGTGAGTTGGTCGTCGTCGCGATAGCGGAAGGCCAGAATCGTCAACTGCGGCTCGGCCACGATCTCGATGCCTTCGATCGCGCGCAGCTCCCGCACGGCGTACTGGATGAGATCGATCTTCTCGTCGAGCTGCTCGCAGAACGGGGCGATGCCGAACATCTTCAAAGGCAGCCAGACCCGCAGCCCGCGGAAGTCGCGGGAGAGCTCGGGTGAGATCTCGCAAAAATCCACCGACTGCTCGTCCTGCTGCATGTCCGGCAGGTAGTCCGCGTGCAGGGAGTGCGCGCGGCGCAAGGCCTGCCCGTCGCGGACGAGCACGGCCCCCGTCCCGAAAGGAAGGAACAACGTCTTGTGCGGATCGAGGATCACGGAATCCGCAAGCTCGATGCCCCGCAGTGCCGTCCGTCCCCGTTCCGTGAGCATGAACAGCGCGCCGTAGGCGCCGTCCACGTGAAACCACAACTTCTGTTCACGCGCCACGCGCGCCAGCTCGGTGAGGTCGTCCACCGCCCCGGTCCCGGTCGTGCCCGCGCTGCCGGCCACGAGGAATGGCGTCCATCCTTCGCGGCGGTCCCTGGCGATGGCCTCCTCCAGCGCGTCGATGCGGATGCGGAAGTGCTCGTCCACCGGCAGCTCGCGCACGTTCGCGTACGGGAAGCCCGCCAGATTCGCGGCCTTTTGAAAGGAGTGGTGAATCTGATTCGAGCAGTACAACGTGCCCCGCAGGAAATCATCGGGCAGCAGGGCCTTGCGCGCCGTGACGATGCTGGTGAAATTCGCCAGCGACCCGCCGGTGGTCAGCACGCCGCCGGATCCTTCGGGCAGGCCGATGATCTCGCAGAACCAGCGCACCACGTTGGTCTCCAACTGCACGAGCGCCGGAGCCGCGGCATGGACGCCGACATAGCGATTCACCGCATCGGCGATGAGATCCGCCACCGCCGAATGAAAGAGCCCACCGCCCGGCACATACGCGAGATAGCCGGGCCCGGCCGCGGTGAACGAGCGCGGAATGGCCTCGTCAAACAGGAAGTCCAACAGGCTCTCGTACGACTCCCCTCGCCGCGGCAACGGCTCGATGAGCGTCCGCGCAAAGGCCGTGGCGCCCTCCACATTCGACGCCGGCTGGCGATCGAGCGACTCGATGTGCGCCACGATGCGCCGCATGGCCTCATCGACCAGCCTGTGCATCTCCGTTGCGTCAGGTTCTAAGGGGTAGGGCATCGTGTTCTTTCTCTTGCCGTTGCTGGTTGCTGGTTGTCTGCGGGCCTTCGCGCTGGCGGCCATTCATCGATGATTGCGAGGACGTCGCTTCATCGTAGTCGTCCGAAGTGCGTAGGAACTGGTCGCGACAACTCACCCGCGAGCCGATCCACCTCAGACAACCAGCAACCAGCAACCAGCAACCAGCAACCCGAAGGTCACCAGATCGTGCACCTCGCGT
>JBDTOZ010000045.1:0-11626 GCA_039932995.1 Acidobacteriota bacterium | reverse complement strand
AAACCGTCCCCTGCCCTCACTCGCTCACGGATACTGGGAGTTGGAACAGGCGATGGTCTGGATGTAGCTGACGATCTTCTTCGAGGTTCCCGACGCGGGCGCTTTCTTCGTTGCCTTCGCCGGAGCTTTCCCCTTCGTGTTCCTGCCGGTCACGGTGGTCGTGCCCGACCTGCTCTTCGCGGCTCTCGCACAGCTCCCGCACGGCGAAGGGATGGGCGGTTCTCCGGGACAGGTGGGACCGCCGGTGAACAGCCCGAAGTAGAGGCACCAATCCTCCGCGGTGGTGAGGAGAGAGCGCGTCCGTCTGCCGGTCCTTGCAGGCGGTTTGGACGTGGTCGCCGAAGCGGTATGGGCGGCGGCATTCATCGCGGCGGTTTCGTTACTCACCAACACATTCGCCCCGTTCTTGAGGCTCGCTTCGATGGGCGTTTCGGTCTGCAGGTTCGACAGAACCAACTGTACGTATCCTTCCGTGGCACTGACCGTCCACTCCACGAACCGCGGACAGTCCCCGGTGGTGGACGCGCATTCTTCGGACCACGTCGATCGGGCACTTCCTCTGTCCATCACCAGTTGGGCGGCCAGATCCGCGCCGCTCGGCAATGAGTACTCCGACTTCAACGTGAAGGGCACCGAGTGCTGGATGGGAGGGACGGCACAGAGTGCACATTCCGCGTCCGGAGCTCCCAGCTCCTGGTCGCTGTCGAAGCTGATTTTCACGCCGCCGGCGAAACCGGCGCCGTTGAGGTTGAAGATGCAGTTCCCTTCCTCCTCGGTGAACTCCTCCGGACACTCCTCTCCGACGAAACCTGTCTTCGCGACGACCACCATCGCCACGTGGGCAGGCGTGGACGCGGAGAAGTCGGGGATGATGGCGGGCAGACCTCCCATCTGCTCGATGATGCTCGCGGTGGTGAGCCAGAGACACAGACCCTTGATGACGACGGTGACAGTGTTCATGACGGACTCGATTCCTCAGCCGGCATGAGCCGGACGCGGTAGGCGAATGAGTGGTGTGAGGCGGCGAACGCCCAGCCTTCGGCCAGACCGCCGGCACGACGGGTCCGCAGATCCGTTCCCCGACTGCGGACGGGAGGAGAAGCGGCGCGGAGTCCGCCGCTATTGGCCGGAGCCGAGAATCTCGGCGGCGGCCCACGCCGCCGGATGTGCGCGCTCCGCGACCGGGCCGCGAAGCATGGTCAGTTGCGCTTCACGCAGAGCCGCGGCCACCGCGCTGCCGCTGCGGAGCCGCTCGTGAAACGCGACGAACAGAATGGCCGCGTCAGCGTCCTGAACGGGCCAGAGTGTGCCGGCCACCGCCGGCACACCGGCGGCGAGAAATGCGCGAGCCAGACCGGGGGAGCCTTCCAGGCCGCTGGTGTCTCCCGCGAGAGTGCCACAGGCAGCGAGGACGACCAGACGAGTGCGCGGGAGACGGGCAGCGGCGATGCGGGAAGCCACCAGTTCCTGATTGCCCGCCAGGAGCAGCGCCGCTTCGCGCACGTCGGACGACGCGCGGGCGTGACCGGCGTAATGCACGACATCCGCGCCGGCGGCCTCCGCCAGGAACCGATCCGGTGTGGCCTCGCCGTCCGCCAGCACCAGCGGCTGCGAATATCCGCTTTGGATTGCACTGGCCTCGCGCCGCAGGTCATTGAGGGGATCGAGCTTTTCGCGGGCGTCGCTGGTGACGAGCAGCAGCCGGTCTCGCCGGAGGTCGTCCGCTTTTCGGAAACGATTGCGCAGCCAGATTCCCGCGCTGGGCGCCACCGACACGGCCGAACGCTCCACCAGGAACTGGCGGTTCCCCGCATTCCATAGCGCAGCCCACGGCACCGACTGCAGGACGCGGTCGCCCACGATGACCAGCGACTGGGCTGCGTCATCGCCAAGGGGCGCGATCAGAAGAGCATGAAGGCGGGAGGCGGGCGCAAGGACCTGCTCGATCGGAGCCCGAGTCTCGATCTGCGTGCGTAGCGCGCGCACATCGGCTTCAAGCGCCGCGCGCTCGATCGGCTGTTGCGACACGTGCAGACCCGAGTCCGAGATCCAGAAGATGGCCACGCTGTGCGGCAGCAGAGCGTATTGGACGAGTGTCGTGCCGGGAGGCAGGGCGGCGGCGATGGAGACACTGTCCGGCCAGGCCGGCTCGTTCTGCCGCGGGACGTTCAGATCCATGGCATCGAGGAGTGCGCGCGCGTGCGCACGCTCGGCGTACGCAAAGGCGCGCTTGTTGTCGCCGCGCGCCAGCAGCAGGGCGATGGCCTCATCGAGCAGGTCCGACTCCGCGTCGAACGTGGCGCCCGGCCCTCCGTCCGCGGTGCCCCGCCGTTCATCGACTCCGGCAATGCCTTCGGCCAGATCCTGCATGGCCTGATCCTGACCGTTCAAGACGAGAAAGGTTCGCGCGCGCTCGAGGAGAGCCTCGGGGAGCAAGCGCCGGTCGCCGGACGCGCGCGCGAAATCGATGGCCGCGGTCAGGTGGACGACCGAGCGCGCGGCGTCGGCCTTGCGCTCCACGATGCCATCCACCAGAGCGCACTCCGCGGCAAAGCGTTCGCGCAAGCCGGAGTTGGCAGCGCGAGAGGCGAAGCCGCGCGCTTCCCGCAAGTCTGCCCTGGCGGCGTCCATCGCGTCGCGGTCCGCGTTCAGGCGCGCACGGCGCTTGTACGCATCGGCCACCAGCAGCGGATCCCCACCTCGCTGAGCTTCGGCGATCTCCAGGCGCAGCAACGACCGCGCGGATTCCCACCGGCGGCTTCGCAGTTCGCCTCGCGCATCCGTGGCCAGCGCGGCCAGCAGTCGAGGACCGAACCGGCCTGCTCCGAGAATCTCCAGCGCGGCCAACCGGTGACGCCAGGCCTTCTCGATTTCGCCGGCGTTCGAATAGATCTCCCCGATCGCATTCTCCGACTCGGCGACGTTGGACGTCTCTCCGACGCGGCGAAACGACTGCAGCGCTTCGTTGTAGTGGCGCAGCGCGCCACTCCAGCGGCAGGAGTAGGCGTGGCAACGCCCCAGGAGCGCGGAAGCCTGCGCATGCAGTGCGATGTGGGAGCCGCTCCGCGACACAACAGGCTCGACCAGAGCCGCGGCCTCGTCGATCCGATTCTGATCGAAGATCACCGACGCCACATAGGTGCGCGACAGCCCATCCATCGGGCTACCGCCGATCTCGAACGCCGACGCGGCCGCGCGTAACTGGCGCTCCGCCTCCACAAGATCGTAGTCGCGGTACGAGAGCCGGCCGGCGCGGTAGGCCCCATGTGCGCGCGCCAGCGCCGCCCGGCGATCCCCGCGCGCTCTCTCGATCGCCACGACGGCATCGGCCAGGAGCGACTCGCCCGAAGCCGACTGCAGCGCCGCACCGACCGTGCGGGCACCGGAAAGAAGTCCTTCCGCGGCCGCGGCATCGCCGCGCGATTCGGCTTCTCCCCAACGACCCAGGACGTCCACTTCGAACCAGCCTCGGACTTCCTGAGGGAACTCGCGCAACTCGCGTTCGACCGCCGCCAGATTCCCCCCTGAGGCCGCGCGCTCGAGAGTCTCGATCCGATCGCGAAAGCGCGACGTTGGGACCTTGGCCAGACCGGCAGCGTGACGGCGCGCCTCCGCCGCCCAGGGAGAGGCGGGCTCGAGCGCCAGTAACTCCTGCCACGCCGCCGCGGCCTCGTCGCGGAGACCGATCCGTTCCAGGATCAGGGCACGATTGAACCTTGCCTCCGCTTGTGAAGCATCGAGTGCGACCGCGCGATCCGCGGCCGCCAGAGCCAGCGGAAGATCCGCGGCGCGACGGTTCTGCACGGCGCTCGTGTAGAGCGCTGCGGCCAGATCGTTCCAGGCGGCCGCGTCCTGGGAGTCGCGTTCGGTGGCGTTGCGCAGTTCCTCCGAGGCGCGTCCCGTGTCGCGGACCAGAAGCGCTGCCACGCCCGCGGCGCGGCGCGCCGGCGCCGAAGGATCCCCCTGCGTCTCGTGCAGCACACCTCCCGCCGCGCCCGCCAGACGCAGACTTTCCTCATCGGTGCGCACCTCCTCGCCATCGCGAAGTTGCCGGAGCTCGGCCCACGGAAAGCCCGTCAGCCGCGGCTCGATGGTGCGGTAGTGCACGGGAAGGGCCGCGATGAGCGCTTCCACTCCTTTCGGTGGAACCACATGGCGATAGAGGCGCGGTCCGATCGTCAACCCGAGAGCGGCCAGGAGCACGCTGGCCGCCACCAGCGCCCAGGGTCTCCGCGCGAACCGCGGTGCGATTTCGGTCATCAGCCCGCTCTCCCCCGCCGCGGCATGAGCGCCGCGCAGAAAGTCGATGCAGGTTTCGCACACCGACAGATGCCGAACCAGCGCGTCACGCTCTTGGATACTCACCTTTCCTTCCAGGAAAGCGCCCAGCAGCTCGAGCTCCGGATGATCTCCGGCGTTCATCGACTCATGTTTCCTTCCACATCGGTAGACGTTGCATCTTCGGGGTTTTCCATCTCGCGCAGTCCGAAATCGAGATCGACGTCCGGCCGGCCGAGCAAAGCCTCGACGCTCACTTCGCTCAGGCCGGCGTCGGCCAGCTTCGCGCGCAATCCCTGACAGAGGCGATTGATCCTGCGATAGGTGGGGCGTTGCTCGAGACCCAGACTGCGCGAGATCGCGGCCACCGGCATCCCGGCCGCGTAATGCATGCGCAGGATGGTGAGATCCTCGGCAGGCAACTCCGCCAGAGCCGCCCTCATCACCGCCGTGACGGTGCGAGACACCGCCTGCCGCTGGTGCGCCTCGGCCTCCAGCTCGATCGCATCGCTTCCCACCGCCAGCTCACGCGGAAGCGCTTCCTCGATCTCGATCTGGACCAGCCGCGGCCTTCGCTCCGGCAACTTTTCCGCCAGACTGTCCGCCTCGTCCCGCGTGATTCGATGTCCCTCGCGCTGCAGTACCGTCACCGCCTCGGGGAGAGACTTCCGGTCACGACGAAGGAGCGTCTCGAGCCGCACACCCACGGGTCCCAGGCGCTGCGCAGCGGCCGATGTTCTGAAACGGCCCCACTCGCGCGAGCGGTAATCGAAGAGCTGGCGCTGGATGACCATGCTGAGGAACGTCGACAGCGAGCACCGCTCTTCGAAACTGCGGAGGACCGCGAAATCGCGGTCGAGAAAATGAAGGCGAACGCTGGCGATGAAATCATCGACGTCCTGCTCCGACATCCGCGATTCCCGACAGAAAAAGCGGCTCAGCCGGTCCATGAGCGGCAAGCTCGCAACGAACAGACGCTCGTAGTCGTCCCCCAACCAACCTCCTGGACTTCTGCCTTCCTGAAAGACCCCAATTATGCGTCAAAGGGTGCAACGGCGAATCCCGCGGTTGGGAGTGCGAGGCCGGTGAATTACGCTACTGGCCCTGCGCCGCGACCGTTCGGGTCGTCGAGGCTTCGAGTCGTCGGGTCGTCGAGTCGTCGCGTCGTCGAGTCGTCGCGTCGTCGCGTCGTCGGGTCGTCGGGTCGTCGAGTCGTCGCGTCGTCGAGGCTCATAGGCTCACAGTCTCATAGACACTCATAGCGCGCACCTATGAGACTGTGAGACTCGAAGACTCGACGACTCGACTCGAAGAAGGCGACCCTCAGCGGCGAGACGCCGCTGAGGCCAGCCGGCGAGGACGCCGGCGTTCCACGAGGACACGCCCATTCCTGAGGACCATCTGCCGCGATGCGCGACGGCCACGGACTCGCCGAGGAGCGCTGGCGTCCCGCCGGCTGGACCGCAGGCGTCCTCGCCTGCGCCGCGTGCCCGTCGCGAGGAGGAGTCCCCTCGCGAGGAGGACAGTCTCATAGGCTCATAGCCTCACAGTCTCATAGACACTCATGGCGCGCACACCTATGAGACTGTGAGACTGTGAACCTGTGAGAAATTGAAGACTTGAGGACTCGAAGACTCGAAGACCCGAAGACTCGATGAAGGCGACTCATCCCGCGTCGAGGCAGATACACTCGCCCGGTGATCCGCACCGCCACTCCTGCCGACCTTCCCGCGTTGCGGGCATTGTTCGCGAGGGCCAATGACGAGCCTTACGACCTGGCTGCGGTGGCGGAGGAGAAGTGCTTCGCGGAAGGGGTGGCGGGGGGACCGGTAGTGCGCTTCGCGGGCGAGGGCCAGGGGGCGGTCGTGACCTGTGGCAAGTACGTGCGCATCCTCGTCGTCGATCGGGACTCACGGCAGAGGGGAATCGGGACGGCGCTCCTGGCCGACGCCGAGGCCCGTGGTGCTCGGGTCATTGCCGCGGAGCCAGGCAACTACTTCACGCCCGGGATCAGCAACCAGAGCACGCAGGCGTTCTTCCGCTCGCGAGGATATGAGGAGAAGGCCGCCACCTGGAACCTGTCCGTGAACCTTTTGGATGTACCGGGTCTTCGAGTCTTCGAGACGTCGAGTCGTCCGGGCGTCGAGTCTTCAGGTCGTCGAGTCGTCGAGTCGTCGAGTCGTCGAGGAGTGGTTTCCGCAACCGAAGCGGTCGTGCCCCTCGAAGACTTGAAGACTCGAAGACTCGAAGACTCGACTGGAAGACTCGAAGACTCGACCGGCACCCCGAGGATCCACCGTCCCTCCAACGCAGAAGCGCCGCGCGTGCTGGCCTTCATCGAGCGCGAGTTTGGGCGCATCTGGCGCTTCGAAGCGGCCAAGGCCTTCGACACCGAGGTGCCTCAGATCTTCGTGGCCGAGGAAGAAGACCAGGTGACCGGCTTCGCCGCGCACGACGTGAACAATCGGGGGCTCGGCTTTTTCGGTCCGACCGGGGTAGCCAAAGCGATGCGGGGCCGCGGACTGGGCTGCCGGCTCCTGCTCGCCTCGCTTGGCGATCTCAGGCGTCTCGGCTTCGAGCGCGCCGTCATTCCGTGGACCGACGCGCTGGCCTTTTATCGCAAGTGCAGTGGCGCGGAACCGGCACATCCGTTCATTGCGTTTGAAAAGCCTCAGCCATAGACTCCGACCGTGAAAAAGGCCTCTCGAAAACAGTCGCTGCGCCCCTCCGGAAAGCGCAGGCAACACTTCCTTCCCTTGGCCATTGGGCGAAGCGGCGGAGTCGTGCTGGGCGCACTGGCTCTCTGGTTCTTCAAGAAACAGGCGGATCAGGTCGTCGAAGGCGACGCCGACAAATACGACATGGCCATCATGCAGGCCGTCCATCGCATCGACAACGAACCGATGCACCGGGCCATGGACGTGGTCACCCAGTTGGGCTCGCATTGGGCCATTGGAACCGCCGCCGGGCTGACCGCGCTGATGATGATCCGCCGCGGCCGCAAGCACGACGCCTGGACCGTGGTCGTCTCCACAGGCGGGGCCATGGCCATCAATACCATCCTCAAGAACATCTTCCGCCGCCAGCGTCCCATCGAGATGGCCCGGCAGATCAAGCTCCCGAAGTCGCACAGCTTCCCCAGCGGGCACTCGCTACTCTCGGCGGCCACGTACCCGATCGTCGTACATCACCTCGTCGAACGGCATTCCCTCCCGGTGCAGGCCGTCGCTCACACTCTGGCGGGCATGATCATCGTCAGCGTCGGGTTCTCCCGTGTGTACTTCGGCGTACACTTTCCGTCCGACGTTCTCGGAGGCTTCGCCGCCGGTTTCGGCTGGCTGGGGCTGACGTCCCTGTCGCACACCGCCGTCGAAGCAACCGAATGAGAAGGTGCTGAGTCCTGGGTGCTGAGTGCTCGGACCCGCTTGGCGGGGTGGGCGAGCTCAGCACGCAGCACCGAGCACTTTCCCGGCCATCCCCAATTGCCCAGCACGAAGGACTCTCACAATGTCATCCGCAGCATTCGGCGCCAACATCGCCTTCATCGAAGAGCTCTACGAAAAGTACAAGACCGATCCGAGCTCGGTCAGCGGAAGCTGGCGCGAGTTCTTCCAGGACTACGACCCGCAACTCGATGAAGAGGATGCCCAGGAACTGACCGAGCAGCGCGTTGCGGCGGTCTCGAGTGGCGCGGCGGCTCCGGTCGCGACCGCGCCCGCTCCCGCACCCAAGCCGGCCGTCCCGCAGCCGGTACCCGCCCCCGCACCCCGCCCCACTCCCGTGGCGGCGGCCAGCAAGGTCGTGGCCCTGCGCGGCGCGGCGTCCAAGATCGTCTCCAACATGGAGGCTTCGCTATCCGTCCCGACGGCCACCTCCATCCGCAACATCCCGGTCAAGGCGCTCGAAGAGAACCGGCGGGTCATCAACAATCACCTGGCGCTCATCGGCCAGTCGAAGGCCTCGTTCACGCACGTCATCGCCTGGGCCATCGTCCGGGCCGTCAAAGACCATCCCCGCATGAACGCCGCCTTCGTGGTCCAGGACGGCACGCCTTCCCGCATCGATCGCGAGGACGTGAACCTCGGCATCGCCATCGACATCGAGAAAAAGGACGGCACCCGTTCGCTGCTCGTCCCCAACATCAAGCGCGCCCAGGCCGGCGACTTCGCGCAGTTTCTCAAGGCTTACAACGACGTCGTGCGCAAGGCACGCAACAACGCTCTCGAGATCGCCGACTTCGAGGGCACCACCCTTTCGCTCACCAACCCCGGCACCATCGGCACCGTCGCCTCCGTGCCGCGGCTCATGCCCACGCAGGGCACCATCATCGCCACCGGCCAGATCGACTACTCCGCGGAATACTCGGCCGCCGACCCGTCCGTCCTGGCCGACCTGGGCATTTCCAAAGTGATGACGATGACGTCCACCTACGACCATCGCATCATCCAGGGCGCGGAGTCCGGCGCGTTCCTGGCCCGCGTGCACGAGCTGCTCATCGGCGCGGACGGGTTCTACGACGACATCTATCGCGACCTGCGCATCCCCTACGAGCCGGTGCACTGGGCCAAGGATCGCCACCGCCTGCACCTGGGCACCACCGACCCCGACGACATCGTGGCCCGCGAAGCGGCGGCGCTGCAGATGATCAACGCCTACCGCGTGCGCGGCCACATCCTGGCCGACCTCGATCCCCTCGAGTACAAGGTCTCGCGTTACGCCGAGCTCGATCTCTCCTACTACGGCTTCACCTTGTGGGACCTGGACCGGATCTTCGTCTGCGGTGGCCTGTGCGGAAAGCAGCAGGCCAAGCTCCGCGACATCCTGGACACGCTCCGCGAGACCTACTGCGGAAAGATCGGCACCGAGTACATGCACATGCAGGAGACCGAGCAGAAGCGGTGGCTGCAGACGCGCATGGAGCCGTCCCGCAACCAGCAGTCGCTCGACGGCGCCACCAAGCGGCGCATCCTCATGAAGCTCAACGACGCCGAGTCGTTCGAGCGCTTCCTGCACACCAAGTACGTCGGCCACAAGCGCTTCTCCCTGGAAGGGGCGGAGTCGCTGATCCCCATGCTGGACTACCTCTTCAACGAGGCTGCCGGCGACGGCGTCGTGGAAGGCGTCATCGGCATGGCCCACCGCGGCCGCCTGAACGTCCTCGCCAACACCCTCGGCAAGTCGTACGAGCAGATCTTCATGGAGTTCGAAGGCGACATCGACCCGAACTCCCGCGAAGGCTCCGGCGACGTGAAGTACCACCTCGGCGCCGACGGCGTGCACCAGGCTCCCGACGGCGGGACCATGAAGCTCACTCTGGCCTCCAATCCGTCGCACCTCGAAGCCGTCGACCCGATCGTCGAAGGCATGGCCCGCGCCAAACAGAAGCTCATCAGCGACAAGAACCGCTCTCTGGTCATCCCCGTCCTGCTGCACGGCGACGCCGCCTTCGCCGGCCAGGGCGTCGTGGCCGAGACCCTGAACTTCTCGCAGCTCAAGGGCTACAAGACCGGCGGCACGGTGCACGTGGTCATCAACAACCAGATCGGCTTCACCACCGGCCCCGAGTCGGCGCGCTCGTCGATGTATGCCACCGACATCGCCAAGATGGTGCAGGCGCCGATCTTCCACGTGAACGGCGACGACCCCGAGGCCTGCATCCGGGCCATGAAGCTGGCCTACGACTTCCGCCAGCAGTTTCACAAAGACGTGGTCATCGACATGGTCTGCTACCGCCGCCATGGGCACAACGAAGGCGACGAGCCGTCGCTGACGCAGCCGAAGATGTACAAGCTGATCAAGGACCACCGCTCAGTGCGGAAGATCTACACCGAGCAACTCCTGCGCAAAGGCGACCTCGATCCGAAGGAAGCTGAGGAGTGGCTCGACCACTATCAGTCCAAGCTTCAGGATGCGTTCGACCGCACCAAGGAAGCCGACCATCCGCCCAGCGACCGCGATCCGCTCTGGACCGACGAAGAAGTGACCGGCTACCAGAAGGAGCCCTCGCCCGACACGGCGATCTCGCCGGACGTCCTGGCCAAAGTGCGCGAAGCCCTGACCAAGCTCCCCGAGACCTTCACTCCCCATCCCAAGCTCAAGCCGGTGCTGGCCAAACGCGCGGCCATGGCGGAAGGGAAGGACCCGATGGACTGGGGCACCGCCGAACAGATCGCGTTCGGCTCGCTGCTCGTGGACGGCTTCCGCGTCCGCCTCTCCGGCCAGGATGTCGGCCGCGGCACGTTCTCGCACCGCCACGCCGTCGTACACGACTTCACTACGGGCCAGAGCTACGTGCCCCTCAACGCCGTGGCCCGGGACGGGAAAACTGCTCCGGTCGCGGATCCGGTGGTCATCGACAACGCGCTCACGCAGACCGTGAATGAGCCCGAGGCCGAGGCCAGCCTGGCCGTCTACGACTCGCTGCTCTCCGAATATGGCGTGCTCGGGTTCGAGTACGGCTACTCCGTTGCCGACCCGGGCGCGCTCGTCCTTTGGGAAGCGCAGTTCGGAGACTTCATGAACGGCGCGCAGATCATCATCGACCAGTTCCTCTCCTCGGCCGAGGAGAAGTGGGGGCAGCACAGCGGCCTGGTGCTCCTCCTGCCGCATGGTTATGAAGGACAGGGACCCGAGCATTCCTCCGCGCGCCTGGAGCGCTTCCTCACGTTGTGTGCCGAGGGCAACATGCAGGTCATCTACCCGACCACGCCCGCGCAATACGCGCACGCGTTGCGCCGGCAGATGAAGAACAACCCGCGCAAGCCGCTGATCGTCATCTCCCCGAAATCACTCCTGCGCCATCCGCTGGCCACCTCGCCCGTCGAGGACCTGCTGAACGGCCGCTTCGAGCCCGTGCTGCGCGACATCGCCACGAGTCCCGACGTCAAGCGCGTGATCATCACCTCGGGCAAGGTCTACTACGATCTCCGCCAGGCCCGCGAGAAGACCAACGCCAACGTGGCCATCCTCCGCCTCGAACAGTTCTACCCCTTCCCCCAGTCCATGCTCGCCTCCGCGCTCACGCAATACCCCGGCGCGACGGAAGTGGTCTGGGTCCAGGAAGAGCCCCGCAACATGGGCGCGTGGCCGTTCCTCCACGAGAGACTGCAGTCGTTGCTCTCCTCCGAGCAGAAGCTGCAATACGTGGGAAGGCCGCTGGCCGCGGCGCCCGCGACGGGATCGCACCACCGCCACGACGATCAGCAGAAGGCGCTGGTGGCGAGGGCGTTGGGGCTTTAGGTCAAAAGCGTTTCACCACAGAGGCACAGCGCGGCGTAGCCGCAACCAAGCCGCCGTAGGCGGCGGTAGCCAATAGCACCCGGCTTCAGCCGGGTGGAGAAGGCGGGAT
>JBDTOZ010000044.1:0-6908 GCA_039932995.1 Acidobacteriota bacterium | reverse complement strand
GGTTGCTGGTTGCTGGTTGCTGGTTGCTGGTTGCTGGTTGCTGGTTGCTGGTTGTAAGACACGGTAAGACTGTGTCAACGCCTAATCCGCGGGGATGCCCAGATTCTGAAGAACTGGGCAGAACGATGCCCCGCAGACAACCAGCAACCAGCAACCAGCAACCCCATGGGCCGAAAACGGAATTCGGCCCATGGGGTTGCTGTTCGGCCGGACGCTCGGGTAGGATTCCGCGCCCGAACCATCTGTCTCTTTTTCTCAAGGGAGTTGACTGGAACATGCTGAAGATTCGTTTACGCCGCGGTGGAGCCACTCACGCACCGTTCTATCGCATCGTGGTCTCTGACTCGCTGAAGACGCCGGCCGCGGCCATGGTCGAGCAGATCGGCCATTACGACCCCAAGAAGAACCCCGTCGACGTGAAGATCGACCGCGAGCGCGTCGATTATTGGGTCAGCAAGGGCGCGCAGCTCTCGCCGACCGTCAAGTCGTTGCTGAAGAAGACGAAGTAGCGAGGACCCGGGGTGTGCGCGCCTCAGGCGCCACGCACCCGACCCCCGCCCTTTCGCACACTGTCATGACCGAGCTGATCGAGTTCCTGGCCAAGTCTCTCGTCGATCATCCCGACGAGGTGCAGATCCATACCCGCGACCGCGATCAGCAGACCGTCATCGAGCTGGAGGTCGCCCCGGACGACCTCGGCAAGGTGATCGGCCGTCAGGGCCGCACCGCCCGCGCCATCCGCACGATTCTCTCCGCGGCCACCGAGCGCTCACGCCGCCGCTTCACCCTCGACATCCTCGACTAGGGCGAGCGAGGAAGCGCTCTCGTGTCCTGCGCCCGCGCCCTGCTTCGCCCCGAAACAGAATGGCCAACAGAATCGCTGTCGGTGTGATCCGCAAAGCGCATGGCCTCCGCGGGGAGGCGAGCGTGGAGCCATGGACCGATTCCGCGGATCGTTTCGAAGAGCTCGACGCAGTCACGCTGGTCTCGCCGGAGGAGACGCAGACACGCGAAACGCGCGTGGAGACGTACCGGAACCACGCCGGCCGGGCGTTGGTCAAGTTCGCCGGAATCGATTCTCCCGAAGCCGTCCAACTCCTGCAGGGCTGGTCGGTGGAGATTCCCGAGGAGGAGGCTCGCACCCTCGACGAGGACGAGTACTTTCTGCACGACCTGCCCGGCCTCACCCTCGTCGACTCAGAGGGCCGCGAGCGAGGAGTGGTCACCGAGGTTTTCGAAGGTGGAGGGGGCATTCTGCTCGGCGTGAAGCGTCCGGACGGGAAGACGTTCGAGCTCCCGTTTGCCGCCGATATCTGCACCGAGATCGACCTCACCGCCAAGCGGATCCTCGTGGCCATCCCCGAGGGCCTGGACGATCTGAATGAAGGATGAAGGCGCTCCTTTCAGCCTTGATCCTCATCCGCCGGCTCATCCCTCAACCTTCAGAACATGAGAATCGACTTCATCACCATCTTCCCGCGCATGTTCGATCCCTTCCTCGCGGAGGGGGTGATCGCGCGCGGCGTGAAGCAGGGATTGCTGGAGATTCGGGTTGGGGACTTGCGCGATTACGCGAGCGACCGGCACCGTTCGACCGATGACGAAGCCTACGGCGGCGGCCCGGGCATGGTCATGCTGGCCGACCCGGTGCTGCGTTGCGTGGAGGCCCTCGCGGGGGGTGGCAGCCCTCACCTCATCATGACCTCCCCTCAGGGTCGCAGCTTCGACCAGGGTGTGGCCCGGGAGCTCGGCGGGCGGGAGCATCTGCTCTTCCTCTGCGGTCGTTACGAGGGCTTCGACCATCGCGTGCATGAGGCCTTGCAGCCCGACGAGATCTCGATCGGCGATTTCGTCGTCTCCGGCGGGGAGCTGCCGGCGATGCTCATGGCCGACGCGATCGGACGGTTGATCCCCGGAGTGGTCGGCAACAGCGGGTCGGTGGAGGAAGACTCGTTCTTTCGGGGGCTGCTCGATTACCCGCACTACACCCGGCCCGAGGAGCTGAGGGGGATGCGCGTCCCGGAGATCCTCCTTTCCGGGCATCACGAGAAGATCCGCCGGTGGCGGAGAGAACTGGCGTTGCGGGCCACGCTGGAGAAGCGGCCCGATCTGCTGGAGTCGGCCGAGCTCGATGACGAGGCGCGGGAAATACTGGGCAGGCTCGGTAAGTTCTAGTTGCGCCTCGTGTTTCACTGGTTGCTGGTCACTGGATACTTGTGTGTGAATTGGCGAAGTACCGCAAGTCACTAGCGACAAGTCACTAGCGACAAGCAACTAGCAACGTTATACTTACCCGCTTTTTCAGAAACGGAGCAGAGCAATGGAAATCATGAAAATGGTCGAGTCGGCCGAGATCAAGCGGACCGACCTGCCGGCCTTCTCGCCGGGAGACACGATCAAGGTTCACGTGAAGGTCAAGGAAGGCGACAAAGAGCGCATCCAGATCTTCCAGGGTGTCGTCATCTCCCGCCGCGGTGGCGGAACGCGGCAGATGTTCACGGTCCGCAAGATCTCGGGCGGAGTGGGTGTGGAGCGCATGTTCCCGCTGTATTCTCCAACCATCGATAAGATCGAGGTGGAACGTCATGGCCGGGTCCGTCGCGCAAAGCTCTATTACCTCCGGGATCTCCGCGGGAAAGCAGCGCGCATCGAAGAAAAGCGCTCGCGCTAAGCGCACCCCGGACGAACGTCTCCACGATTGCCTTTTCGCGGAGCTCGCGCGCGTCGCCGAGATGTCGGTGATGGAGCGCAGGCTCCGCGATTTCGGTTTTCGGGCCATCGCCGGCACGGACGAAGTGGGGCGCGGCTGCCTGGCCGGCCCGGTCGTGGCCGCGTGCGTGGTGCTTTCTTCCGACCCCACGCTCTTCGGGGTCAATGACTCCAAACTCGTGGATCATGACGACCGGATCGGCATCTGCAGGCTGATCCTGGCCCGTGCCCGCTCGGTCTCGGTGGGGGTGGTGGAGGCCGCGACCATCGACCGGATCAACATCCTCCGGGCCAGCAAACTGGCCATGCGTCATGCCGTCGAGGACCTCTCGGTCCGCCCCGACGTGCTCCTCGCGGACGCGGTGATCCTCGAGGATTTGGAGATGCCCCAGGTGCCGATCATCCAGGGTGATCGCCGGAGCGTCTCCATCGCCGCGGCATCGATCGTGGCGAAGGTCTATCGCGATCTGTTGATGGAGTCGTATCATGAGCGTTACCCCGTTTACGATTTCAAGCACAATCGGGGTTACGCAACAGAGGGACATCAGGCCGCGCTGAGAACATACGGTCCGAGCCCGATCCATCGCAGAACATTCGACGGGGTGGAGGAGCCGAGGCTGCTTTTTCGGCAATAGCGAGGGACATGGCGGTTCAACGCGATAAAGTCATCGCGAGCGCGGAAAAGCTCGTCGCCAAGGGAAAGATCGAGCCCGCGATCAAGGAGTACGAGCGCCTCCTCGAAGACAACCCGAACGACGTGAATACCCTCAATCGCATCGGCGATCTGTGGGTGCGCATCAATCGCAATGACGAGGCCGTGAAGGTCTTCGGCAAGATTGCCGATCACTACTCCAAGGACGGCTTCTTCCTCAAAGCGATTGCGATCTTCAAGAAGATCAACAAGCTCGATCCCTCCAAGCTCGACATCTACGCCAAGCTGGCCGACCTGTACGCCAAACAGGGTCTGGCCATGGAGGCCAAGAGCCAGTACCAGGTCCTGGCCGACTACTACCTCAAGCACGGCGACCCCAACAACGCCCTGCTCATCTACCGCAAGATCTCGGACCTCGATCCGAACGCGATCAACGTCCACGTCAAGCTGGCCGACCTCTACTCGCAGGTCAACAAGACCGGCGAGGCACTCAAGGAGTACGACCGCGTCGGGCGGATGCTGCTCAAACGGGGCATGCTGGACGAGGCCGTGCAGGTCTTCCGCAAGGCGCTCAAGATCGACCCGCGCAATACCGAGCTGGTCGACTCGCTGGTCACGGCTCTGCTGGAAGCGAAGGACTTCGAGAACGCCCGGCAGGTGATCGACGCGGCGCTGGAAGGCAATCGCGACAATCCTCGCCTCTTGGCCATGCTCGGCCGAATCCAACTGGGCCGCGGCGACACGGCAGGCGCGCGCATCACACTCGAGCGCGCCACCGCCGCCGACCCGAACGAGGCCTCGGTCCGCGACACGCTGGCCGAGCTGTATCTCAAGCAGAACGACGCGGACCGCGCCGTGGAGATGCTCGCTCCCCTCGTGGAGCGCTTCCTCGGCCGCGGAGAACGAAACTCCGCCATCGAGCTGCTCAATCGCGTCCTGCGCGTGAATCCCAATCACGCACCGACGCTGGAACGGCTGGTCGGCGTCTACACGCGCTTGAACGAGGAGACCAACATCCTGGCCTCGATGAACAGCCTGGCCGAGGCACACATCGGCAGGCGGACGTTCGACGAGGCAGCCAAAGTCCTGGAACGGCTGATCCAGCGCGAGCCGCAGAACGCACAACATCGCAACAAGCTCCAGTTCGTCCGGCAACAGATGGGACAGGGCGCTCCGGCCTCGTCCCCACCGGCGCCCCGCCTGCCGTCTCTCGAGATCGAAGAGCCGGCGCCTTCCTTCGATGTCTCCAGCCTCTCTGAGCCCGATCTCACCTTCGACTTCGATGAATCGCCCGCGATCGAGCTCGATCTCTCGCTCGAGCCTGACCACCCCGTGCGACGGCCACTGGCACCGCTTCCCCCAATCGCTCCCCCGCCGCCTCAGCGGCTGCAACCGGCCGTCGAGCTCGCGGCCGCCGATCTCTCCGAGACGAGCGACGATCTCGACTTCATCACCGAGCACCTGACCGAGGCGGAAGTCTTCGCGAAGTATGGCCTCGCGGAGAAAGCCGCCGAGCACCTGCGCACGGTGCTGGAACGGGCACCGAAGAATCTCACCGCCCATGAGCGCCTCTTCCGCATTCTTCTGGAAGAGGGAGACGTCGACAGTGCGCGCGTGGCCGCGCAGGCCTACGTCGCCCAGCTCGAGGAAAAGGGAGAGACGGGCTCGATCAACGCGGTCCGAAACGAGTTCCTCACCCGCGGTCACACTCTGGAGCCGGAGGTCGCAGCACCGCGGCGCACGGTCTCGACGCCGATCCCCGCCGCGCCCCCGCCCCCACCGCCTGCGACGGAGGTGGAGTTCGATTTCGGCGGCTCCGGCGCCGAGGAGGAGCTGACCTTCGACCTCGACGAGCAGGAGCCGGAGATCGACCTCGAGATCGACGAGCCCGACGTGGCGCCCGCTCTCACCGTCGAGGAGACATCGGACTTCACGCTCGAAACTCCAACCGCGGAAGAGCTGCCCGAGATCTCGTTCGGGGAGTCCGTCGTCGACGAGCTGTCCTTTTCGGAGCCGGCCGCCGAGTTCTCTTTCCCTCCGCCCGCACTCGAGGAGGTGACCTTCCCCGAACCTGCGTTCGAAGGCTTGTCCTTCGACGAGACGGCCGGCGAGATCACGTTCGACGAGCCGGCCCCTTCAGAGAGGACCTTCGAGCAGTCGATGTTCGAGGAGCCTGTTCCGCCCGCCCCCGCAGCGGAACCAGTGGAGGAGTTCTCGTTCTCCGCCCAGCCTGAATTCGCCCCCGAGCTGGAGTCACCGGCAGCACTCGATGAGATGGGCGCCTCCTCGCTCCCGGCGGGCTCCGCTGAAGACGACTCCTTGTTCGACCTCGAACAGCTCGGCATCGACGATGAGGTTCCTCTCGAGGAGATCGGCGAGATCGATTTCTACATCGAGCAGGAGCTCCTGGACGAGGCCCGCCGCAAGCTGGAGAGCCTCGAAGGTCGATTCCCCGGAAACGCGCTCATCACGGAGCGACGCGCACGCGTGGAGTCCGCGGCCGCGGCCGTCCCGTCCCCACCGCGCCCGTCCCTTCTCTCCCGCGACGAGATCGAAAGCGAGCTGCTCTCCGCCATCCCGGACGAGGACGACGATCTGATCATCACGACGCCAGCGCGCCCCACGCCTGCGCCTGTCGCCGCAGCTCCCTTCACCCCTTCGCTCGCGCAGGAAGAGAACCTCTTTGCGGACGAGGACAACTTCTTCGACCTGGCGGCCGAGCTGGAGTCCGAGCTGGCCGAGGACGAAGAACCGATCTCGCTGTCCGAGGAGGAGCAGTCTCTCGAGGAGATTTTCAAGGAGTTCAAGAAGGGTGTGGAGCAGCAGCTCGATTCCGAGGACTACGACACGCACTACAACCTCGGGATCGCCTACAAGGAGATGGGCCTCATCGACGAAGCCATCGGCGAGTTCCAATTGGCTTCGAAGGATCCGAAGCGCGCCGTGGAATGCGCTTCGATGCTCGGACTCTGTTTCCTCGAGAAGGGCATGCCTCAACTGGCCATCAAGTGGTATCGCAAGGGGCTGGAGATGCCGGAGATCATCGAGGAGGAGCATGTGGGTCTGTTGTACGACCTCGGCTCGGCCTATCAGGAAGTCGGCGACACCGAGAACGCCCAGAAGTCGTTCATGGAGGTGTACGGCATGAACTCCAACTACCGCGATACGGTCTCGCGCATCAAGGCGCTCGAAGACTCACGTCGCTAGCCGGCACGGCCGGCAGCGCTGGTTGGCCGGCACGGCCGGCAGCGCTGGTTGGCCTAGCCTTGGGCACGTGCGGTCGCTTCGTCGGTGCGTCCTCGCGAAAACTTTCTGTCGCGCGCACTCCTTGCCGGCTGCGCGGTGGAAGCATTTGCCATCGGGTTCACGCCGGAGGCGTGGCGGAGATGAGCCAGCGCGATGGCGCGGGACCGCGCCGGGCAGGACGCCCGGGCCCCCTCGTTCCGTTGTGCGGCGACACTCGCGTGGGGCCGCGGGCATTCTGCCCGCGGTCTGGAGTTTGGCCCGAACTCCGAGTGACTCCAATGAAAGTGTTGATTTCGCGAGG
>JBDTOZ010000043.1:0-5748 GCA_039932995.1 Acidobacteriota bacterium | reverse complement strand
ATGAGCCATGGGGCGCGGGCATCCTGCCCGGCGCACTTCCCGCGTCAAATGGCCACACTCCAGTGGAGCGGTGGACTTGAGTCCACCGTCGCTCTCGCGAGGATCGGCCCTCTGCCCTTCGCGGCTCTCGGCACGAGCGTGGCGAGAAAACTCACATGGCTCACGGCTCACTCGTCGCGAGTGCCCGGTGGACTAGTGTCCACCGCTCCACCAGACGAGAGTCCACCGCGGGCAGGATGCCCGCGGCCCCCTTACCGGAGCGCGTTGGCGCGATGAGCCAGGGGGCGCGGGCATTCTGCCCGGCGCACTTCCCGCGACCAATGGACAAACCTCAGAAAGGGCGGCTGGCGCCGCCCTTCGAGGAAGGGATGGTTACAACGCAACGGTCCAGAGAGTCGCGCCGCTGTTGCTGATGGCGATGAGGGAGCGGGTGGCGGTGCCGCCCGTCGTGGCGGCGGGCGTGACCGCGATGGCGTAGGTGCCGCCGCTGAACGGCTCGAGGTCGGTGATGCGGCCGGCCAGGGTGGTCGTCCAGGCCGCGGCGCCCGTCGACACGGAGCGCGCGGTGATCATCGAGGAAGCGGCGGTGGTGTCCGTGGCCGCGGTGACGGCGACCGAAAGCAGGTTGCTGCCGGAGAGCAGGAGGTGCGCGTCACGGTTGCCGGTCAGCGTCGCGGTCCACGCGGTCGCTCCCGACGGCGTCACGGCGACGAGCTGCGTGGACGACGTGTCGGTGGCGCTGTCCGTCACCACGCGCATCACGATGATCGTGCCGTCCGCGGCCACGATGGTGTTGCCGCCGCCCGGCCCGCCGTCATTGCCGCCCGGTCCCGGCCCACCCGGTCCACGCCCGTTGGCGCCGGCGATCCCCGCCGTCATCATCAGTGCAAGAGCTGCGATTGCGATTCTCTTCATGTGCTGTTTTCTCCTTTTCTGCGGGTTCAGCCCGTCAGTTGGGGGGATCACAGACACAATGGCGGTGCCACGCCTCGCCTAGAGGAGAGCACCCTGTTTCACGAGTCAAAATAACTCGAACACGCGGGTCAGAATGACGCGGGCGGGCGGTGGGGAGGCGGAGGCGGCGGACTGGCCGGTCTCATCGGCGGCGCTCCGGATGGCTCTCCCTCACCTCGTCCCGGGTGCGGCTCCGGTCGCGTTTCGCCGGGAGGACGATTCTCGTTGCCTCCACCATGTCGCTGCTCTTCTTCGCGAGCACGCTCCCGCTGGCGCTGCTCCGGCATCGGCCGCGTCGACGGCGGGCGCTCCCGTCCGAACGCCCCCTGCTCTCCTGCACGCACGAACATCGGCTCGTTGCGCAGAGGCGACCGGATCTCGACGATGCCCTCGAAGACGTCGACCGTGGTCTCCCCTTTCCCGTCCACACGCACGTCGAACTCCGTGCCGCGAACCGCCAGGAGCGCGCCCGGCGTCTTCACAATGCGCGGCTCGCTGCCGACGATCTTGTCGAAGGCCGCGCGGATCCGTCCCCGGTCGAGCGTGAGGATGACGCCCGGCGTATCGCTGGCCAGCGTGACCTCGGTGGAGCTGAACAGCTCGAAGCTGGCCCGGTGTCCCTCCGAGGCGATGAGAGTCCTCGAGAACCAGCCGGTCTCCACCTTGTCGCCACTGTGCGCGCGTTGCCCGGCCGTGACCCGCGTTTCGGCGGTGCCGGAGGTGAGCAGGACTTTGCGCTCGACCTCGTCGAACCGGTACTCGATGGCCGGTTGCTGCGCCATTGCGCTGATGGAGACGAGTGCGCTCAGAAAGACCGCGGCTGATTTCATAGACGTTCTCATTTTTCCATAGAACAGCGGACCATCACTCGATCGGAATCTCGAGCTTCTTCAGCTTGCGCGCAAGGGTTTTACGCTCGATGCCCAGAATGAACGCCGCCTGCGTCTGATTCCCGGCCGTGGCGCGGAGCACCGCCACGATGTGCCGGCGCTCCGCCTCGTCCAGCGACACCAGCTCGTCCTCGGCCGGCGGCCCCGGGCTGGCGGCGCTACCCGCCGCGGCCTCACGCGGCGAGCTTCCTCGCAAGACCGCGGTCATGGCCTCCGCATCGGTGAGTCCTCCCGTATCGATGACCACGCGGCGCAGGAGCTGTTCGAGTTGACGCACATTGCCGGGCCACGCGTACGCGCCCAGAAGATCGAGCACGGTCTGCGTCGGCCCGGGTACCTCGCGCTTGCTCTCCTCGGCGATCCTGCGCCGGAAGTGCTCGACGAGCATCGGAATGTCCGACGTGCGCTGGCGCAACGGAGGGACTTCAATCTCATAGCCGGCCAGGCGGTAGTACAAGTCCTCACGGAAAGAGCCCTCGGCCACCCGTTGCTTCAGGTCGCGGTGCGTGGCAGCCACGACGCGCACGGAGACGCGATGACTCTTCTCCGAGCCCAGCGGCGTGACGATGCCGTCCTGGAGGAAACGCAGCAGCTTGACCTGAAAGGCCGGCGAGATGTCCCCGATCTCGTCGAGGAACAGCGTGCCGCCGTCGGCGCGCGAAAGAGCCCCGCGGCGATCATGACGGGCATCGGTAAAGGCGCCACGCACCGATCCGAACAACTCGCTCTCCAACAGTGTGTCGGGCAAGGCGCCGCAGTTGATGGCGATGAAAGGACCCGAGCCGCGATCGCCCAGGTCGTGGATCGACTGGGCCACCAACTCCTTGCCGCTTCCGCTCTCGCCGCGGATGAGCACCGGCACCGAGGCCGGGGCCACGCGCGAGATGGCCTTGTACATCTCGACCATCGAGCCGTGTGTGCCGATGATGCGCGAGGCCGGAGGCTCCTCGACGATGGCCGGCGCGCCGTCTGTGCGCCGCGCGGCCGCGGCCACGCGGTCGATGAGCTCGGAGAGGTCGAACGGTTTGGCCAGGTAATCGAACGCGCCGATGCGCTGCGCCAGTGCCGTCGTCTCGATGCTCCCACGTGCGGTGATGAGGATGACCTTCGGCGGATCGGGCCGTGCGGAGATGTGCTTGAGCAGAGTCAGCCCGTCGTCCCCGGGCATGTAGATGTCGCTGACCACGACGTCCACGCGATGTCCGCGCAACACCTCCAGCGCCGAGGGAACGTCCGCCGCCTCGAGCGTGCGATGTCCCACCTTGCGCAGAGCCATCACCGCACTCTCGCGGATCCCGGCATCGTCATCCACCACCAGCACTGCCGCCATCAGACCTCTCCCCTGTTCCCGGCCCGCGGAAGGGTCATGCGAAACAGCGCGCCGCCGTCCGCGCCCGCATGCGCCGCCACCGACCCGCCATGCCACCTTGCCACTTCCGCAACCAAGGACAATCCCAATCCAAGCCCCACCGTCCCTCCCGCGGTCGAGCCGCGAAAGAACCGCTGGAAGATCCGCTCACGATCGGCAGCCGCGATTCCTTCGCCGCCGTCTTCGACTTCCAGCACCACCTCGCCGCTCACACCACTCACTCGCACGTCGATCGGCGGCTTCGTGTACTTCAGTGCATTGCCCACCAGATTATCGATCACCCGCTCCAGCAGCATCGCATCAGCGCGCACGAAGAGGTCCGGCGCGGCCGTGAGGTGGACGGCCCGGCCGGCCGAGGCCCGCAGCACCTCCACCCTGTCTGCGACCAGAGCTCCCAGATCGATGACGGACGACGAAGCGTGAAAGTCACGGAGCGGCAGGCGTTCCAGATCGAGCAGCGCCTCCACCATCGTCTGCAGCTTCCCCGCTTCGGCCTCCAGCAGGACGGCCACGCGTCGCCGCTCTCCTTCCGTGAGCGTGAAACCGGAGAGCAACTGCGTGAGACTGCGCATCGAGGCCAGGGGCGTCTTCAGCTCGTGCGCGAGGAGGCGCTTCGACTCAACATCGTGTGCTCGCTGCTGGGCGAGTTTCGTGGCGATGTCTTCCAGCGACGCGTTCATCGACGTGGTCTCCACACCGGCCGCTGTGAGCACCACCGTGGCGAGCAGGGTGATGAACGGCAGCGCGTGCCCACTGCTGCCGAGCAGGAGCTGTCCGCCTGCCACGATCGAGAGGGCAAGCAGTCCTGCGATCGCCAGTCGCTGTCCGCGCGAACGTCGATGGGTGTGCAGGACGATGGCCATGGCCACCGCCGCCAGCGCGCCGCCGGTGATCGGGGAAAGCGCGCGGATCTGCTCGTCGCGGAGGAGCGACTCGGTGGCCGCGGCGTGGACGGTGACGCCGGCATCGGGAGCGAGCGAGTCGGAAACCGGGGTCAAGACACGATCGCCAAGGCCGAGGGCCGTGGGTCCGACGAAGACGATCCGGTTGCGAAGCGCATCGCCGAGGGCACGGCCGTGAATCACGTCGGAGGCGCGCACGCGCGGGACGGTGTGCGGAGGCGTGCGAAACGCGGGCGCGACGGTCCGGCCCACGGGAACCGAGACCCGCCGCAGCATCGAGGCCGCCTCCAGCGACAGCGCGGTGTACGCGGTCTGCCCGTTCTGCTTGGTCGAGGCGAAGCTGCGCAGGATGCCGTCGTGATCGAGCTCGAAGTTGCCGTGCGCGATGACCGTTGCGGCGCGGAGCGGAGGCGAAGGGATGAGCCACTGCTCGTTCTCCACGAGCACGGCCACCGAGGCCGTCGGCAGCCGGCGTAACGCCCGCGCCAGTTCCTCGTCGCCGGGTCGGGGCTCGCTGAGCAGGATGTCCAGGACCACCCCCCGCGCGCCCGCGTCCGCGCAACGCTCGACGATTCTGGCCAGGTCCGCGCGAGGCCACGGCCAGGGACGATGCTCGCGCAGCGACTGCTCATCGACGGCCACGACGACCGTCCCGCTCGCCGCTCGCCGCGGCAGGAGCCGAAGCGCCAGATCGCGCGCCGGCAGCTCCAACGTCCCGGCCACGCCGGACGCGAGCAGAATCGTCACCACGACCCCGCCGGCGATGGCAATCCACACGCGCCTCATCAGGGACATCGTACGCGAGGAAGATCCGCACTCGAGTGCGGCCTCGCCGGTCCGAGGGACCGCTGGCCCGCTGGAGATCGATCACGCGCGGGTCGGGAGGAGACGTGCCTGTGGAGCGGTAGGCTTTAGCCTGCCAGGCTCTTGCGAGATACTCCCCTCTGCCGTCGCGGCGGCGTCACGGAACGAGGCTCCCGGCACGGGCCGTCCCGAGCGCCTCACCCGGCTTCGGCACGCGCGTCGCGAGTGCCCGGTGGACTAAAGTCCACCGCTCCACAGAGGCTGCCTGCCGCTCCCTGCCGCCCTTCTCGAGTGAAGAGGACACGCGGGCGAGAGTCTCAATCCACCGGCTTCACCGGGCTGGTGAACGTCACCACCGCGAAGGCCACGGCCAGGATCCAGTAGATGACCGTGAGCGGCCAGAAGACGGCCGCCTCGGGATGCGCGAACACGCCCTTCGCCAGCGCCAGCGCGCCGCTTGTGAAGTGGACGAGGTTGGCCAGGGCGATCGGGCGGTTGTAGATGCCGCCGATCAGGCTGTCCTTGGTGACCCAGTCGAGGATGGCGAAAGCCAGATACGTGGCGCCGAGGAGTTGGATCAGAAGCGGCAGCACCGAATCGCCGGCGTAGCCGAGACGTTGGAGTAGCTCGTGCGGCAGGAACGTCGCGGCGATGCCCAGGAAGCCCGTGACCAAGGCCGCCGACATCATCACCAGTTTTCTCATGAGGTGCGGAAGCATACTCCGACCGGCAAACGGCCAGCGGCCGTGACGGCTTGGTATAGCGCGGCAAAAAGTTTTCGCGAGGACGCACCGACGGAGCGACCGCACGTGCCCAAGGCTAGGCCAAC
>JBDTOZ010000042.1:0-1897 GCA_039932995.1 Acidobacteriota bacterium | reverse complement strand
CCGGGGGCGTAGAAGGAGCGGCCGCGCACGTTCTCGTCGACCTTGAGTCCGTGCTGGAGGGGTGGGAACGCGCGCTGCTCGCAGTCCATGCGCTCGCAGAGGCGGCAGGTCGTGCCGATGGGCACGGCCGCTTCGAGATTGCCGAGGTCGTAGCCGTCGGCGTAGACGAGCTTCTTCGCGTCGCGCACGGGGCAGCCGATGCCGACGGCCATGAGCGCGTCGCCGGACGCGTAGCCGTAGCTCTTGCGGATCGTGCGGGCCATGCAGAAGTAAGCGGTGCCGTCGGGCATCTTGGAGAGCTGCGTGCGGATGCGGCCCGGGGTGAGAAAGGCGGCGTGCACATCCCAGCGCGGGCACGATCCGGAGAAGCGTGCGAAGCGGATGCCGGTGCCGCTGAAGCGCTTGGAGATGTTGCCGGCGATGTCGACACGCACGAAGTGGAACGACACTCCCACCGAGCCCGGCTTGCGCAGCGTGGTCAGGCGATGGCAGACCTGCTCCCAACTGGCGGTGAAGTGATGCTGGAGGAGCTCGATGTCGTACCGCACCTCCTCGGCCAGGCGGTAAAACTCGTCGTACGGCATCAACATGGCCGAGGCGAAGTAGTTGGCCAATGCGATGCGACAGAGCTTGTTCGATTCCGGCGTGTTGAGGTTTTTCTGGGAGCGCTCCACGATGGCGGCGATGGCCGGCACGGCCTCGATCAGCGCCAACTGATGCGCGACCTGGAACTGACGGCTCCACGGCGGCAGCACCTCGGAGAGGGAGAGCCTCCGCGACTCCGGATCGTAATGACGCACCAGTCCGCGGTCGCGGCTCACCGGCAGCAGCGAGATCTCCACGCCGTGCTGCTCGCGCAGATAGCCGGACAGGGAGCGGTACATGTCCGCGCGATCCAGCTTGGCCCGTTGCACCAGCTCCTGCGCGGCCAGCTCCAGCTCTGGAAAATAGTTGAGGTTTTCCTGGATGACGTCCGAGCACTCCTCGCTGGGGAGATGCGCGGGATCCATCCCGTCGAACGCGCGCCCGTCATAGAGCTGCGAGGCCAGGTCGCGCATCGACTGCACGCTGGACTTGTACGCGTGAAAGAGCGCGATCACCGCGCGCGCCGCGGCCGGACTCTCGGAGAGCTCGCGCACGTCCGAGGTACTGACCGAATGCTCTTCGAGCAGCGGATCGCCGAAGACTTCCTGCAGGTTGTCGGCGAGCCGCGAATGCGAGTCGTCGGCGAACGCCGCCAGTTCCACGTGAAAGATCTGCGCGAGCTTCACCAGCAGGTGCGACGGGAGCGGACGCTGATTGTGCTCGATGAGATTGAGATAGCTGGGCGAGATCTCCAGCCGCTCGGCAAGCTGGATCTGCGTGAGCTGCTCCTTGCGGCGGAAGGTGCGGACTTTGGGGCCGAGCTTGGGAGTGCTCATGGTTCCTTTCCTTTTCGGTTGGCGGTTGACGGTTGGCGGTTGACGGGAGACGGTTGCTGGTTGGCGGGAGACGGTTGCTGGTTGGCGGTTGACGGTTGGCGGTTGGCGGGGGGGCATTTCGTGACGCGCGAAGGCGCGTTCCACAATCTAGCCCCGGGCTCGGCCCGGGGAAATCGGGGCGTCGGATGTGATGCGGCCGCGAAGGCGGTCGCAACAACGTTCCGCTTCGCGACATCAAGCGCTTCGGGCAACCTTGTCGCGGCCGCCTTCGCGGCCGCATGTCCAATCGATTTCGTTCCCCCGGGCCGAGCCCGGGGCTAGTTTGTTCGACGCGCCTTCGCGCGTCAGCACCGAACCGGCCAA
Organism: Acidobacteriota bacterium; assembly: GCA_039932995.1. Classification (GTDB taxonomy): domain Bacteria; phylum Acidobacteriota; class Thermoanaerobaculia; order Gp7-AA8; family Gp7-AA8; genus QHVT01. Next base: position 113 of record JBDTOZ010000042.1, on the reverse strand, counting down.
CCTCCCAGCATCAACGGCCGAAGCGCCCAACCTTCCAGCATCAACGGCCGAACCGCCCACCTCCCAGCATCAACGGCCGAAGCGCCCAACCTTCCAGCATCAACGGCCGAACC
>JBDTOZ010000041.1:0-5629 GCA_039932995.1 Acidobacteriota bacterium | reverse complement strand
ATCAGGAGCGCGAAGAGACCCATCCACTCAGGGTGCAGGGGACGGGGGGCGGGGGCCAGACCGGCTGCGCCCTCTGTTCCTCGGCTCTGCGCCCCTCTGCTCTGTGCCCCTCTGCTCTGTGCCCAACGTCCTGCGCCCTGAACCACGACGAAGAACGCGAGCACGCCCACGCTCCACCAGGCGGCCGTGTTCAAACGGATGAAGCTGGGGAAGAGCCGCGAGAAGTCGGCCCCGGTGTGCGCGGCCAGCCACTCTCCGAGCGCGTTCTCGCCGGTGAACTCATGGAAGAGTCGCCATGGATAGCGGAGGCCATGCACGAGGAGACCGAGGGTCCACGCTGCGACGATCACCACCGCGGCCCGGGAAACGCGATCCCAGACGGACGCGATCCCCAGTGCAAGGACCGGCATCACGAAGACCAGATACCGGAGCGGCGGCGCCCAGCCGCCGAACCATTCCCCGCGCGGAACGAGATAGAAGACGTAGAGCAACGAGGCCAGGATCCCCGTACGAAAGCCTTCCGGGGTCTTGTTCCAATGGACGAGCGCGATCAGCCCGAAGAGATAAAACGGCGCCTGAAATGCGATGCCGCTCATGCCGTCCAGCCACAGGCCACTGAACCCGATCGCATACGCTCGCGGCGAAGTGGGAAGGAGCTCGCGCCACGTGTGAACGCTCGTGGCATCCCCGGTGATGAGCCAGACCACGGCCAGCGGCACGAGGATCACCGCGAAGGCGAGGACGAGGGTGCGCGTCCGGTTGGCGGAGGAGCCTCGCCTGGGCCCCCATCCTCTTCGCAGGCCACTGGCAACGATTCCCACTGCCACCAGGACGAATCGCAGCTTCAGCAGCACCAACCCGAGGAGTGCCGGAATCCATCTCTTGGCCCGCTGCTCGCGCACGCCCCGCAACGCCTCCACGAAAAAGAATGCCGCCGGCACCTCGGGCCAGATTCGGGTGGCGTAGAACAGCACCGGCGTTCCGAATGCGAACAGCGGAAACACGGCCCGGGCCGTAGCGCTGGAGACTCCTTCGTCCTCCATCCAGCGCAACGTCGAACGGACCAGGAGCACCCCGAACAGCCCGATCGTCGCCAGCGCGCCATAGAGCCCGGCCAGGAAGTAGCCGGGCACCATGAGCAGCGAGAGAAACGGCTCGTGACGTGAGTACTGCTCCCCATGGGCACCGCGCGGATCGTTGAACTGCGGAACGAGATCGGGGCGCTTCCAGTCCGCTCCCGCATGCGCGGCGTACTGGTTGGCGAGATCGAGATCGTGATCGCGCACGATGGAGCGCGTCACCAGCAGATAGAACGGCTCGTCCCCGTCGATCGGAGCCTGGAGCATGGCCGGAATGGTGATGCCGTACACGATGGCGGCGAGCAAGGCCGCGCGATTGACCGACCAGCGAACCTGCCGTCCCACGGCCAGAAAGGATGAGAAGGTTGCGAGTTTGATGACTGCCAGCAACACGAGCCCGAAGTGAGGATCGAATCCTTCGACGCGACGCCACACCAGCCACGCCAGGAGCCAGGTCGTGAGGTCGGTGGCCAGGTAGGTCCGCAGCGTCCGTCCGCGAAGAACGAGCAGCGGCAGAGCCATCAACGCCAGAACGGTGGCGACGATCACTCGAACCCTTCGACCTGCAGCGAGGCGCCCCGCGGCAGCGAGGCCGCGGCCGTTACACGGATCGTGCGCGCTCCGCGCGGCAACGCCACACGGCCCGCCCCATCCACCCAGGCCAGGTATCCATAGTCCCGGATCCTCCCCGCGGCGTCGCGGGGCAGCGGATTGTGCGCCTCATAGAAATGGTCGCGGCGCATGTAGCCCCAGTCCGCGACGTCGCCCACACGCACGGCGATGGCTCCCGGCTCGATGCGCCCGAGCAGCGCGCCGCGACGCAGGCGGGCCACGTTGGCGCCGGACAGAATGACCGACCGCGCGCCCGAGGGAACGTCGTAGACCACCGAGCGTTGCGCGGAGAGAGCGTTGGCGATGTACGTCCGCTCCGATGGCGGCGGGACCTTGCGCAGAAAGTAGGGAAAGGCCCGCGCCACGATTCCGCTCCAGGGAAAGAAGAGCATCACGAACCCGAGCACGAGCGCCGAGGCCCAGGTCCACCGCAGACGCGGCATGCCAAAGAGCCGGGCCAGCGCCGCCACGCCCAGCACGGCAAACGGCAGGGCCAGCGTCCGCAAGGGAACGGCGGGAGTGACGAAGGCCACGAGCACGGCCACGGTCACGGCGAACGGGGTGTGGCCGAGCACGGCCACGGTGGCCGCAGCCATCGCCAAGAGGAGGAGCTCGCGCCCGAACTGCACGTTTGCAATGGGAATCCAGCGGAGCACCAGCAGAGCCAGCAGCGCGACGGCGATCATCGTCCCGGAGCGCCCGCGGGACACCGGCGCTCCGTTCGCCTCCGGCGACGCATGGTCGCGCTCGACGTCACTCGCCACTCCGATCATGAACGTCCCCGCCATCACCACCCCGAGCGCGAGCAGGCGCACCGGCTCCAGGGGAAAGATCATCTCAGCGAGGACCAGCAGCGGCGCGGACAGCATCAACGCGGGGTACGTCCGCCAGGCCAGGAACGTCACGACCAGAGCGAGGAATGGGAGGGCGCGATCGATCGGCGTCGCGTGCTGAACGGCAACGTGGCAAGCGAGCGCCGAGAGCGCCGCGGCGGCTATCCAGCGAAGGTTCTCCAAATCAGGCGACCGTGACGCCCGCGGCCGGGTCGCGGACGAAGTCCGGGTCGAACCCCTCGAGCGTCTCGGGCGTGATGGTAGCGCGATAGATGAGCCGCGCGTCACCCTTGAGACGCACGTCCTTGACGTGACCACTCTCCACGGCCGTGGAAAACCCTTCGCCCTGAAGCACGGCGAACGAGACTTCCAGGGTGATGCCGCTGCGCGTGCGCACGGCCACGGGCGACTGGACCCTGCCGAACAGCGCACTGGTCACCGCCGAAGCCACCACGCCCGAGCCGCAAGCGAGCGTCTCCCCTTCCACGCCGCGCTCCCAGGTGCGCACTTCGATGGCGTGTTCGTCGCGGACCACGACGAAGTTCACGTTGGCGCCGCCCTCCCCGGCCAGGTCCGGATGCTTGCGGATGGCGCTTCCCAGCGGGTTGATGTTCTGTGACCAGAGGTCGCCTTTGAGGAAGACCACGTAATGCGGCACGCCCACCATGAGCGAGCTGCCGTGCACGATCTGCGGGCCGACCGCCAGGGGTCGTTGCGCGCGAAAGGCATGGGGAGCCGGCAACGCCAGCGTGACCTGGCCGCCCTCGGAGATCTCGGCGCCGACGATGCCGGCATCGGTCTCGATGGTCATGCGCCGGCCCGCGATCACGTTGAGAAACGCAAAGCGGGCCGCGCAGCGGGTGCCGTTTCCGCAGAAGGCGCCGTCCGACCCGTCGGCGTTGTAGTACCGCATCCGGAACGTGGCCCGCGCGGAGCTTTCCAGGAGGATCAGCCCGTCCGCCCCCACCGAGACGGCCCTCGTACAGATGCGCCGGGCCAGACCGGACGGGTCCGCGATCTTGGCCGTCCGGTGATCGATGACGACGAAGTCGTTGCCTCCTCCGGCCATCTTCGCAAAAGACAACGGATCTTGTTTGGGCGTCGGCACTTGTCCGGGAGCTCGCATGGAAATTTTCGACTGGCGCCGGGGTTTCCCTCGGCGGTCCTGTATTTTCGCACGGAGCGCGCCATTGCAGGCATGCGTAACGTGACCTCGACCCGATTCGTCAGAACTGAGTCGGCAGGTCGCCGCGAGCAGTCCGCAGGAAATCCGATCCCTGCGGACTGTTCACGGCACACTGTCCATTCTCCGGAGGCCAGGTTTGAAACGTATCCTCGTAGTGGCACTCGCCGCCGCCCTCGCGCTGCCGGCGCCGGCGCAGAACAACAAGAACCAGGAGCCCGAGCTCCCGAAGCTGGTCGAGAACATCGACGTGCGTCTCATCAACGTCGACGTCGTGGTCACGGACAAACGAGGCAACCCCGTTCCGAACCTGACCAAGGAAGACTTCGAGATCTTCGAGAACAACGTGGCCAAGCCGATCACGAACTTCTACGAAGTCCAGGGCACGCAGGCCAAGAATGTGGTCGGCGAGGTGCCGGAGCCGGCGCCCACCACCGCCGAGGCAAAGCGGGTGGAAACGCCCGAGAACATGAAGCGGCGGATCATCTTCTACGTCGACAACCTTTCCCTCTCGCCCTTCAACCGCAACCGCGTCTTCCAGAAGATGAAGGAGTTCGTGAACACGGTCATGCGTCCCGGGGACGAGGCCATGATCGCCACGTACAACCGGAGCATGAAGGTGCGCGTGCAGTTCACGCGTGACGCCAAGCAGATCACGGACACGTTCGACGGATTGCAGCGCGAGTCCGGAATGGGCGTGGCCAACCGCAGCGAGCGCCGCTCCGCCGAGGATCGCGTGCGCGACGCCACGTCCTACCAGGACGCCGTGGCCACGGCGCGTTCGTACGCGTCATCGGTCGAGCACGACCTCCGCCAGAGCGTGGCCTCGATCAACGCCCTCATGACCACGCTGGCCGGCGTGGACGGGAAGAAGATCCTGGTGCTCACCAGCGAAGGCTTCCCCATGCAGCCCGGCCGCGAGCTCTTCTACTTCGTGGACGACGTCGGGCGCGACAAGAACTGGCAGAACGTCGGATCGACCATGCTCGAGGGCATGACCTTCGACGGGGCTCAGCTCATCCAGTCCGTGGCCAAGACCGCCAACGCCAACGGCATCACCATGTACACCATCCACGCCGGAGGCCTGACCGGCGACTCGGACATGTCCGCCGAGAACAACCAGCCCACGTCCCCGATCGTCAGCAACGCGGCCATCACCAACACCACCGAGTCGATGCAGCTCATGGCCGACATGACCGGCGGCATTGCCTCCGTGCAGACCAACAACTTCACGGCCGCCTTCGACCGCATCAAGAAGGACCTCGACTCCTACTACTCCCTCGGCTATCGCGCCGGCACCGAGCGGGTCGACCGCCAGCGCGCCCTGCGCGTCAAGGTCAAGAACCGGGATTACCGCGTTCGTAACCGCCAGACCTTCGTCGAAAAATCGGTCTATGCGGAGATGAATGACCGCGTCATCGCCAACCTCCTCTACCGCGGCAAGTCCAATGACCTGGGCATCCTGGCGCGGATCGGCTCTCCCCGCCCGACCGATGATGGCTACTATCACGTGCCCATCGACGTGCTGATCCCCATGCAGGCGCTCACGCTCCTGCCTCAGGGAGACGCCGAATACGCCGGTGGCTTCGATGTCTACGTGGTCGTGGCCAACAAAGACAACGACCTCTCCGACGTGGCCCGGAAAGCCCATCAGCTCTACGTCCCGGCCGCCGAAGTGAAAAACCTCAGCGGCAAGTTCTATACGTACACGCTCGAGCTCCTGATGGAGAAGGGCCTGAACAAGATCTCCGTCGGCGTGGTCGACCAGATCTCCAACGTCAGCGGCTTCGCCCGCGAACAGATCATCGCCAAGGATATGAGGTAGGTTGCGGTTGGCGGTTGGCGGTTGGCGGGAGCATGCAGGAACTCGTCGTGACCCGCCACGGATTTCAGTTTTCGTAGTTTGATGAAGGTTGTCGTCA
>JBDTOZ010000040.1:0-7570 GCA_039932995.1 Acidobacteriota bacterium | reverse complement strand
GGCACCCAGGTGATGACCTGGTACGGGTCCATGATGTCGCAGGTCTTGCAGTGGAAGCAGTTGGTGAAGTTGAGGAACGGCACTTTCCCACGACCGTCCGCTGTCGGCTGCGGCTCGTAGACTTGCGCGGGACAGAAGTGATAGCAGGGGTTTCCGTACTCTTCGGTGCAACGCGTAATGCAGACTTCCGTGTCCGCGATCAGCAGATGGGGCGGCTGGTTCTCTTCATGGAGCACGCCGCCGTTGTAGACGTTCGTGACCTTGTCGAACGTGTACTGGCCGTCGTACTTGATCTTCTCCGGCGGATGGGGGTCGTCGGAACCGAAATAGCGCTTGATGCGCACCATGCGCTCGTGACCGGCGTGTCCTTCAAGCCGGTCGGCCACGCCGAAACCACGACCTCCGGTGACGATGCCGGCCCCTGCATTGAAGAGGCCCGCCATCTGGCCGTATTCGAAGGCCTGGTGAAAGTTCCGCTCTTTCCACAGCTCTTCCTTCGCCCATGAGGCTTCGAACAGGGCGTCGTACTCCCCGAGCCGGCTCGCGGACGTGTCCTCACCGAGCAGCGCCTGAAATGCGGTCTCGGCGGCGAGGATGCCGGACTTGATGGCCAGGTGGATGCCCTTGAGACGAGCCCCGTTCAGGAAACCGCCCGAGTCGCCCAGGATCATGAAGCCGTCGCCGTAGAGCTTCGGCATCGCGTAATAGCCGCCCTCGGGGATGGCTTTCGCGCCGGCGGAGATCATCTTCCCCCCGCGGAGAATCTCCTGAATGGAGGGGTGGAGCTTGAGGCGTTGCAGCTCATTGTGCGGATCGAGCGTGGGGTTCTTGTAGTCGAGCCCGACCACCAGACCGATGTCGACGATGCGGTCCTTCATCCCATAGAGAAACGCGCCGCCGAAGGTGTCGCTGTCCAGCGGGAAGCCGAGGGTGTGAATGACTTTGCCCGCGGGAAAGCGGTCGTCGGGGAGCTGCCAGAGCTCTTTGACGCCGACCGAATAGACCTGCGGGAGCTTCCCCTCTTCGAGGTTGAAGATGCCCGTGAGCTGTTTGGCGAGCGTGCCACGGGGACCCTCGGCGAGGATGGTCAGGTTGGCGCGCACGTCGACGCCGGGCTCGAAGTTGGGCTTGGCGTTCCCCTGTTTGTCGATGCCCTTGTCGCCGGTACGCACGCCCACGACCCGTCCATCTTCGACGAGCACGCGCGAGGCGGCGAATTCCGGGAAGAGATCCACGCCCATCTCCCCAACGATCGGGGCCATCCAGCGCACCATCTCGCCCAGCGAGATCACGTAGTTGCCATGGTTCTGCAGCGGCGGCGGCATGATCGGGGCAGCCAGCTTGTGTTTCTCGGTGAGAAACCAGAACGCGTCGGAGTTGACCGGCGACTCGATCGGGCAACCGCGCTCCAGCCAGTCCGGCATCAGCTCGGCGATGCCGCGCGGATCCATGACCGCGCCGGAGATGCCGTGCGCGCCGATCTCTTTTCCCTTTTCCAGCAAGGCGATGGAGAGTCCCTCGAGCTTTTTCTCCGCGTCGGACTCGTTGTGCACACGAATCAATTCCGCGAGCTTGTACGCCGCCGCCAGTCCGGCCGGCCCCGCGCCGACGATGACCACGTCGACGTCCAGGGTCTCGCGCTCGATTCCGGGAAGTTCAGCCATGCACGCTCCTTCAAAGCTCTAGTCGCCAACTCCCGTCGGCAGTACGCAGTGGGCAGTCGCCGGGAGAAAGAGGCGGCTGCTGCGCGGGGGCATTCTATGTGATGCGGCTGAGGAGCCGACCACCGGGGAAGCCGGCCATGGCAGTTGCGCGCGGCGGACTCTTCACCTGCTATCCTTCCCGCTGCGCGATGTCCGACCTGTACGCGCCACTGCTGCTCCTCTTCGTCTGCAGTGCACTCACCTCGTATGTGGCCACGGCCATCGTGAGGAGAGGCGCGCAGCGCATCGGCCTGGTCGATGAACCGGGAGAGCGCAAGCTGCACGCGGTGGCCACGCCCCGGCTGGGCGGGATCGCCATCATCTTCGCCTTCGGCTTTCCCCTGCTCCTCCTGGCCGCGAACGTCCGGGCCGCGGACCTGGTCACGAAGAACCTCTCCTACCTCTTCGCCGTCCTGGCCAGCGGATCGCTCGTCATCGGACTGGGCGTCTACGACGACCTGATCGGCACGAACGCCTCGCAGAAGTTCGTGGTCCAGTTCGCCGCGGCCTCGATCCTGGTGGCCTTCGGATTCTCCTTCAACGAGATCTCGCTGGCCGGACAGGTCTTCCATCTGGGCATCCTCGGCTCGATCGCGTCCGTGCTCTGGATCGTCGGCGTGATGAACGCGATGAACTTCATCGACGGCATGGATTCCCTGGCCACCGTGGTGTCCATCACCATCGCCGCCTCGTTCACGATCATCGCTCTCCTCCGCAACGATGTGTTCTCGCTGGTGATCATGGCCGCGCTCACGGGAAGCCTGGTGGGCTTCTATCCGTGGAACAAACCGCCGGCCAGGATCTTCATGGGCGACACCGGGGCGCTGTTCATCGGGCTGCTGCTGGCCGCCGGCTCGATCGCCCGTCCCAGCAAGTCGCCCACGGCGCTGTTGCTCGGCGGACCGATGCTGGCTCTCGCGCTGCCGGTGATCGACACCCTGATCGTGATGAAGCAGCGCTTCGGAGGAGAGGCCGCGACCTCGCTCGGTTCGCGGGTCTCGCGCGTGTTCACCGCGGACCGCCGCCACATCCATCACATCCTCGTGGCACGCTATGGCAGTCCCGGCAAAGCCATTGCCGGCATCTGGCTGGTGACCCTTCTCTTCGCCGCCTCCGCGGTCATGACGGTGATTCAGGACACGAAGATCATCGGCTATTCCACCGCGGCACTGGCGCTGCTGGCCCTGATGGTCCTCCGTTACCTGCCTCGCAAGAAGTCCGGTTCATGAGCGCCGGGGCACGCGACTTCTACGATTCGGCCGATCCCGCGCGCTGGGGTCGTGACGAAATGCCGGAGCAGGAGCGCGTGACCCGGGAGTGGTCTGCAAGCGCACACGGGCCAAGCCTGGAATTGGGATGCGGACGCGGCAAGCTGGCGGGTGCGGCCCAGGGACACATCGGCCTCGATCTCGCGTTCGCGCCGCTCCCTGCGATTCCGACCCGAGCCGTGCAAGGCGACATGGAGAAGCTCCCTTTCGCCAACGACTCGATCGGCTTTCTCTTCAGTTGGGCCGCACTCGAGCACGTGCCTCACCCCGAGCGTGTCCTGGCGGAGGTGGAGCGGGTGCTGCGCCCCGGCGGCATGGCCCTCCTGGCGCCGGCCTGGCATTGCCGGCCCTGGGCCGCCGAAGGTCTGGAGTTCCGCGCGTACTCGGTGCTGCGCCCGCTGCAGAAGTTCCGCAAAGCGCTGATCCCGTTCCGCAACGCCCTCCTCTGGCGCGCGCTGTTCGAAATGCCGGAGCGCATCTGGCGCGAACTGCGCGCACGGGTGCGCATCCCCGCCTTCGAATACAAGCGACTTCAGCCCAACCTGACCGAGTACCTCGGCACGGACAGTGATGCCTTCACCAGCATGGACCCGCACGCCGCCGCGCTCTATTTCGCCAAACGCGGATGGGACGTCGTCAGTCACCCCACTCTCCGTGCACGCATGCTGGCCCGGCACGAGCCGGTCGTGGTGCGGAAGAGGTAGACCCGCGATGGGCGGGCGTCTTCGCCGCCCGGATACTCATCGCTCCGTGGACACTCGTAGGCGAGGACGCCTGCGAGCCAGCCGGCGGGACGCCGGCGCTCCGTTCGTCCTGCCTGCTTGACCGTTGTGTCGACGAGCGCGCGCGATGGAACGTTGCGCTCCGCCAACCGCCAACCGGCAACCGCCAACCCACTAGAATGCCCCCTCCATGTGTGGGATCACCGCGCTGTTCGCCTATCGGGCTGCCGGCATTCGGCGACAGGAGCTCGAAGCCATCGTCACGCGCATGATCCCGCGGGGGCCCGACGCCGGTGGCACGTGGGTCTCGCCTGATGAACGGGTGGGGTTGGGCAGCCGGCGGCTGGCCATCATCGATCTCTCCGATGAAGGTGCGCAGCCGATGTGGGACCGCGCCCGCGAGCTGGTGATCGTCTTCAACGGCGAGATCTACAACTACGGCGAGCTGCGCGACTCCCTCGAGCGCGGTGGGGCACAGTTCCACTCGCATAGCGACACCGAGGTTCTGCTGGAGCTGTACCGGCGCGACGGAGAACGCATGCTCGGTCTCCTGCGAGGAATGTACGCGTTCGCACTGTGGGACACGCGTGCGCGCACGCTGTTCGTGGCCCGCGACCCGTACGGCATCAAGCCGCTCTACCTGGCCGACGACGGCGCCACTCTGCGGCTGGCCTCGGAGGTGAAGGCCCTCCGCTCGGGAGGTGGCGTTTCCGGCGCGCTCGATCCAGCCGCCGCGGCCGGATTCTTCCTCACCGGATCCGTCCCCGAACCGTTCACGACGGATCGGGACATCCGGGCCGTGGAGGCCGGGACCTGTTTCTTCGCCGACGAAAACGGCATTCGCGATGTCCGCCGCCATTTTTCCATCGGCGAGATCTTCCGGCGTGCCCAGGATGAGTCCGTGCTCGTCGAGCCCGCGGTTCTCGTGCGCGAGCGCATCGAGGAATCGGTGCGGCAGCATCTGGTCAGCGACGTCCCCGTGGGCCTCTTTCTCTCCGCCGGCATCGACTCGTCGGCCATCGCCCAGATCGCCGCGCGTCACACCGCGCTGCACACGTTCACCCTCTCGTTCACCGAATTCAGCGAGGCCCCACTGGCCGAACGATTCGCGCGCGAGCTCGGAACGCGGCAGACCACGCGCGTCGTCGGACGGGAAGAGTTCACCGCCGACCTGCCGCGGCTCCTGGAGCGCATGGATCAGCCGTCGATCGACGGTGTGAATACATGGTTCATCAGCAAGGCCGTGCACGAGGCGGGCATCAAAGTCGCGCTTTCGGGCCTCGGCGGCGATGAGCTCTTTGGCGGCTACCCTTCCTTCCGCAACGTGCCCCGCATGGTCCGTCTGGCACAGTCTCCCATCGCCGCCACCGCCGCGCGTCTCCTGAGCCGCCATCCCAAGGCGCGCCTCGTCGGCCGCTATGGCCCCAGCTACGGCGCCGCGTATTTTCTGCAACGCGGTCTTTTTCTCCCGGACGACCTTCCCTCTCTCCTCGGCCCGGAGATGTCCCGGGAGGGACTGGAGCGCCTGCAGCCGCTGGCGCATATGGACCGCGTGCTGGTGCCGGATCCCGGCACTCCCTTCGGCAGGGTGGCCACACTCGAAGCTTCGCTCTACATGCGCAACCAGCTCCTTCGCGATGCCGACTGGGCCAGCATGGCTCACTCCGTGGAAGTGCGCACGCCATTGGTGGACGCGTTCCTGCTCCGCCAGCTCGCCCCGCTGCTCCTCCGGGAACGGAACAAGTCCACTCTCGGCGCGACGCTGCCCGACTATTTGCGTCTCCGCAAAAAGACCGGCTTCTTCGTGCCGATGCGCTCCTGGGCGAACCTCCCGGCAGACGGGACGAGCACACGCATGCGCAGTTGGGCGCGCCGGGTCTGGGAGTCGTTCGCGTGAGGATCCTGGTGCTGGCCACCGATGCCTACGGAGGCCACGGCGGCATCGCGCAACTCACGCGCGATCTCTGCGCCGCGCTGGAGGAGCACGAGATCACCGTGATCCCCCGCCTCGTGCGAGGTGAGCTCCAGCCGATTCCTCCGCACGTGACCTTCGTCGGACGCGCTGCGCAGGGACCGCTCTCCTACCTGCGCGCCTTGGCCGCGGCTCGCCGGGCCCGGTTCGATCTGGTGATCGCCATGCACGTGAACCTGCTGCCGGTGGCCTTCGGCAATCCGCTGCTCGTCGCGCACGGCGTGGAGGTGTGGAAGCGCCGCCGCGCGACGCTCGCCAAGTGCCGGGGCATCGTGGCCGTGAGCGCCGTGACACGGGACCGCTTGCTCGGCTGGTCCGGCTACACGGGCCCGGCCTTCGTCCTGCCCCTGCCCATCCGGATCGAGGACTATGGGATTCGCCCGAGGCGCGCCGATCTCGTGGAGCGTCATCGGTTGCAGGGCAAACGCGTGCTGCTCACCGTGGGCCGGCTCGATGCCGATGAGCGCTCGAAGGGATTCGACGAAGTGCTGGAGGTGCTTCCCGACCTGCCCCAGGACGTGGTCTACATGATTGCGGGCGGCGGCGCCGACGGCGTCCGGCTGCAACAGAAGGCGCAGGCCCTTGGCGTGTCCGGCCGGGTCGTCTTCACCGGACTCTTTCCGGAAGCGGACAAGCCGGATCTTTACAGCCTGGCCGACGCTTACGTGATGCCCAGCCGCGGCGAAGGATTCGGGTTCGTCTTCCTGGAAGCTCTGGCCAGCGGCGTCCCGGTCATCGGCAGCAAGGTGGACGGCGGGCGTGAAGCCCTCCGTGAGGGTCTCCTGGGCCGGCTGGTCGACCCGACCAATCCCGCCGAGATCCGCGCCGCGATTCTCGAGACGCTGGCCCATGGACCCGCGCGCCGCGTGCCGGAAGGTCTGGACTACTTCACGTTCGAGAAATTTCGCGAGCGCAGCAGAGCGATCCTCTCTTCCGGCGCCATTCGGCTGACCTCGTCGTAGCGCAGCATCGCCGGCGCGGCGGCTTGATTCACCTTGCCGGGCTGCGGAGCGTGCCAGAGGTGAATCAGCGGCAGATACCCGAACTCGTACACTCCGCCGTGCGCGCGGGCGCGCTCCCAGAACTCGAGATCCTCCCCACCCCAGCCAACAAAGTCTTCGTCGAATCCACCGATGGCGCGGTAGGCATCCGGAGTGGCCGCGACGGAACCGCCCTTGAGGTTCTCCACGACGATGGAAGTCCCGGTCATCGGGATCGCCCGGCCCCGGAAGATCTCCGCGCTGTCCTCCTCGGACAGATAGAAAATGAAGCGCTTCGGGTCGATGAAATGCCAGCCCTCTCGAGCGCGGGCCAGCACTTCGAGAGCCCAACGCTCCGGGACCAGCATGTCGTTGTCGTGCGCGATCAGCACGGCGCCGCGGGACACCTCCACCCCAACGTTGAACGTAGCGGATCGGCAGTAGTCGACACCCGGGCTGACCGGCGTGTGGACATAACGGACCCACGAGGGGAGGAGCCCCTCGACCTCCCGTTCCGCGGACTGCTCGACGACGATGCATTCCACGGCCACGTCCCGTTGGCCGGCAATGCTGCGCAACGTGGCCAGGAGATTCGGGAGACGGGCCATTCCGCGGTGCCCGATGATGAACGAGACCTCCGGATTCGCGGTGAGGACAGGGTCCTCACGCAGCGTGATCGGCCACTGCCCGAACGCGCGGCGCATGAGCTCGCGCGCCGCGGACGGATACTGCTGGGTGATGTAGAGATCGCGGGAGAAGACCCAGTCACAGCGCACACCACGACCATCTCTGGTGATCGGCTCCGCACGGTTGCGAATCCGCGGCCAGTCTCCTCTCACGTGGCGCACGAAACGAGGCCAATCATGGACGAGCGCACCGAGATGCTGGCGAAGAGAGGGCATCGCCGAGATTCTAATCGCCACCG
>JBDTOZ010000039.1:0-13564 GCA_039932995.1 Acidobacteriota bacterium | reverse complement strand
GCGCGCAGCCAGCGATAGCCGGGATGCTGCGGCAGCAGGTCCTCGACCGCCGCCGGATGCGGTGGAGCGCGCCGCGGAACGTGTCGAGAGCACGTTCGGACCGATCGACATCTGGATCAACAACGCGATGGCCTCCGTGTTCGCTCCGGTTCTCGAGCTCCATCCGGGCGAGCTGCGCCGCGTCACCGAGGTGACGTTCCTCGGCTGCGCGTACGGCACGATGGCCGCGCTGCGCCGCATGGTCCCCCGCGACCGCGGCACGATCGTGCAGGTGGGGTCGGCGCTCGCGTACCGCGGCATTCCGCTGCAGGCCGCGTACTGTGCGGCGAAGCACGCCATTCAGGGTTTCACCAGACGTGTTCGCTCGGGCGCGCAACGACCGGTGCCATCGAAGGAGGGATCTCCGATCGTCACTGCGCGCAGTGGAGGCCCGACGCACGACCTCGCGGCAGTCAACGACCGTTCCGAATGGCATGGGCTGGATGTGCTTGGTGTGCAATCCAATATCTGATAAGGTTCGGGTCGTAACAAGGGTGCGGGCGAACAGCCCGCAGGAGACGAGTGGTCGGGCCGCCATTCGCGGAGCGCGGGTCGTTCCGAATCTCGAATCGACGGAGGCCCTGTTGCTTCATTCACGTCTGCAGATTGCCCAGGCTCCCCGCGCGGAACCGTCGGCGCGCCTTCAGCCGCTCGCACGCGGACGTTCTCGGGCTCCACACGCGTGTGGTGTCCGTCTCGGCCGGGAGCTCCCCGGTCCCGTCTCGCTCCTGAACGCGCGCTTCGCGACACCGGCGTGCCAGCCGGTCATCCTGCGTCTCGAATCCGTTGCGCCTGAGGAGATGGAGGGAGCGCTGCTCGTCGAGGTCTCGCCAGTGCCTACCGCCCATGCGTGACGAGCGCTCGGCCGGCACTACCGCGGTGCTCCTGGCCACGGACTTCGACGGAACGATCGCGCCGATCGTCACCATTCCGGAAGAGGCGTGCATCCATCCGCTGGCGGCGCGCCTGCTGGAGCATTGCTCGGCGCTTCCCGAGATCGCGGTGGCCGTGATCAGCGGCCGCGACGTCGATGATGTCCGCCGCCGCATCGGCGGTGTACGCGCGATCGTGGCCGGCTCACACGGACTGGAATGCGTCGCACCCGACGGGACGGTGCTGTGGACCGAGGAACGGAGATGTCCCGAACTGCCGCCATCCCTCACGCGCGACGCGCTCCACGCCGATCTTCGGATCGAACGGAAGAAGTATTCGTTCGCGCTGCACTCCCGGGACGTTGCAGGCGATCCTCAGCAGATGAAGCGCGTGATTGCCGCCGTGACTTCGTGGGCGGACGAGCACAATCTCGACGTCATCGGGGGGCGTGAGGTGACCGAGGTGCGCGTCCGCGGCGGCGGCAAGCGCGCCGCCCTTCGGACCATCGCCGCGCGCTACGAGCCGCGCGGCATGGTTTACGCGGGCGACGACATCACCGACTTTCCGGCGCTTGCCTTTGCCGCGACGCACGGCCGCGCGATCTTCGTCGAGAGCGAGGAGCGCACGCCGCCGGAGATTCCCGGCTTGTGGCGCGTTGCGCGGATCGAGGATCTCTGCTTCGCATTCGTGCGCGCGCTCCTCGAGCACGTGCCGGGGCTCGCTTTTGACGCCGGACCTCACTCCGTGACCGAAAGCGTGTCTTCCGCGACCGAGTCCAGCCCCGAGCGCAACACCGCGCGATAGCGGCCCGGCTCGTCGAAATCGCCGACCGGCGCGCTTTTCGTGATGCGCGTTTGCCCGGCATCGATGACGTCCCGCGCCAGCACCCAACCGTCCGGGGCAGGCCAGTCGATCGCGAGCCCGCGCGATGGCGCCGGCTTCGCCAGCTCGACGTTCACCGTCACGGCCTGTCCGTGCTTGATCGTCTCCGGCGTCACTTCGAAGCGGCGCACTTCGATCGGTTCATTCGCCGCCGCTTCCTCCGGCCCGGAGATCAGAAACGTGGTCGTCTGCGCCGGCTGTTCGGCATCCGGCGAACAGCCGGCGGCGACCGCAACGAGAAAGAGAATGAAGAAACGCATGGCTGGTCTCACGCTCCTATCGCCGGCCAACCGCCCGGCACCACGTGACGATAGGGAGATGCAAGAGGCATGCACATGAATGGCATACCATTTAGCGCGCCACTGCGCCTCGCCACCGTCGATGGGAGTCCCGGCATTACGCTCCGCCGAAGTGTCGCGGCGGGCTTCACCGTGGGGCGAGGGTCCGACGCGCGGTTGCGTTGCACGCGCTCATGACTCACGCTTCCGGGATGCGGAACGTCTGCGAGGTCGCGCGCGTCGCGTTGCGGCTCGGGTTCACTGCATTCGGGGGGCCGGCCGTCCACATCGCGATGCTCCGGGAGGAGGTCGTCGTGCGCCGGCGCTGGATGACGGACGAGGAGTTCGTCGATCTCCTGGGCGCGACGAACCTCATCCCCGGTCCGAACTCCACGGAGATGGTGATCCACGTCGGCTTCCGACGCGCCGGATGGGCGGGCTTCGCCGTGGGCGGCATCCTCTTCATCCTGCCTGCCGCGGCCATCGTCCTCGCATTTGCGTGGGCCTACGTCGCGTACGGCAGGACACCGGCCGCGGAGTGGATGCTCTACGGCATCAAGCCTGTCGTCATCGCCGTCGTCCTGCAGGCGATCTGGGGACTGGCCAGAAGCGCCGTCAAGGACGTCTGGCTTGCAGGGGTGGGCGTGGCTTCCCTCGCGCTCTACCTCGCAGGCATCAACGAGCTGGTGATCCTCTTCGGTTTCGGTGCGCTCGTTCTTCTTGCCCGGTCGGCCGTTGGTGAACGAGGCCATCTCCTCCTCGCTGCGTTGCCCGTCACCGGACTTCTCGAAGACCGCGCAACTCCCATTGCCCCTGAGCTCACGCGTCTCTTTCTGATCTTCCTCAAGATCGGCGCCGTGCTCTATGGCAGTGGATACGTCCTGCTCGCGTTCCTGCAAGGCGAATTCGTCGACCGCCTCGGCTGGCTCACGCAGCAGCAGCTCCTCGATGCCGTCGCGGTGGGACAGTTCACACCCGGGCCTGTGTTCACGACCGCCACCTTCATCGGGTACGTGATCGGCGGCTGGTCCGGCGCGGCGCTGGCAACGGTCGGAATCTTCCTGCCGTCCTTTTTCTTCGTGGCGATCAGTCAGCCGTTGATCCCGCGATTGCGCAAATCGCCGACGTCCGCTGCCTTGCTCGACGGCGTGAACGTCGCTGCGCTCGGGCTGATGGCAGGTGTGACGTGGCAGCTCGGTCGAGGGGCCGTCGTGGATGCGTTCACTCTCGTGCTCGCGGTTGGCGCCGTGGTTGTTCTCCTGCGATGGAAGATCAACTCGGCGTGGCTCGTGCTGGCCGGGGCCCTGGCGGCCGTCGGCGTGCGCATTCTGGGTCTGTAGGTTTGGCCACTGGCACTCCCGAGCTCCGTCAGCGGCGCGCCGTTTCCTCGGCGCGAGGCTCGCCCTGCCGTGGCCCGTCGTCGTCCGAGAGCGCTTCCGTCACTACATCGCACAACGCGCTCTCGTTGTCCTCATGCACTTGTTTGGCGAGCAGCGCGCGCAACGCAGGCGGGGCCACGAAGGTCGTGATCATCACCATCAGCGCAACAGACGTATACAGACCCGTCGAGAGGAGTCCCGCCGACAGACCGAGCTTCGCGAAGATCAGGCCCACTTCGCCGCGCGGGATCATCCCCACGCCGATCACCAGCTTGCGCAGCGGGCGTCCAAAAGCGGCGAAGCCTGCGAGCAGCTTTCCGACGATGGCCACGACTGTGAGGAGAATCCCGATGATGAAGAACTGCCTGGTGTCCGCGTGGAAAGGACTCACTGCTTTCAAATCGATTGCGGCGCCGACGGAGACGAAGAAGATCGGAATGAAGAACTGCGCGACGTCGTACACCTCGCGCTCGATGTCCCGGCCGCGATCCGTTTTCGCCAGCACGAGCCCGGCCGCGAACGCACCGATGATGAGCGCGGAGCCCGCCAGATCCGCGAGGTACGCCAGACCGAAGGCGAACATGATCGACGCAAAAAAGAGAGCTTTTCCGACGCGGACGCGAGTCACCAGCGCGATCAGCCGCGGCGCCAGCAGCGAGCCGAGGATCACCGCCAGGGCCACGAAGCCAAAAGCGACGGCGAAGATTTTCGTCACGCCGAGGGCCGTCAGCTTTGCGCCGGCGGCAACGGCGCTGATGACGGTCAGCAGCACGAGGCCGAGGATGTCGTCGATGACCGCGGCGCCGAGGATCACCTGCGATTCGTCGCTCTTGAGGTGGCCGAGGTCGGAGAGCACGCGGGCCGTGATGCCGACCGACGTCGCGGTGAGTGCGGCCCCGAGAAAGACGGAGACCGTGGTCGGATAATCGAGCCACGCCCCCACGCCGTAGCCCGCGGCGAACGGCAGGACCACGCCCGTCGCCGCAACGGCACCCGCTGCGCCGCCGACCGACAGCAGGCGATTCAGATCGGTCTCGAGACCGATGAGGAAGAGAAGAAGGATGACGCCCAACTCCGCGAGCACGTGCAGGAGCGGATCGTGGGCGTTGATCCAGTGCAGGCCGGAAACGCCGATGACGATGCCTCCGACCATTTCGCCGAGGACCGCGGGCTGCCCGACGCGCTCCGCCAACTCGCCGAACAACTTGGCCGCGGCGAAGATCGCCAGCAGAGCCATCAGGAGCTCAGAGATCCCCATGGAGAACCTCCGCTCCGCTGATGAAGATCGAGCCCAACGACCGGATGCGAGACTGCACCGCGTACCTCCTTACGAGCGGCGGCCCGACCGCTCGAAGCGTCTCCTGCGAGAGGAGTCTCTCGCACCCAATGATCCAACATCTTAGTACACGGTAGCGATCTCGCGGCGCATCTCGCGCCTCAGCATCCATGACCGCGACGAGATGACGACCGCCGCCACCACGAGCTCTTCCGGCGCATTCGGAGGACGTGGAAATCTGAATGAGACTTCGATCAACGCTCGCTGGATTCCGTGTCGGCGATCAGCAGGTCGAAACCGATGGCGCGGTCTTTCAGTTGATCGGAAACCCCTCGGAAGAGGCGGGCGGCCACGCCTTTCCGCGATGAGCGGCCAACGACGAGCAGCGAGACGTCATGCGTCTTGACGAGGGTCAGAATCGTTCCGACGACGTCCTCCGACTCCTCGAAGACCACGTTCGCCCCCAGCGACATGGCCAGTTGCACGTTGTCGGCGAGCTGTCGATGCTCAGCCGCACTCTGGGATTCGCCTCGGTCGCGGTGGCGGCGCACGCTGATGCCGAGCCAGTTCATGTTCATGCGTCCCGCCAGCCGCGACCCGCGAAGGATCAGGGAACGCGCGATCGCCGCGTTGGGGGGAAGAGCAATCGCGATCCTGGTCGACGGCATGCCTTCGCTTGCAGACGACGGTCCCGCGGAAATGTCCGCCGTCTGCAAGAGCGCGAGCTCCCGCAGCTTGGTCAGCATCTCCGCGCGGAAGAAGTTCTTCAGGGCCAGCTCCGCCTGTTCGGGAGCGTAGATCTTCCCTTGCCGCAGCCGTTCCTGCAGCTCCGAGACCGGCAGATCGACGACCACGATGGTATCGGCGTCGCGCACGATCCGATCGGGGACGAGCTCGCGGATATCGATGCCGGTCGCGGAGCGGACGATGTCCTGAACGCCTTCCAGGTGCTGGACGTTGAGCGCGGTCATGACGGAGATGCCGGCGTCGAGGACGGCTTCGACATCCTGCCACCGCTTCTCGTGGCGCGAGCCGGCGGCATTCGTGTGGGGCAGTTCGTCGATGACCACGATGTCCGGCTTGCGTGCGAGGATGGCTTCCACGTCCATTTCCTCGATCCTCACGCCCTTGTACTCGACCACTCTGCGTGGAAGGACTTCGAGGTCCGCGATGAGGGCTGCGGTGTCCGTTCGGCCGTGCGTCTCGACGAGGCCGATGACGACGTCCACGCCCCGCCGCCGGTGCGTGTGCGCATCCTGGAGCATGCGGTAGGTCTTCCCCACGCCGGCCGCCATGCCGAGATAGACCTTGAGCTTTCCGCGTGCGGAGTCCTTCCTGACCCATCGCAAGAGCGAGTCAGGGTCAGCGCGTTGAGGGTCGGAAGCTCGCGGCATCGATGCGTCCCATCATAGTTGCGTGATGACCATCAGATCGAAGGAACGGTCAAGCAGAGGAGGAGGTGGACGTGATCCGGGTGGAACGTCCCGGCGACGGCAAGGCTCATCGCTCCCCGGACCTTCTGGACGCCAGCTCCAGATTCAGTGCGAGCACGTTGACGCGAGGCTCTCCGAAGACGCCGAGGAAGCGGCCCTCCGTCCGTCCGTCGATCAACCGCTCCACTTCCTGGAGGGGCATTCCATTCGCGCGCGCAATGCGCGCGGCCTGCGCGCGGGCGTTCGACGGTGTGATGTGCGGATCGAGTCCCGAGCCGGAGGCGGTCACGGCGTCGGCGGGGATGCCGCCGGCTGGCCGGCCGTCTTTCCAATCCTTCACTGACCGTGCGATCCGGTCGTTGAGCTTCTGTGAGGTCGGCCCAAGGTTGCTGCCACTCGACGCCGTCGCGTCATAGCCGTCGCCGCCGGCCGCGGATGGACGGGAGTGGAAGTAGCGCTCGGACGTGAATGACTGTCCGATGAGCGACGAGCCGATCACTTTGCCGTCGCGCACGACCAGCGAGCCATTGGCCTTGTCGCGGAACGCCACTTGTCCGATCCCCCAGACCAGCGCCGGGTAGACCACGCATAGCAGGATGACCAGAACCATCGTCAGACGAAATGCGGGGAGAACGTGCTCTTTCATGGTTGTCTCACGCCAGACCGGCGAAGGTCAGCAGCACATCGATGATCTTGATGCCGATGAAGGGGATGAGGATTCCACCCAATCCATAGATCAGCAGGTTCCTGCGAAGAATGCGCGCCGCTCCGAGCGGGCGGTACTTCACGCCACGCAAGGCCAGAGGCACCAAGGCCACGATGACCAGCGCGTTGAAGATGACCGCGGAGAGGATTGCGCTCTGCGGCGTCGACAGGCGCATGATGTTCAGCGTCTGCAACTCCGGATAGGCGGCCAGGAAGAGCGCGGGGATGATGGCGAAATACTTGGCCACATCATTGGCGATGGAGAACGTCGTCAATGCGCCGCGCGTCATGAGCAATTGCTTGCCGATCTCCACGACCTCGATGAGCTTGGTCGGGTTGGAATCGAGATCGACCATGTTGCCGGCTTCCTTCGCCGCCTGCGTGCCGGTGTTCATGGCCACGCCGACGTCTGCCTGCGCCAGTGCCGGGGCGTCGTTCGTGCCGTCACCGGTCATGGCCACGAGGTTGCCCTTGGCCTGTTCTCTCCGGATGAGGGCCAGTTTGTCCTCCGGCGTGGCTTCGGCCAGGAAATCGCCGACTCCCGCCTCGCGGGCGATGGTGGCCGCCGTCAGGGGATTGTCGCCGGTGATCATGATGGTCTCGATGCCCATCATGCGCAGGCGCTCGAAGCGCTCCTTCATGCCGCCCTTGACGATGTCCTTGAGGTAGATCGTGCCGAGGACGCGCCTGCCGTCGACGACGACCAGAGGCGTGCCTCCCTCGGCGGCGATGCGGGCCACGTCTTTGCGAACGGCGTCGGGGAGCGCACCGCCGGCGGCACCTACATAGTCGGCCATTGCGTCGGTTGCGCCCTTGCGAACGGCGCGGCCGTGCCCGAAATCGAGGCCGGACATCCTCGTTCTCGCGGTGAAGGGCACGATGGTATGCGGCCCCAGCTCGCGCAGCTCACGGCCGCGCAGGCCGAAACGCTCTTTGGCCAGCACGACGATCGAACGGCCTTCCGGAGTCTCATCGGCAAGCGACGACAACTGCGCCACTTCCGCCATCTCTTCCTTCGACACTCCTGGAGCGGGAAGGAAGTCGGAGGCCTGGCGATTGCCGAGCGTGATGGTGCCGGTCTTGTCGAGCAGGAGCACATTCACGTCGCCCGACGCTTCGACGGCGCGGCCGGACATGGCCAGGACGTTGTGCTGCAGCACGCGATCCATACCGGCAATGCCAATGGCCGAGAGGAGGGCGCCAATGGTCGTGGGAATGAGGCATACCAGCAGCGCGATCAGCACCGTGACCGACACGTCACTTCCCGAATAGAGCGCGAATGGCTTCAAGGTGACGGTGGCGAGGAGGAAGACGAGCGTGAGACCGGCCAGGAGAATGTCCAGCGCCACTTCATTGGGCGTCTTCTGCCGTTCAGCGCCTTCGACGAGACGAATCATCCGGTCGATGAAGGTCTGTCCGGGCTCGCTCGTGATCTCCACGACGATCCGATCCGACAGCACGGTCGTGCCGCCGGTCACGGCGGAACGGTCGCCGCCGGCCTCGCGAATGACGGGAGCCGACTCGCCGGTGATGGCCGCCTCGTTCACCGAGGCGATCCCCTCGATGACCGTCCCGTCGCCGGGAATGATCTGATTGGTCTCCACGACCACGCGATCCCCTTTGCGCAACACCGAGGCCGAAACCTGTTCTTCGCGCCCATCAGGGTCGAGCCGCCTGGCCGTGGTCTCGGTCTTCGTTTTGCGCAATGCGTCCGCCTGGGCTTTTCCCCGTCCTTCGGCCATGGCCTCGGCGAAATTGGCGAACAGGACGGTGGCCCAGAGCCACATCGTGATCTGTACCTGGAAGAGGAGGTGCACCTTCTCACCGAGTCCGGGGATGAGCAGCAGCGTGGTCAGCGCCGCGCCGGCCTCCACAAGAAACATCACGGGATTGCGCCACATGTGCTTGGGATGGAGCTTGATGAAGGAGTCCACCGTCGCACGGCGGACGATCTTCGCATCGAAGAGACTCGTCTTCTTTTGTGCAGCCATCGTGGTGGACCTCAGAACAGCTTGCCGGCGTGCATCAGGAAGTGCTCGACATACGGGCCGAGCGACAACACCGGGAAATAGGTGAGCGCGCCGACGATGAGAATCACGCCGACGAGAAGAACGGTGAACAGAGGACCGTCGACAGGGAACGTTCCGGCGCCCTCGACGGCCTTCTTCTTCGTCACGAGTGAGCCGGCGATGGCCATCAGTGGAATGATCATGAGGAACCTGCCCATGAACATCGCCAGGCCGAGAGCAATGTTGTAGAACTTCGTATTGGCGCTCAATCCCGCGAAGGCGCTGCCGTTGTTGCCGGTCGCGCTCGTGAACGCATAGGTCATCTCGGATAGACCGTGGGGACCGGCGTTATTGAGTCCCGCGGCTCCTGCGCTGGAAATTGCGGCAGCGGCGCTGCCCATCAGGATGCAGAAACACAGGATCAGCACGGCCAGCATGGCCAGCTTCACGTCGTGCGCCTCGATCTTCTTGCCCAGGTATTCCGGCGTGCGGCCCACCATCAGCCCGGCGATGAAGACGGCCAGAACGATGAAGAGGATCATCCCGTACATCCCGGCGCCAACGCCGCCGAAGATCACTTCGCCGAGCATGATGTTGAGGAGCATCACCGAGCCGCTGATGGGCGTGAAGGAGTCGTGCATCGAGTTGACCGCGCCGCACGAGGCCGCCGTGGTCACGACGGCGAAGAGAGACGAATCGCCGATGCCGAATCGGACTTCCTTCCCCTCCATGTTGCCGTCCGCGGCAGCGACACCGAGCCGGTGGTGGATCGAATTGCCGCTCTGTTCGGCCGCGGTGGCGATGAAGACGCCGGCCAGGAACAGGAGAGACATGGCCGCAAAGACCGCCCAGCCGTGGCCGGTCTTCCCCACCATGGAACCGAGCGTGTAGCAGAGGCCCGCGCCGATGGCCAGGATCAGGAACATCTGCAGGAGGTTCGTGAACGGCGTGGGGTTCTCATACGGATGTGCGGAGTTCGCATTGAAGAAGCCGCCGCCGTTGGTGCCGAGCTCTTTGATCGCTTCCTGGGAAGCGACCGGGCCCTGGGCGATCATCTGCGTCGTGCCGTCGAGCGTGGTGGCCCGGACAGTGGGGTTGAAGTTCTGGATGACTCCCTGTGACATCAGCACGATGGCGGCGAAGAGAGCCAAAGGGAGGAGAATCCACAACGTGGCCCGAACGAGATCGCCCCAGAAATTGCCGATCGTCTTTCCGGACGGGCGGGCAATTCCGCGAATGAGGGCGATCGCCAACGCAATGCCGGTCGCCGCCGAGGCGAAATTGTGGAAGGTCAGGCCGGCCATCTGCGTGAGATGGGACAGGGTGGCCTCACCGGCGTAAGATTGCCAGTTCGTATTCGTCGCAAAGGAGACGGCCGTATTCCACGCCAGGTCCGGCGCCACCGCGCCCAGTTTGTCGGGATTGAGAGGAAGCAGGTGCTGCACGCGTTGGATGACGTATGTGAACAGCAGGCCGATCCCATTGAAGACCAGCATGGCCATCGTGTACTGCTTCCAGTCGTGCTCTTTGGCCGGATCGACGCCGCCCAAGCGGTACAGGAGCCTCTCCAAGGGGAGGGCAACGGGATCGAAGGGTGTCGCCTCACCAGAGAACACGCGTCGCATGTAGAGACCGAGCGGCTTGGTCACGGCGAGAATCAGGAGATAGAAGATCGCAATCTTCAGAAATGCCAGAAGGGTCATGCCGGCCTCACAGCCTCTCGGCGCGTAAGAGCGCGTACAGGAGGTAGATGAGCGCCAGGAACGCCAGCGCCAGCCCCAGGATCGTTTCGAAATTCATGACCGCCTCCTCACAGCTTCTCGCATGCGCTCACGTAAAGGACGCAAGCGGCAAGAAGCAGCAGCGTCAGGGCGACGAAGATGAAATCCCACATGGATGGCTCCTTGGACGCCGCGTCAGAACGTGGCCACGGCGCCGACGATCACCAGCGTCTGGCTAGCACTGAATGCATCCGCATGCTTCTTGAATACGGCTGCGGTTGACCGGTCGTGCCGTCCCTCGATCTTGACGATCAGGTTGTGCGCCGGCCGGATCTCATAGGTCAGCGTGACCTCACGCAACGTCTGGGCGGTGCCGCTGATGCCGTTGTCCGGATCGTCGAACTGCTCGGCGCGCACCGCGAAGGCGGCGCGCTCGCTCATCGCGTAGCGTCCGTACGCCGCGATCCCCTTCCAGTTGGCGTCACCGGAGCCGGGTCGCTCCTGACGGCCGACATCCACGGAAGCGCCGAGACTGACCTGGGGAGTCGCTTTGTACACGATCACGACATTGCCGAACATCCGCAGACTGTGGTTGTCATTGGCGAGCTCGGGCCCAAGAAAGGTGTTGAGCGAGGCCGTGAGCCGGTCCTTGCTGTAGGCGATCTGGGTACCGACGGACTTTCCGTCATTGTTCTCGCCGATGATCTGCCAGCCGTTGAGCAGGTGCACCTGGCCTGACCAATTGCGGTTGAGCGCATAGGCCGCCTTGATGCCGGTTTGGTAATAGGGCGAGAGCTCTCCCAGCCACGAGCGCGTGTAATTCCAGTTGTCTTTCGACAGGAAGCTCTCAAAGCCGATGTGGGAGGGATAGAGGCCGCCCTCGAGCATGAGCCGGTCATTGAGCTTGCAGCTCACCGAGGCCTGGTAGACGTGGCGGTAGGTTTCCGGTCCTGTGGCCGTTCCCTGAGGCTCCCCTGCATGGACGATGTCCGTTCCGTTGCCGGCCACGAGGAAGAGCTTGAAGCCGGCCGGGGCCGCGTCGCGCGAGATCTCCAGGGCCACGAGGTTCAACGCCGCTTCATTGGATCGTTTCGCGGAGGTGCCGGTCCCCGGCACGAAGTTCTCGTGACGATCAGGCGAGTTGGCGTTCCACGCATAGTAGGCATCAATGAAGCCCTCGAAGTGCAGTGGGGGCGCCGATTCCGCCGTCTGCGGGGGCGGAGGCTCTGCCGTCTGCGCAAGAGAGGCGGGTGCGATCAGGCTGGCGAAAAGAATGGCAGTGAGGATGCGCAAGTGTGGTCTTCGTCCTTGCTGCGGCATAACGGCGTCTGGGTTCACGCATAAGAGAACACGTGCGGTTGGTGCCTGTCCGGAAGAAAACCTCAATGAAGCCGAAGGAAAACCGGAAGATTTGGCGACTCTGGTCTACCTCGGCAGGAATCGCGCTTTCACCCGTGCCCTGGCATCCATCAGGCCGACGACGGGCCAGTATGGAATCGCGGGTGTCAGTCTGTACCTCGATGCGGGCTTGACCACGATACGGCGTAGGCAAGAGCGCTTCCATGTCGGCGAGTAGGGAAACCGAGCGGCAACTGCTCAGTCGCGACGCCGGGGGAACGCTCGCCCTCGACGGCGAACGGCAAGCCGTCCGGATGCTCATCCATGATCCCGTACGGAAGGTTGACCTCCATCAGGAAAGCGCCGAGCCACCCGATCTCATCGGAGCTTTGAGCGCGGAGAGGCGGCGCCACAGCGAATAGCGTGACGTTTCAACGTTTAGCTTTAGTCCTCATCCGGTTCCGATGTCACGGCTTGGGCAAGGCGATCGATGCGCGTGAACTGCCCTTTGCCGTTGTACGAGAAGACCTGCGTCACTCCGTGCCGGTTGGTGACCTCTCGGCAATCGTGAGCAGATGCATACAGGTCGGGAGCTGGAGTACGCACCGGCATTTCTCGTAGCTCGCCTTCGAGCGTCGCGAGTACATCGGTAGCGGTCATCGCACTCTCCTTTGGCGCTCACATGGCCGTCCTAGCACGTTCGCGACTAACGAACCGCCGCGCCAGTACTCCAGTCCACGTCACCATCGGGAAAGCGCCTCGGCAGGCTCACGCAGCCTATAAAGCTCTTATCCGCATCGGATATAAACGCTGTGAACGTGCGGTTTTCCGTGCTCCAATGCGATAGCAAAACGGTTTCTTCAGGAGCACGTCCTTCGAGACGCGTCAGCGTTCGATCAATACCGTGAACATCTACACCGGCAGCTCGTGCCGATTGCGCCCGACCCTTAAAAATGAACAGCGCTTTGTTTGCTGTCAGATGGCCGATCGGAAGCAGCGGAGACAGGCCGGTATCGACTGCTTCCGTAAACTCTTTCGCACACTCATCGTCATCAGACGCGCGTGCAACGATCTCTCTTACCTGCTCGATTTCGATCATGGCTTGATGACTGTCGCACCTTCGCGAACACCCTTCAATAGCATCTCAGATTCCAGCCAGGCATCGTTGGAGAGCACCCAACGCCACGTCGCGCCCGGTGGTGGAACTCCGGTCGGAAGACGAAGGACCACACCTCCCGGACCTTCAGATGTTGCAAAGTCATACGCCTTGGCAAAGTTGTGCGTCCACGAGGTGTATGGGCTCAATGAAGACACACCGCCGAAATTGTGAAGCTGCGGCGACAATATGCTCGTCGGGTCAGCTGGCATAACGCGACCTTCAAGTGCGTCCGCAAGCGCCGGATGCCGTGCGTGTACACCTCGATAGATCGGCGGCTCTGTGAACTGCGGCTCCAGAACACGCGTCATATCGGAAGCGCCCTCACTGAAGCCTCGCATCCCAGCATCGGCGACTTCGCCGAAGTTCGCCAGTGCATTCACTCTTGAAACAGTCGATGCGGCTAGCGAATACGTCCCATAAGCGACGAGGAAGTCCGTCTGTGCTTGGCTCGCAGCCGCTTCGCCGGAAGCTA
>JBDTOZ010000038.1:0-3957 GCA_039932995.1 Acidobacteriota bacterium | reverse complement strand
AGGGGCCGCGGGCATCCTGCCCGCGGTGGACTTTGACTCTGTGGAGCGGTGGACTCGAGTCCACCGGGATCTTTCGTGGAAACTGTACATAGAGAGTAGAGTCCCCTCATCAGGAGAACATCATGCGCAGACTCACCTTCGGACTCATCCTCGCTGTGACGCTTCTGGCCGCGGGTCCTCTGTCGGCCATCAATACCGGCGGATCCAACGTCATCCTGCCCGTGGTGGGCCGTTTCGCGGGCGCGGGAGGGACGCAGTGGCGGACAGACGTCTTCCTGTCGAATCCGTTCAGTCCCACTCAAGTGATCACGCTCAAGTTCTATCAGTCGGGTGGGCCGCTGACGGAGGCCACCGTCACTCTGACCCCGTTCTCGACCAGAACTCTGTCCGACATCGTGTTGAACACCTTCGGACTGACCACGGGGGCGGGCGTGTTGGAAGTGATCTCGCCTCAGCAGTTGACCATCGAGGCGCGGGCCACGATCTACAACACCGGCAATCCGGCCGGGCGGTTCGGACAAGGGCTGCCCGGCATCTCCAAGGACTACCTGACCCGGCAGGCCTCGATGTTCGGACTGTCCGGCGTCGACGGCAGCCGCGTGAACATCGGCGTGGCCAATCCCAATGACGTCGCGGTGGAGGTGTCGATCGTCGTCACCGGCGAGTCCAATCAGTCTCTCCACTCGCGGTCGGTGACGGTGCAGCCGCACTCCTACGTGCAGTACAACGACATCTTCAGCACGTTCGGAATCACACCGCAAGCGGGAGTGCGGGTGAGCATGGGCTCGGTGGCGCTCCCGA
Source organism: Acidobacteriota bacterium (assembly GCA_039932995.1). GTDB lineage: Bacteria > Acidobacteriota > Thermoanaerobaculia > Gp7-AA8 > Gp7-AA8 > QHVT01. Next base: position 3,156 of record JBDTOZ010000038.1, on the reverse strand, counting down.
TCTACGGCTACTCGTCCGAAGTACGCAACGACACCGGAGACGCGATCTTCACCTTCGGAACGAGCCCCAACTCATAACGTGCCGCTCCTCTGTTGGTCTCGCGGGACGCCGTCAGGTCAACTCTGCGGACGTGGGCCAAAGTGGGCATTGCCCACTTTACAACCACGCCCACGCAGATTAACCTGCTCTCATGAAACCGACCCGCGCTTCCGCTTACCGGCTCGTCGCGCGCGATGTCCGGCCCGACAGCCGGAAACGCGTGGCGCTGGGGCGGGCCCTCGACGACCTCGGCGACGCCAGCTTCAACGTCTACCAGGACGGCGAGGGACGGATCATTCTGGAGCCGCACGTGTCCATCCCGGCCTCCGAGGCCTGGCTGTTCCGGAACAAGAAGGCCATCGGTTCGGTGCGCCGCGGACTGGAAGAGGCCGCGGAGGGGAAGGCGAAGGCAGGCGGCTCGTTCGCGAAGTTCGTCGATGATGGGAAATGAACCGCGAGCTTCGCTTCACGCCTGAGGCGAGCCGGAATCTCGCCGATCTGGAGAAACGCGCGGCCCAGCGGGCGACGCTCAAGCAGGTGCGCAAGACTCTGGGGTTGCTCGAGACGAACCTTCGCCATCCCTCACTGAATACACACCCATATCGCTCTCTGCATGGGCCAAGGGGCGAGGAGGTGTTCGAGGCGTATGCGCAGAACGAGACCCCGGGAGCCTATCGGGTCTTCTTCATGTACGGACCGGATCGCGTGGAGGGAAAGAAACGGATCGCGGTGCTGACGATCATCGCCATCACGCCGCATCCGTGAGCTCTCAAGGCTTCACTTTGTGCTGGAGTCCGGCGTCAGGGTGAGCGTGCTGTGCGGCGCGAGGTAGCCGCTGACGCAGCTCTTCTTGTCCGGGGAACAGACGGAATACTCGCCCGGCTCGAGTCGTGGCAGGGTCACGCGTTCGGGAGTCACGATGCCACCAGCCAGAAAGGCCACCCCCTCGAGCGTGATTTCCGCCCCTTTGTGGATGAACAGGACTTGATCGGGCCGGCTCGACTCGACGGTCACGGTCCCGCCCAACTGATTCGTCTGCACCCACACTTCACGTCCCGGTTTGATACTACCCCTGGCGATCACGGTATCGAATGCAGGATGCACCGCGATCCCATCGAAGATCGTCGTTCCGGGAGGCAGCGGGAACCGGAACATGCCTCGCTCATCCGTGGTCACGATGTCTCCGGTGGGTGCCCAGGCATCGCGAGGCATGGCCTGGATCTGTGCACCAATGACGGGGGTGTTCCCCATGGTCATCCGCCCGCGAAGCATGACCTCGGGCGCCAGGATCAATTCCACTTCCGTGGCTTCGTTCTTCTTCAATTCAACGGTTGCCGCTCGGGACTTTTTCTCGAACGAGATCGCGGTCACCCGATACGAACCAGGGTCGAAGCCTCCGAGCTGGAAGCTTCCGTCGCTTTCTGTATGCGTCTGCTCGAAGCTCTCCAGTTCGTCGCGCGTGACATTGAGAATGGCATGAGGCTCCGGTGATCGATCCTCGTTCAGCACCACACCCATGAGGGCCGTGTCCGGCAGCTCGATCATGAGCCGGGCCTCTCCCGAATCGGTCCTCTCGATCTTCGTTCGCACGGTGCGCACGACGCGCGGCGTGTCGGCTTCGACGAGAATGCGAATCTCTTCGTCCTGGTCCGGTGGAATCTCCCCGTCGAAGCGTCCGTCTTCGTCGGACTGCAGTTTCGGTCCGCCCTCTCCACCGAAGGAAAGAGAAGCCGTCAATGGGCGCTCGCCGAGGGCGATCCGGCCGGAGATCTTCATGGCCAATGCCGCCATGGCCACCGTGACGTCCTGCGAGCCGATCGTGACCTCCTCGGATTTCCACAATCCATTTTCCGGGCCGAGAATCTGGATGTCGTACTGACCGGCAACCAGACCGTGGACGGCCCACTCGCCCACCGCGGAGACTCGCCCTTCCCACGCGCTTCCCCGCAATTGAGGATCGCGGGAGAACATCCTCATCCTCCACGCCAAACCATCGGGACCCAGCGGAGGCATGACCGTGACCATCAGCCGTTTCGGCGTGTCCAGCAGCAGTGGGGTCCTCACTTCCGCGGCAACTCCCGACAGCATCTTCACCGATCGCACTTGCGAGACCAGTCCTTGCTTCCCGGCAGACAGCGAATAGTCTCCCGGCGCAAGCCCTTTGAATTGAAAGAAGCCTTTCCGGTCGGCCCGCGTTTTCTGCTGGTGTTGGCTTCCCTCTCCGTTCGCCTGCACCAGCGAAACCTCGGTTCCCTCGACGGGGACCTTCGCGTCACGTGCGGCCTCCACGCTTCCATAGAGGGATGCCCCGGCTACGAAACGCAACGCCACAGCGCCGGATCCGGAATCCAGCGACAGAGTGACACCGAAGCGGAATTCATGGGCCATCCCCGGAGCGGAAAACCGAAGGTCGTAATGACCAACGGGAATCCGGCATGTCCAGGCGTCGAGCGTCACGACACAATCCACTTCACCCGACGCCCCCTCCGGCTCCAGCGGATCGAATCTCACCCGCAGTCGAGTCACGCCATTGCTGGTCCCCTCGAGCGGCACGGTTGGCCAGACCCGCATCGCGGCGGCGTCGACGTTCCGTACATGAATCGAAGTTGCCCAGAGCCGCTGGTCGACGAGACGAAGCTCCCACAATCCTTCGGGAAGCGGGATGTCGCTCACGCCGGGAACGCTTATCGTTCTTTCCAGGGATTCGGACGCGCCGTCGATGCGGTGAGCAAGCACGGTCACGCTCCGACTCTCACCGGCCCCGCCGGACATCGAAGTCGCGACTTCGGCAGCGCCCGAACTGAACGCGAAGAACAAGAGAGCGCTGACTCTCAGCGCTCTACGGCCAGTAGTCACAGACGCCCAGCCCCTTGCAGTTTGGAGTGCCAGGATTGTTGCAATAGCACGCCGATGAGGAGGCAACCCAAGCACAGACTTTGTATCCCTTGACTGTTCCGTCGTCTCGGTAGGCGTCCTTGCACTCTCGACAGTTCTGACCGTTCTTTTGCCAGGCGGCGCAGGTCATGGTCGTAGGCGCGCTGGGAACACCGCCCGTGGTGGTCGGCATTGACCAGTCGTCTTCCAATCCTTCCCAATCCTGATTGAAAGCGTATGCCG
>JBDTOZ010000037.1:0-4844 GCA_039932995.1 Acidobacteriota bacterium | reverse complement strand
CCGCGGCGAGGACGCCGCACAGCCAGCCGGCGAGACGCCGGCGTTCCTTGGGTTGCGGGCGAAGCCCGCGCTGCGGAGCGGTGGACTTTAGTCCACCGGAGCGGATTGGCCATTGGACGCGGGAAGTGCGCCGGGCAGGATGCCCGCGCCCCAATGGCTCATCGCGCCAAGACACTCCGGTAAGGTGCCGCGGGCATCCTGCCCGCGGTGGACTTTAGTTTTTAGTCTGGTGGAGCCTGATCCCGGGCGGCGTCCGGCTTCGCCGACCCTGATCGTTGTCGGTAAATTACCTACATGAAAAACCGCATTTGGGGGCTTCCGCAGGGAGGGCGCATCAGCCATCATGGCATCTCGGTTTTCCCACAATCATGACTGAGCCTCAGGTTCCTTCGCAGGAGAGTGTCCTGCTGATCGACGACGACGAGATGGTGGCTGGTTCCCTGCGCGAGCGCCTCGTGAGGGACGGCCGCCAGGTCGATGTCGCCCTCGACCTCCCCACGTCCATCGGACTGATGGATGAGAGGAAGTACCGGGTCATCGTCGTGGACCCCTATCTCACCACCAGAGTTCCGGGAGATGGGTCCCTGCTGAAGATCATCCGCGAGCTGCAGCCTGATGCCGCGATGATCGTGCTGACCGCGTATGGCTCGCCCGCGCTGACGGTCAGCGCCGAGCACGCGAATGTGGCGGCTCTTCTCGCCAAACCCCAATCGGTCGTTTTCTTGAGTGACTTCGTCGGCGACGCGTGTCGTAACGGCACTCCATCGGTTTCTTCATCGAGCAAAGGACAATCAGAATGAAACGGACCCTCAACACTCTGCTGCTCTCGCTCTTCATCCTCTCCCTGCTTCCCTACGGCGCCGCGCAAGCGGCCGGGCGGCTCGGCAAGGATTCGGATGCGGTTTCGCGACCTCGCCCTGCCAAGACAAAGTCCAAGAAGAGCCGGACCGCCAAGTCCGGGGAAACACTCGAGTCACAGCAGAGTGGAGAGGCCATCCGCGCCACGGAAGGAGACCGGGACAAGAAGACCGGAGCTCCGTCGGACACTCCGGCTGGCGGCAGCAGGAAGCCGGTGAAGATCGGTCCTCCCGTCGAGCGCCGGTTGACCCGCGCTGCGAGAAAGGTCTTCGACCTGCGCTCCCTTCCTTCGACCCGTCCGGTGCCGCGCGAGCGGCCCGAGCACGAGGGACCGGAAGTCGAGCCGGTCATGGCCGAGCCGCTGGGACCGAACGCCCAGCCCCTCCCCGACACCGATTTCCTGAGAGCTCCGGTGGTCATGGCCGCGGCTCCCGCGCCGAACATCGTCTTCGAAGGACTGGATCGGGAAAACTGGGGTGCAGGCAGCCCGCCGGACACGAATGGCGACGTCGGTCCGACCTACTACATTCAGTCGGTGAATACGTCGGTCGGCGTCTACCGCAAGTCCGACGGTTTCCGGGAAGCGGCCTTTACCTTCGACACTCTGATGAGTCAGGGCGCCTTCGGCAACCAGTGCGACAACCACAACTTCGGCGATCCGGTGGTGCTGTACGACAGCTTCGAGGATCGCTGGATCCTGACGGACTTCGCGTTCACGCTCGACGGCACCGGCGCCGTCGTTCCCGCGGAAGCCTTCCAGTGTTTCGCCGTGTCGATGACCGGCAATCCGGTGAGCGGCGGGTGGAACTTCTACTCGATCAAGCTCACCGACGGACTCAATGACTATCCGAAACTCGCCATCTGGCCGGACGGCGTGTACATGTCCGCGAACATGTTCGGTTACGCCGCTGCGGCGTCGTTTCAGGTGGCGCGGGTCTGGTCGTTCAACAAGGCCCAGATGTACGCCGGAAGCCCGACCGTGCAGGTCGTGTCCTTCGACGTCGGTGGTGGTGACTTCACGGTCGTGCCCAGCAACGCGCGACTGCAGACCGGAACCCCTCCCCCGGGACGTCCGAATCTCTTCATGTCTTCAGGCACCTTCCTGAATGCCTTGTCGATCTACAAGTTCCACTCCGACTGGAACAGCATCTCTCTTTCGACCTTCACGGGCCCGGACGTTGCGATTGCCGCCACGAGCTGGCCGAATGCGAACGTGGCCGCGATTCCCCAGTCCGGGACTGCGCAGACCCTGGACAACCTGTCGTTCCGCGCAATGGTGCAGAACCAGTACACGAACATCGGCGGGGTCGAGTCGCTGTGGCTCCCTCACACGGTTCGCCGCGGAGACACGACTGGCTTCGCCGCGCCTCGCTGGTATCAGGTCCTGGTGACCGGTGGCACGGTCAACCTCACCCTCCCGCAGGCCTCCACCTTCGATCCTGATGCCGCGAACGTCATGCATCGCTGGATGCCCAGTCTCGCGCTGGATCGGGCCGGCAACATGGCTCTCGGGTACAGCACGTCCAGCAGCACGACCTTCCCCTCTATCAAGTACGCCGGCCGGCTGGCAACGGATCCCGTCAACACCATGAGCCTGACCGAACAGGTGATGTTCCTCGGAACGGGCTCCCAGACGAGTAGCACGCGCTGGGGCGATTACAGCTCCATGACCCTCGATCCTGACGGTTGTACCTTCTGGTACACGACGGAGTACGCGAATCCCCTCGATCAGACGTTCAACCATCGTTGGCTGACCAAGATCGGCTCCTTTAAATACACGCAGTGCACGACCGTGGGAGCGGGCGGGACGCTTTCCGGCACCGTCACGGCGACCGTGGGCGGCACGCCCATCAGCGGTGCGGCCGTGCAACTCGGCGCCCGATCCACGACCACCAACGGATCCGGTTTCTACTCGTTCCTGAATCTGCCGGCCGGAACCTATCCCTCCATGACGGCGAGCAAGCCGGGATTCATCACCGGGTCCGCGTCCAGTATCGTCGTCACCGATGGTGGTACGACGACGCAGGACTTCTCTCTGGCCGCAGCGCCGGTCAATGCCTGTCTGACGGATACCACTCAGGCCGACTTCCAGACGGGCGTTCCGACGAGTGTCAGTCTGACCGCCAGCCCGGGCGACGTACAGCTTGCGCACCCGCTGACGATCGATCAGCAGAACACCAGCCTGATCGCGTCGGGCTTTGCCTTCACCACCGGCTGGCACGGGCAGACCTTCACCGCGGGAGTGACCGCGCCGGTCGTCCGAGTCGACCTGAATCTGTTCAGCCTCAACTGCAGCGCGGTGACGATGCCCAACATCACCCTCTCGATCCGCAATGCCACGGGCAACGTGCCCAGCGGCGCGGATCTAGGCTCCGCCACGATCGCCGGCTTCTGCAATGGCGCGGGCGGCTATTTCACGGCCAACTTCGGGACGCCGGTGAACATCACCGCCGGCACCCAGTACTCCCTGGTGTGGCGCACGACGTTGACGGGGGCCGCGAGCTCGCCGAATCCTCGTTATGTCTCGACCGTCAGCAGTGCCAATCCCTACGCCAATGGGCGGCGGGCCACGTCGCCGGACGGTACGACCTGGACCGGCGCAGCCGGCACCGCCAACAACGATTTCGGCTTCATCGTCTATGTCGACAACGGGTTCTCGCCGGCGGGCAACCTGGTCTCGTCCGCGAAGGACAGCAACCCGGCTCCCGGTCTGACGCCCATCTGGTCGAATCTCAGCTGGACGAGCGTGACCCCTGCGAATACGTCCCTGAACTTCCAGGTGGCCGCCTCCAACGCGGTGGCTGGACCGTTCGCCTTCGTCGGTCCGGACGGCACCGCCGGAACCTTCTTCACAAGCTCGCCGGCCTCTCTGACGCAGTTCTACAACAAGCGTTTCCTGCAGTACAAAGCGTACCTGGCCACGACGAACGTGGCGGCCACACCCGCCGTGAACGACGTCACCGTCTGCTTCAACGACGTCGACTGCAGCGGTGCCACCGCTCCCATCACCCCCGCTCCGCTCCAGGTCTGCCCCAACTCGGTCGGCAACTCGGCCTCGGGTCCCGCCGGGGCCACGTCGTACTCGTGGTCGATTTCGAATGGCAGCATTCAGGGCAGCACCACTTCGCAGTCCATCTCGTACACCGCGGGCGCGGCAGGCTCTGTCGGCCTGACGCTGTCGATCACGACCGCCAGCGGATGCCAGGTGTCGAATAACGTCAGTGTTCCGATCGTCGTGCCTGCGACGCCGACCGTCACGCCCAGTGGCCCGACGTCGTTCTGCTCCGGCGGCAGCGTGACCCTGACCTCGAGCAGCGCCACGGGGAATCAGTGGTACGACGGCCTGAGCCTCCTCGTGGGTGAGACGAACCAGACCTACGTGGCCACAACCAACGGCAACTACAACGTGGTCGTGACCGAGAGTGGCTGCCCGAGCGCTCCTTCGACGTCGACAGCGGTCACCGTCACTCCGACCCCCGCCACGCCGACGATCACTCCCGGTGGTCCGACGACGTTCTGCGCGGGCGGCAGCGTCACGCTGACTTCCAGCAGCGCCAGCGGCAATCAGTGGTACGACGGTCTGACCCTGCTCGTCGGTGAGACGAATCAGACTTATGTGGCCACCGCAAACGGCAGCTACAACGTGGTCGTGACGGCGAGCGGCTGCTCGAGCGCTCCGTCCGCCTCGACGTCCGTCACGGTGAATCCGGCTCCCGCCACTCCGACGATCACGCCCAGTGGTCCGACCTCCTTCTGCACCGGCGGCAGCGTGACCCTGACCTCGAGCAGCGGCTCGGGAAATCAGTGGTACGACGGTCTGACGCTTCTCGTGGGTGAGACGAATCAGACTTATGTGGCCACCGCAAACGGCAGCTACAACGTGGTCGTGACGGCGAGCGGCTGCTCGAGCGCTCCGTCCGCCTCGACGTCCGTCACGGTGAATCCGGCTCCCGCCACTCCGACGATCACACCCGGTGGTCCGACCA
>JBDTOZ010000036.1:0-15732 GCA_039932995.1 Acidobacteriota bacterium | reverse complement strand
GGCAGAGGGGCCGATCCTCGCGAGAGCGACGGTGGACTCAAGTCCACCGCTCCACAGAGGCCCGCAACGCCCTCCCGTCCTCTTCAAGTTAGCGCGTATGGCAAGAAGCCCGCGCGCCTACGATTTCGCCTTCCACGCCGCCAGGACTTCTGTCTCGCGTGCGGCCGCGAGGCCCGCGCGCATCTGGGCGTTGCGCTCGGCGCCGCGCGCGTTGTAGAAGTCGAGCGTGGCCTGAGCCGTGTCGGCCAGTGTGCGGAACGTGAGCCCGGCCGCGAGAGCCCGGGCGATGCTGCGCGCTCCGAAGCCGGCGTACTCTCCGGCGGGAGGGACCCAGACCGGCATGTCCGACCATCCTTCCACCTTCTGCGCTTCGAGGAACGGGGCCGGCACCCACGTGAACTGCGCGCCGGCCGTGGTCACGGCCTTGATGCCGTAGAGCATCTCCGCGATCGTGAGCGGCTTGGCCGGCCCGATGCCGTTGAACGTACCGAAGGCCTTCTGCTCCACGAGCCGGATCGTCCACTCGGCCAGATCGCGCGCGTCGATGAACTGCACGGGATCGGTCGGATTGCCAGGCGCCATCACCTCGCCGCCGCGGGCAATCCGCGCAGGCCAATAGGTGAACCTGTCGCTGTTGTCGCCGGGCCCGACGATCAGGCCCGGGCGCACGACGGTGGTCCTTCCCGGGAAGGCCTTCTCCGCTTCTTTCTCAGAGAGAGCCTTGAGGCCCCCGTACGTGAGGCCCTCGATCTTCTCCACGGTCGGATCTTCGAGGATGATGGTCGCGTCGGTCTCGTCCATGTTCGGCTTGGTGTTGTCCGCGTAGACCGAGATCGTGGAGATGAAGAGGTATTGGCCGGCCGAGTCCTTCAGCAGCGTCGCGGCGTCGCGCACCCAGCGCGGCAGCGTGGACGGGTTGTCGATCACCGCATCCCACTCGCGTCCTTTGAGTGCGTCGAGCTTTCCATTGCGATCTCCCTCCAGCCGCTCCACACCCGCCGGAACGGAGCCGGGATTGGTCTTGCCCCGGTTGAAGACCGTGACTTTGTGTCCTCGGCTCACGGCGTAGCGGACCTGATGCGGTCCGATGAATCCCGTGCCGCCGAGGATCAGGATGCGTAGCGGCTTGGCCGTTCGCGGTGCTTCGGCGGCGAGACTGGCGGCAGCCGTGGCCACGGCCGCAGTGGCCACGAAGGTTCGTCGGGTCATGTCGGACATGGCGCGATGATATCCGCGGTCACGTCTCTTGGCCGAGCGACGAAACTGATACAGTCGACGGCGATGCGACGCTTGGTGCTCTTCGACATCGACGGGACATTGCTCACCGATCGCGGGGCTTCGCGCTCCGCGTTTGCGGAGGCGCTGGAGGCCGTGTACGACTACCGCGGAGACCTCTCCCGCTACGACTTCTCGGGACGTACGGACCCGCAGATCGCGCACATGGTCCTCCGCGACGCCGGACACACGACCGAGGCGGTCGACGAGGCCATCCCAAGACTCTGGGAGAGATACCTGGCCGGACTGACCCGCAACGCCACGCCGGAGCGCGTCCTGGTGATGCCGGGGATTCGCGAATTGCTGGTGGAGCTCGAATCGCACGACGAGGTCGTGCTGGCGCTGCTCACCGGCAACATCGAGCCGGGAGCGCGCTTGAAACTGGGAGGGGCGGGCTTGAACGCCTACTTCCCGTTCGGCGCCTTCGGCAGCGATTCCGCCGACCGCACACGCCTCCCTCCCTTCGCCATGCAACGCGCCTCCGAGCAGCGCGGACGCCAGTTCCACGGCGCAGACGTGGTGATCATCGGAGACTCGATCTACGATGTCCGTTGCGGAGTCCCCTACGAGGCCACCACCATCGCCGTGGCCTCGGGGAAAACCCCCGCCGAGCTGCTGCGCGCCGAGAATCCCACGCACTTTTTCACCGACGCCACGGACCTCGGCAGAATGATGGACGCCATCCTCGGCTGACCTGCGCAGAGACTCTCTGTCCTGCCAACCTCGAAATTCTTGGCGGGAGCGCTGCCGGCAGAAAGTTTTCGCGAGGACGCACCGACGGAGCGACCGCACGTGCCCAAGGCTAGGCCAACCAGCGCTGGCGGCCGTGCCGCCTAGTCCCTTTCCGGGATGCGCACCTTGCCGCCCACCCGGACGTAGTCGATGCCGCCGCTGCTCTTGTGTCCGACCGTGAAATTGCCGCCGACGTCGGCCACGTCGATGGAGCCGGAGCCGTCGTCGTCGATGAGCACGTCGCGCTTCACATTCTGGACGGTGATCGAGCCCGAGTCGTCTTCACGGATCCGCAGCGAGCCCTGAACACTGGCCACCACGATGGAGCCGGAGTCGTCCTCGATCTCCACGCTGCCATTCACGTTCTTGACGGTCAACTCTCCCGAGTCGTCCTCGACGGTCACGTTCCCGGTGACGCCGTCGATCTCGATCGCGCCTGAGTCGTCGTGAATGGTCAGGTCTCCCCGCACATTGCGGACCTCGATGCTGCCCGAGTCGTCGTCGATGGTCGTCGTTCCGACGTTGGCCACCTTCATCCAGCCGCTGTCATCTTCGATCACCACCGGCAAACCGGCCGGCAGCGTCACGCCGAAGTCGAGCTGCGCGCTGAAGAAACCGAAGATCACGCTCTTGTCCGGGATGTCCGCGGTGACGTGCAGGTCGGAGCCCGCGCGCCGAAGGGTGAGGGTCATGCGAGGCAGAAAGTCTTCATCGCTGCTGCAGGCCGTGCCGGCGGCCACGATCTGGGTCACACCCTGCGTACCGTCGACCTTCAGCCAACCCGAGCCGGCATGAATGACCACCCGGGAGATGCCTGACGCCGGGGAGGTGACCCGACGAGCCGCCTTGTAACTGCAGTCGTCCCACAAACCGTTCCCCGCAAACGCGGATCCGGCGGTGAGCAGGACCGTGGCGACGGTCATGGTGGTTGCGAGTCTCATGGAGAATCCTCCCTCTGCGGTTCTGTACGGCAGGCGGGACCGCGGGTTTCAGGGAGGACCTGCCGGCGAAAGGTCCGGGAGACCGCGGCAAGACCCGAATCGGGCTCCGTGCCTCAGGGAAGATCGGCCGGGAGCGGCGGGAGCATGGCCAGGGAGGCCACGCGTCGTCCACCGGCAAAGCGGGTGGCGAAGTAGGGTGAGTCTAGGCGATCGACCGACACAGACCGTCGGCGGCTGGGGGCATGGACGAACTCGCCTGCCCCGATGTAGATGCCCACGTGGGAGATGCCTCGCTTGTAGGTGTTGCGGAAGAAGACCAGGTCGCCCGGCTGCAGTTCCTCGCGGGGAACGACACATCCGTACTCGAACTGCCCGGCGGCGGTACGGGGGAGCTCCATGCCCAGACTGCTGAACGCGCGCCTCACCAGACCGGCGCAGTCGAAGCCCCGCTTCTCGTCCTGCCCTCCGAAGCGGTACTTCACGCCGATCCACGACAGCGCGCGCACGACGAGACCGGGACGTTCCTGCGGAGCTTCTTCCGCAACAACGACCGGCGCCAGGAGCGCCACCAGGACGACGATTGCAAACAGCCTCTTCTTCAAACGAGCGAGACTCTATCCCACCGGGCGCTGCCGCGCCACCCACCGAAAACGGAGGGCGGCACGGCCGCCTGCGCTGGTTGCCGGCACGGCCGGCAGCGCTGGTTGGCCTAGCCGGCACGTACGGTCGCTCCGAGGCAAATGCTTTTCTACCGCGCAGATTCCTAGCTTGGGCACGTGCGGTCGCTCCGTCGGTGCGTCCTTGCGAAAACGATCTGTCGCGCAGAGCCGTTGCATGCTGGATCTGAATGGACGGGAGGCAACGCTGGTTACAATGACCGCGATGCCCGACCCGCTGGTGACCGTGACGGCCTACTCCGCCCCCGCTGACGCGCGGGTGGCTCAGGGGACGCTCGACTCCGCGGGGATCGAGAGCCTCGTCGACGACTCCCTGGAGCGCCGCGTGAAGGTGCGCGTCCAGAACGTCGACGCCATCCGCGCCGGGGACATCCTCACCGCCCGCTGCCCTCCCTTGTCGGAGATCGACGAACCGGATGAGGACGAAGGTCAGCAGCTCTGCCTGGCCTGTGGCTCCGCGGAGATCGCGCCGTCCGGCCGCGCCCGGATGTTTCTCTTGATCGTGGTGATGGCTGTGGCCATGGGCGTGGCCACCGGCATGTCCCACGCTGCCTTCGTGGCCATCTCCATCTCGGCCGTGGTCCTGCTCATTTCGGGACGCTGGCGCTGCACGCATTGCGGCGAGACGTGGGACTGACACCGCGTGGAGCTCGAACCCTACCTGCGTCCGCTGTATCAGGATCTCGACGGCGCCTCGCGCGTGGCCGAGGTCGAGCGCATCGCGGCCATCGCCCGCAAGCTGTACACGCCTCCGACTGAGGAGACGCGCGCGTTCGAACTGCTCCTGCGCTTTCACGGATTAGGACGGTGGCTGGAAAAGATGGGCAACGTGACCCGCACGGTCCTGGCGGTGCCGGGACTGACGGAAGGGGAACTGCGACGCACGGCCGCATCGATCGCCAGACTGGGGGAGCCGGCCTCCCCGGGGGAACGGGCCGTGGCTGCGGCGCGCCTCATTGACGGCGCCGGAGTGCGCGGGTTGACCGAGCTCGTGGCCGGCGCGCGCCGCGAGGGCAACTCCCTCATGGACGTCCTGCGCGCGGCCCTCTCCGACGTGGCGGTGCCGGATTGGCTCCCGCCGCGGGCGGAGGAGTGGCTGCATCGCCGGCGGGAGGCTCGCCGCCAGGCCTGCCGGCGTCTCCTCGAGGAGCTCCAGCTCGAAGACCTGACCTGAAAGAGAAAGGGCGGACTCACGTCCGCCCTTCCCCGCGATTGCTGCTCGAGGTCTATTGGCTGGCGTCGCGGACGAGCACGATCCGCTGCGCGAACGGCGTGGTGGTGTTGGCGTTCTGGACCTGCACTTCGATCACGTCGCCACGCTCCAGACCGGAGACGGGATAGAGGCGACCCGACACATCGACGTTCGTGTTCGTGTCGTAGGAGACGATCACGCGCCCATTATTGACGCCGCCGGTGCCGGTGTCGAAGTTCGACCGCCAGCTCGCCGACTCCAGCTCGATGGTGCGCCGGGAGGTGTCGACGTAACGCACGGTGCCCCGAATGGTGTTGCTCTGATTCGAAGAGCCGTTCCAGGTCCCGTTGTCACTGACGCTGCGCACGACGTTGATCTGATCGGCCATCCAGCGGTTGCTGCCGGTGCTGCGGACCCGGATGTCGATCTCATCGCCCCGCTCGAGGTCCGCGATGCGATAGGTCTGGTTGCTGTAATAGACAGGGGTGTTGGTGTCGTAGTCGATGGTGACCACGGACCCGTTCCCCCGATCGACTTCGATGGTGCGGCGGCTGGTGTCGATGTTGCGGACCGTACCGCGCACCGTGGAAGAGTCATTCGTGCCGGGCCAGGTCGAGCTGCCGCTCGTGGAGACGTCGCGGACCACCTCCATCGAAGAAGCGACCAGCGAGTTGCCGGACTCGTCGACGCGCACCAGCACCTCATCCCCGCGCTCGAGATCCTGAGGGCGGTAGGTCTGCCCGTTGTACGTCACCGGGGTCCGATCATCGTAGTAGACGCGAACACTGTTGCCGCTGTTGCTTCCGCCCGAGAGCATCGAAGAGTTGTAGCCACTGACGTTGGTCAGGGTCACCGCGCGGTTCGCGCTGTCGACAGAGTCGACCGTCCCTCGGATTTCGTAATTGGACGTTCCATTGTTCCCGCCGAGGACATCGCCAATTCCGGACGAGCCGCACGCAGCCAGGAACAGGAGCGCTAAGGTCGCTGCTGTCAGTACTTTAGGTTTGATCATGGTCATCGTCTCCCGACAGGGGTGTAGAGCAGGAAACGTGCCCTGTTTGGTTGGCGGTTGGGGAGCCGGTTGGCGGTTGGGGAGCCGGTTGGCGGTTGGCGGGAGCCGGAGGACGTTGGCGAGAGTTAGCGGAGAGTGGGCGGGAGAGTGGGCGGGAGAGTTGGCTGAGGGTGGCGGGAGTTGGGAAGTTGGCGAAGGTGGCGGGCGTGGCGAGTCCCCGCCAACCGCCAACCGTCAACCGCCAACCGTCCCCCCAACCGCCAACCCAATCACCGACTCTCAGCCAGAAATCCCCCCAGCGCCGCGTAGAACTTCTCGGGCTGTTCCAGCCACGGAAAGTGTCCGGCATTCTCCAGGATCACCAGACGTGAGCCAGGGAACGTGGCGTGGACTTCTTCCGCACTCTCCAGCGGGTCCTGCCTTCCGTGGAGGACCAGCACCGGAGCCTTGACCTTCTCGAGGCCCGCGCGCAGGTCGAGGGTCATCATCTGCGAGATCACCGCCCAGAACACGCCGTCGTGAAACGACTCCTCGGTCAGGGCGTCGGTGAGCCGCTTCGCATTGGCCCGGTCGGCAAAGTAGGCGGGAGTCTTGGCCCGGGTGATCTCCAGGACCGCGCGCCGGTGGTTCTCTTTTCCTTTCGGCCCGCTCCACTCCGCGATGGCGGCGCGGTCCTCCGCCGAGAAGCGCGCTTCCAGATTGGCCGTGAACTTCGGCACCGTCTGCAGGGTCGGCCCACCGGCGTCGACGAAGGCGATGGCCCCGATGCGCTGCGGATACTCGCGCGCGTACATCATCGTGAGAATACCGCCGAACGAGTGCGCGATGATGGTCAGCTTCTCGAGCTTCAGCTCCTTGCGTAGCGCCTCGAGGTCTCCCACCAGATTCGACAGCGACAGCGTGCTCGCATCGGTTTTTTCCACGACCGACTTCCCGGTGCCGCGCTGATGGAAGAGGACGAAGGAGTACTTGCCGCCCAGCTTCTCCGCGATCGGCCGCAGATACTCGGGCGAGAAGCCCGGTCCTCCGGCGAGCAGCAGCACGGGCCGGCCGTTGCCGGCGATCTCGTACACGAGCGTCGTGCCGTCGTGCGACTTGAACGTGGCGGCGTCGAGCGAGAGGGTCAAGGCGAGCAGAACCAGAAGGCGCATGGGCCGGCAGTGTAGGCCAATCCCCGGCTGTTGGCGGTTGGCGGGAGCCGGAGGCCATTGGCGGAACTTGGCGGAGAGTGGGCAGGAGTTGGGAGTTGGGAAGTTGGCGGAGGTCAAGAGGTTGGGAAGTTGGCCGGGTCCCCCGCCAACCGCCAACCGTCAACCGCCAACCACACAGCCAGAAACCGGGGCGACCTTACGTCCGCAGCACGCCGGCGCGTTCGTAGACTTTCGATTCGACGAACGTCTCCACCAGCGCTCCGTCGAGGAGGCCGTCGTTCACTTCCATGCGCAGGATGTCCAGGGCGCGCTCGGTGGAAATGGCGCGTTTGTAGGGACGGTCGCTGGCCGTGAGGGCATCGTAGATGTCGGAGACGGTCATCATCCGCGACTGGATCGGGATGTCGTCCGCCGCGAGCTGGCGCGGATAGCCGCGGCCGTTGAGCTTCTCGTGATGGGCGTACGCGATGTCCGCCACGGCCGCGAGGTCGCGTGTCCAGGGGATCTTCAGCAGGAAGTTGAACGTGTGTGTCACGTGGCTCTCGATCTCCATCCGTTCGGCCGGGTCGAGGTTGCCTTTGCGGATGGAGAGGATGCGCGCCTCTTCCGGATCCACCAGCAAGCGGCGTTCTCCGCGGATGTCCGTGTAGTCGCGATCGGCCAGCGCCTGCAGATACGCAAAGTCCCCTTCGGGCAGCACGGTCGGCTCGTTCGACTGGGCGATGAAGGTGAAATCCTTCTGCATCTTCAGGATCGTTTCGGCGGTCTGCGCATCGAGGTGGGCGGCAAATTCGTCGAAGCCGTCCTTTCCCTGCTCCAGGAGGTAGTCGATCTTGCGGCGGCTGGCCTCGTTCTCCACCGACTTCATCACGTACTCGAAGCGCCCGCGGATGTTGTCGAGCTGCATCGGATAGAGCTTCTTCTCTTTGATCAGCACCTGCTCACGCACGCCCACTTTGCCGAAGTCGTGCAGGAGCGACGCGTAGCGGATCTCGCGCACCTGATCGGGAGTGAAGCGGACCGCGGCGAACGGTCCGCCCTCCACGCGATCGACGACCCGGGCCAGCTCCACGGTGAGGTCGGCCACGCGAAAGGAGTGGCCGGAGGTGGTCGGATCGCGCTGTTCGATGGCCGTGACCGCGGCGGTCACGAATCCTTCGAAGAGCCGTTCGATCGACTCGTAGAGCAGGTTGTTCTCCACCGCCACCGCGGCCTGGCTGGCCAGGGCCCTCATGATCTCGGCCGTGTCCTGATCGAACGGGACGACCTTCTCGGGGACCGTCTTCGCCGTCAGGCGCGCCGGAGACCGATCGTCTTCCCTTCTTCGGGCCCGACGGTTGATGAGCTGCAACACCCCGATGACGTCACCGGCATGGTTGGTCATCGGAAAGACCAGCAGGGACTTGGTGAGGTAGCCGTTCTCCTCGTCGAACGATCGATTGATCTGATATTCGGCATCGGCCGGCAGGTTGTACGCGTCGTCGATGACCAGCGTCTCGCCGGTCATGGCCACATACCCGGCCAGAGACTTGCGCGTAATGGGCAGGACCTTTTCCTCGAAGTCGACGTCGATGGAATCGTTCTGGGCCAGCTTCCAGCGCAGGACCCGGTGCCCGGAGACGTCGTCGAGGAGGTAGAGCGACCCGGCGTCCGCACGCGAGAGCTCGCGTGCCTTGCTGAGGATCATGGTCAGCAGGACGGAGTGATCGCGGACGGTCGACAGCGCGCTTCCCACTTCCGCCACTTGCTGGAGCTCGCGCGTGCGCTCGGTCAACTGCCGCTCCAGTTGAGCGAACCGGGCCTTCTGGTGGAGAAACTGGTACGCGCGCTTGACCGCGCTGAGCAGCGTCGAGACCGGCGGATTCTTCGAGACGTGCAGATAGATCGTATCGTCGGCCAACCACAGCGGCTGCTCGTCCAGCCCCACCCCCACGATGGCGGTGCGCGTGCCGAGCGGCAGAGCCGTCTGGCGTCCGTTCATGAGTCCCGGATCGACGAGGACGACCGTCAGCGCCGACCCGCCGCTCGAAGGAACGAGCTTCTCGAGGTCATCGAGTCGGCCCGCCACAATCGACTCACGAGTCAGCGCGTCGGCGTAACGGCCGATCGGAAACTCGTCCGAGTGCAAGAGGGAGAGCGTCTGCATGATCCTTTGACGCGCCGTCCAACCGGGATGGACGCCGCGTTTCTTCCGGGACGATTATCGCACCGGCCGGTGACGGTCAGGTGACGAGAGCGAAGTTCCCGGATCCGGCCACGGCCTGTCCGCGGCGATTTCTCCATCTACAATGCGGACTCATGCTGAAGCGCGCGTTGCTGCTGCTCTGCCTCGCCCTGTCGACCTTTGCCCAGGAAACGCACCCGCTCCAGGCGCCGGATCGCCGGCCGGACGAAGGCGAGGGTCCGTTCCCACGGCTCATCATCCGCGGCGCCACGGTCATCGACGGGTCCGGAGCTCCGCCCATCGGGCCGATGGACGTGGTCGTGGAAGGCAATCGCATCGTGGAAGTACGCAGCGTCGGGTATCCGCACGTGGCCGTGGATCCGGAGCGGCGACCGAAAGATGCCACCCGCGAGATCGACGGCTCCAGGATGTACGTCCTGCCCGGCTTCGTGGACATGCACGGGCATGCGGGCGGGGTGGAGCAGGGCACCACCGCCGAGTACGTCTTCAAGCTCTGGCTGGCGCATGGCATCACGACCGTACGCGAGCCGGGCTCCGGAAACGGCCTGGAGTGGACGATCCACGAGCGCGACCGCAGCGCGCGCAACGAGATCGTCGCTCCGCGCATCGTCCCTTACGCATTCACGGGCTCGATGATGTGGAAGGGAGGCGCGATCGACTCGCCCGACCAGGCCCGCAAGTTCGTGCAATGGGTGGCCAAAAGCGGCGGCGCGGGGATCAAGATCATCGGCGCCGGCGACCCGGTGTATGACCCGGAGATCCTGGCTGCGATTCTCGACGAAGCCCGGAAGAACAAGCTCGGCACCACGACGCATCTCTCCCAGATGGGTGTGGCGCGGATGAACATCCTGCAGGCAGCGCGGCTTGGCCTGCGCGGGATGGAGCACTGGTACGGACTCCCCGAGGCACTCTTCGCCGACCGCACCGTCCAGGACTACCCGCCGGGATACAACTACGCCGACGAACAGCACCGGTTCGGCGAGGCCGGCCGGCTGTGGCGCCAAGCCGCACCTCCCGGCAGCGCGAAGTGGAACGCCGTGATGGACGAGTTGCTGAAGCTCGACTTCACGCTCGATCCGACGTTCACCATCTACGAGGCCAGCCGCGACCTCATGCGAGCCATGAACGCCGAATGGCACGGCACGTACACCCTCCCCTCTCTCATGAAATGGTACGAGCCGAACCGCAAGGCTCACGGCGCGTACTGGTTCGACTGGACCACGCGCGACGAGATCGAGTGGAAGAACAACTACCGGCTCTGGATGGCCTTCGTCAACGAGTACAAGAACCGCGGAGGCCGCGTCACCACCGGGTCGGACTCCGGCTACATCTACAAACTCTACGGCTTCGACTACATCCGCGAGCTGGAGCTGCTCCAGGAGGCGGGCTTCCATCCCCTCGAGGTGATCCGCTCGGCCACGTTCCTGGGTGGGGAATCGCTGGCCGCACCGACCGGCAAGAAGTCCGAGATCGGCCTGGTCCGTCCCGGCATGCTCGCCGACCTCGTGCTGGTCGAAGGCAACCCGCTGGCCAATCTGAAGGTCCTCTACGGCACGGGAGCCATCCACGTGAACGATGAGACCGGCGCGGTCGAGCGCGTGGGAGGCGTGAAGTACGTGATCAAAGACGGAATCGTCTACGACGCGAAGAAGCTCCTCGCCGACGTAGCCAGGATGGTCGCCGACGCTAAGAAGTAGTCTCCCTCCTCTCCGTCTCCGTCTTCGGGTCTTCTCGTCGTCGAGTCGTCAAGTCGCCGAGTCTTCGAGGAGTCTCACATGCGCACAGTCTCACAGTCTCATAGACGCACGTGCCGCCAACCCTATGAGACTCTGAGACGACTATGAGACTACGAACCTCCTCGACGACTTGAAAACTCGAAGACTCGAAGAAGACGACTCGACCCTCAGCGGCGAGACGCCGCTGAGCCAGCCGGCGAGGACGCCGGCGTTCCACGAGGACGCTCCCATTCCAGAGGACCCTCTGGCGTAGTGCACGAAGGCCACGGACTCGCCGAGGAGCGCTGGCGTCCCGCCGGCTGGACCGCAGGCGTCCTCGCCTGCGCCGCGTGCCCGTTGCGACGAGGAATCCTCTCGCGAGGGAAACAGTCTCAGAGGCTCATCGCCTCACAGTCTCACAGACGCGCGTGCCGCCGACCCTATGAGACTGTGAGACTGTGAGACTAAGAACCTCCTCGACGACCTGAAGACTCGACGACTTCAAGACTCGAAGAAGACCACGAGAAGACAAGAAGACGAGAGCTACAGCCTGGCCCTGCATCTCTCCAGCAGCGTGTCGACGCCGGGGCCGCCGAGCGCGTCGCGCGCCTTCAGCAGTTCGGTGAGCATGTCCGGTGACGTGATCTCGTCGGCGGCTTCCTCGATCTCGCCGTCGGCGGATTCGACAGCCACGGCGATGTAGGGAATGGCGCGCGCGTCGCGGCGGCGGGCCAGGCCGAGGGCCGCTTCATGCGCGACACATCGGTCATCGTCGCGAAGACGCTCCGCCAGGGCGGCGCGGATGCGCGGCGTGTCGTGATCGGAGAGGCTGCCTACGGCGAACGTGGCCCGGTCGCGGACGGAGGTGTCGGCGTCCTTCATCAGCTTGAGGAGCACACGCTCCGCGCGCTCGTCGGCGATGAGATCTTCGAGCGCGGTGGCCACGGCCCAGCGCACATTGGAGGCGTCGTGGATGGCCACGCGCGCGAGCGCGTCGATCGTGCGTGCGTCCTGACGCTGCCCGAGGGCGTGGACGACCGCTTCCACGACCGCGGCTTCCCCGTCGTCGATCATCGACAGCAGCGTGTTCATCGACTCGTCGGAGAAGACGCCGAGCTGGCCGAGAATGTCGGCGCCGCCCACCCGTTCCTTCGAGGCCGCGCTGCGGCAGAGGCCCACCGCACGCTCATAGACCTCCCGGGTCCCGAGCGCATGCAACTCCTGGATTGCGTTCCAGCGCGAGTCGTCATCCTGCTCTCGAACGACGACCGCGAACAGTTCGTCGACGGAATGCACGCAGCGATGCTACCTTACGTATTGCCCATGAGATCAAGTCTGATTGTGGCAACACTTTTCCTCGTCGCCTGTGGAGAGCTCAAATCGCCCACCGATCCCCTCAACGGCGGAGGGGAGCCCATCGACCAGAGTGCGACCTTCACCCGCGTGCAGAACGAGATCTTCACGCCCACCTGTGCCTCCATCGGCTGTCACGATCCCCTCGGCCAGCAGTCCGGCATGATCCTCACCGCCGGACGCGCTTACGGGATGATCGTGAACACTCCCAGTGTGGAGATGCCCGGCCTTTCGCGCATCCGCCCCAACGATCCCGCGAGCTCCTACCTCTATCGCAAGATCACGGGAGCGGGCATCACCGGCGACCGCATGCCGCAGAGTCTCCCGCCGCTCGACGACGTCAAGACCAAACTCCTGCGCGATTGGATCCGCCGGGGAGCGCCGAATGATTAGAGCGCGGGGGACAGACCGCAGTGGGCAGGAGAGGGCGATGGCCACGAATGGGATTGGGGTTGTGATGAGAAATGTCTTCCTGAGTGCAGTCTTCCTCTGCGCCCTGCGCCCGGCACCGGGCGCCCTCGCTCAAGAACCTCCGGCGTTGCGACCCTTGCCGGTCGGCGATGCGCTGCTGTCCCTCCCCTCCAACCAGATCGCTCCATGGGGGCAGTGGGAGTGGAAGTTCACGCATCGCTTCAACCAGTCGCTCGGTCAGGGGAGTTTCAGCGATCAGTTGCACTCGCTGTTCGGCCTGGACACGAACGCGGACGTCGTCTTCGGCGGCTCCTACACCATTCGTCCGAACCTGCAGCTTTCGGTCGTGCGCAGCAACACGAACGACACCGTCGAGGCGGCAGCCAAATACGTCCTGTGGCGACAGACCGCCGGCCGTCCCTTCACTGCCACACTCCGCGGAGGAACGGACATCCGCACGGAGAAGGACCTCGAAGATCGTACCTCCTTCTTCGCGCAGGCCATCCTCTCGCGGCAGTTGGGACGGAAAGCGGAAGTGTTCCTCCTGCCCACCTTCGCCACCAATGCCGGGCGCGCGGTGAACGGTGACTCGGCGGTGGCCCTCTTCGACACCGCCTTCAACATGCCCATCGGGCTCGTCTGGATGCTGCGGCCGGGTCTGGCAGCCGTCGCCGAGGTGATCCCACCCAATGGAGACCTGCCCGACGGGATGGAGACCGACTTCGGCTGGTCCATCGGCCTCAAGCGCAACCTGGGTGGGCACTGGTTCGAGATCCTGCTGACGAACAATCAGTCCACACTCGTGGACCAATACGTCACCTCCACGTATCAGGGCACAGGCCTGGACGCCGGCGACATCAAGCTCGGCTTCAACATCGAGCGCAGGTTCGGCAAACGGAAAGAGTGAGGCTGTACTACGAACCGCGAATTTCTTCGCGAGACGCGAAGATTCCTCGCCGCCGTAGGCGGCATCAGAGCACTAGCGCCCGGCTTCAGCCGGGTGACGGATGAGGCCCATGAGTCAGCCCGCGTAGCGGGCGATAGACTCACGCGACCCGTTCCTGTCGCCCGCTACACGCGGGCTCATGCAAAATACAGCCTTCTCCACCCGGCTGAAGCCGGGTGCTATCGGCTACCGCCGCCTACGGCGGCATTGGTTGCGGCTACATCTCTCTGTGTCTCTGTGCCTCTGTGGTGATCCCCCGGTTGAACCGCGAAGCCCCATGGCAGCCCGGTTGCAGTGAACGCATCTCATGCGGTGCCCCGAGTGCAATGCCCTGAACGAACCAGCCACATCCGCCTGTTCGAACTGTGGACTGTTGCTGCTCAACATGGCCCCGCAGAAACGGCGGGCCGAGGACTTTGCGGTTCAGAAGCGGCGCGCCAATGACGGCTCGGAAGTGCCCTGCCGGTTCTGCGGCGGCGCCATTCCCGCGAAAGCCATCCGCTGCCAGCATTGCTCCGAGGTACTCGACGAGGACTTCTACCGCGAGCGGGCTCAGCGTCTGCGCTCCCGCGTCAACTACGCGAGCTGGGTGGCATACCTCTTCGGTCTGGGAGCCTTGCTGCTCTTCCGTCCGGTGGGCGTCGTCTCCATCGCCGGAGGCCTGCTCCTCTCGATCATTTACTACGCCATCCCCGTCGAGCCGCCTTCCTCGCCAAGCCGGCAGACCAAGACACCCTTCTGGACGATCGTGAAACGGCAGTTGAAGATGGAGCGCGTCTCCATCCCCCTGCCCGCCTTCCGCCACAAGCGACTGGTCTTCGTCGGCACGCCCCTGGTGGCGGCCTTGATCGGATACGGGGCCAACGTCCTGCTCCTGCAGCAGCCCGTGAACGACATCCTTCATGAGAATTCAGCGCTGCAGGGTATGAAGGTCTCGGCCCACTATCAGTATTGGGTCATCCCCGGCGTGGTGGTCTACGACCTGGAAGAGCTGAGCATGAAGCAGACCCCGATCGACGTGCACACCGCCTTCCTCGAGTTCGCGAAGAAGATGAAAGCCAAACGCTACTCGCGCGTCGACCTCTCCTATCGGGGCACGACCAAGTTCTCCATCGACGGCGCTTCCTTCACGCGTCTGGGCGAGGAGTACACGAAGAAAAACTTCGAATACGCCCTCTATTCGCTCCCTCGCCTGCTCCATCCGGCCACCGGGACGAAGGCCATCGATCCTCAGGACACGGACCGCGACGCGCTGCTGGACTTCCACCGCCAGTGGTACGGGCAGGATCAGTTGACGAAGACCGTGCAGAACGCGTTCTGAGCGCCGGCTACAACAATCCCGCCGCCACCAGCTCGCCGGTCAGTTGTTGCGCGTCCACGAACTGGAAGGACTGCAGGCCCACTCCACGCGCCGCGTGCACGTTCTCGAGCAGGTCGTCGATGAACACGACCTGATGGGGCAGAGCACCGATCACTTCCAGCGCGCGGCGATACATTTCGGGATCGGGCTTGGCCACGCGAAAGCGGTGGGAGAAGACGAAGCGGTCATCCTTGCGGAAGAGCGTGGCGAAGCGCCGCGGGATCAACTCCGCGTGGACCTCGTTCGAGTTCGAGAGGAAGGCCACGCGGTAAAGCCCGCGCACCCGCTCCAGCAGGTCCTCCGCACCGGGAATGGTCCCGTCGAAGAAATCACTCCAGACATTGCGAAACGTCCGGAGCGAGGCCCGGTATCCGGCCCGGTCGCCGAGGACTCGTAAAAGTCCGCGAAGGTGATGGCACCGCGCTCCATGTCGCGATACCCGCCCGGGCTCTCCAGCAATTCCACCAGCTCATCACGGGAGACCGACGCATCCCGGCAGAGATTCTCCAGCACCCGCTCGTACGCGAGCTTGATGAGGGTGTTGCCGAGATCGAACAGGAACCACGTGATCATGTTGCTGGTTGCTGGTTACTGGTTGCTGGTTGCTGGTTGCTCGTTACTGGTTGCTGGTTGCTGGTTGCTGGTTGCTGGTTGCTCGTTACTGGTTCCTCGTTACTGGTTGCTCGTTTTTCGAAGACTCGGAGACTCGACGACTCGAAGACCCGACGACTCGGAGACTCGACGACTCGAAGACCCGACGACTCGAAGACTCGAAGACCCGC
>JBDTOZ010000035.1:0-13276 GCA_039932995.1 Acidobacteriota bacterium | reverse complement strand
ATCGAGGCGCTGGTTCCGAAGGGCGGAGGTGACGAGCCGGAGAGCGGCCTGCACGGCGTCAACGTCTCGTTGAATGCGCCGTGGCCGAAGGAGGCCAAGAAGCAGCGCCACGTCGTGGTGGTCTACACCGACGCGAGCGCGCATCCGCTCGAGAAGTCGCCCGACCACGCCGGCCTGCCGCCGAACATGGCGAAGAGCTTCGGCGAGCTCACCGACCGCTGGTCCGCGCAGTCGATGGACCGCCACGCGAAACGCCTGATCCTCTTCGCGCCCGACGCGTACCCGTGGACGGATATGGCCACGCACTGGGAAAACACGGTGCACTACCCCTCGCGCGCCGGTGCAGGGCTGTCGGAAGTCGATTCACAGACCATCCTCGACGCGATCGTGAACAGCATCGCCGGCGCGTAGCTGGCGTGACGGCCACGGACGAGCCATGTTCACACGCAAATCCACCTCCTCCTTGCCGGCGCGCTCGTGGAAGCGCGCCGGCATCGGCCTCTTCTTCAACACGGCGAAGATCACCGGGCACGGTGAGGACGCCGACCCACTGCTCCAGGCGGACGGCGAGGGCCGGGTCGTCCTCGGCGTGTTCGATGGTCTCGGCGGCAGTGGCAGCGTCCGCTGCGGCGGCGCGGACGGGATCCAGAGCGGCGCGTACTACGGCGCCCGCGTCGCACGCGACACCGCCGCCGCTGCCCTTCGAACGCTCGCGCCGTTTCGCGATGCCACGCCCGCAGCGATCGCGCACGTCATCGGCGCGCAGCTGCACGACGCCCTCCGTGCCTACCACGAGGAATGGGGCGGCGTCGGATCGTCGGCGCTCCGCAGCTCGCTCTTCCGACGCCTCCCGACGACCGCCGCGATCACCATTGCCCACGCGCGGGGTGACGTCGCTCGAACAGCGGTCCTGTGGGCGGGCGACTCGCGGTGCTACGCGCTCGCGGCAGACACCGGCCTGCAGCAACTCACGGTCGATCACCTGCGGACGCGCGAAGACGCGCTGGCGAACCTCACGAGCGACGCCGCGATCTCCCGGTGCATCTCCGCGGATGGCCCGGCGGTCCTCGACTCGGCGGAGATCGACCTCCCGCTGCCGACCGTCCTCATCGCCGCAACGGACGGCTGCTTCGGCTATCTCCCGACACCCATGCACTTCGAAGCGTTGCTCCTCGAGACGATGGCCGCCGCATCGTCGCGCGACCAGTGGCTCGACCTGCTGCGCACGCGCATCACCGCCGTCGCCGGCGACGACGCGTCCCTCGCCATCGTCGCGATGGGCTGGCAGAAGCATGGCGCGCTTCGCAAGGCGTTCCGCCCGCGCCTCCGGACGCTCATGACCACGTACATCGATCCGCTCGATAGCGTCGATGACCCGGAGGCCATACGCCGCACGCTGTGGGCGCAGTACGCCGACACGTACGAGATCTACCTCCGCCCGCAGGAGGCACCATGCACGACGTAGTCAACGGCTATCGCCTCACGACCGAGTGGACGACGATCGGCGGCGGCCAATGCCAGTGGGCGTTCGCGGAGCACCGCGGCAGCCCCGTCTTCATCAAGCGGTTCCTCGCGCCGCGCTTCCCGGTCGAGGGGAGCCCCGGCAGTCCCGCAACGAAGGCGCGGAAGCTCGAGCGCTGCCGTGAGTTCGAACAGCACCACCGGTCGCTCTTCGCCGCCTTGAAGGACCGGTGCGCGACAGGGAGCAACCTCGTGATCGCGCGCGATTTCTTCCGTGACGGAACCGCGTACTACAAGGTCACGGATCGCGTCGACATCGCGGGCCTGACTCCGGACGACATCGCGGCGCTCGGGTTCGACCAGCAGCTCCTCCTCCTGAAGACCGTCACCCACAGCCTCGCGATCCTCCATGAGGCCAGGATCGTCCACTGTGACCTGCGGCCGGACAACGTCCTCGTGAAGCGCACGTCGACCGGCGCTTTCGTCACGAAGCTCATCGACCTCGACAGCTGCTACTTCACCGAAGCGCCTCCACCCCCCGACCAGCTCGCAGCCGACCCGGTCTACCTCTCTCCCGAGACGAGCAGGTACACCGCGGAAGTCGATCTGAACCCGCGCAACCTGACAGTGAAGGCCGACATCTTCTCGCTCGGGCTTCTCTTCGCGTCGTTCACCGTGGGCGGGAGCGCCTTCGCGGCGTTTCGGTCGAACGGCGCGCAGTACGCGCACGAGTTCGCGGTTGCCGGCAAACCCGTGCCGCTGCCGTGGGACCGAGTGCCGCCGCAGCTCGTACCCCTCGTCCAGCGCATGATCGCCGCGAGACCGGCTGATCGGCCGACGACACGCGACATCCTCGACATCCTCAAAGGTGGCGCGCGAGTGCCGGAGCCGGTGCGCGGGAAGCTGGCGGGCACGCTGGTCAGTGGCCGCGCGCCGGCCCCACCGCCGCCAGCATCGGGCGGATTGCGCGGAACGCTCATCGGGTCACGGCGGTAATGCTGATGTTCTGGATCTGCGCTCGGTGCGAAACCTCGAACCGCGCAGACGTCGCCTCGTGTGACGTCTGCGCGATCGATCGATCGACCGCGACAACGGCGGCGCCGACGCCGCCACCGTCCACTCGCGTAGATTGCAGGCGGCGAGCCGCCACACCGCCCCGCCCTGCACCGATACCTACTCACCGCGCCGTTGTTCCAGCGGTTCCCGTGGTGATGCGACCCGAACGCGTGCGCGCCGTCATCCCACCGCCTTCGCCCCGCCCGACGCCGCGTCCGCGGCCGGCCGCGACAACCGTCGACCGGATCGTAGCAACGGCATCACGGGCTGCGCCGAAGGACGTAACCTCCGCCGCTCGGCGCGTCCTGAAGAGCGTCAGCGTCCGCCTGCGACGCCTTCTGACACGATGACGGCGTTGGTGAGGTGGCGTACGACGTGGCGCAGTGTCGATGACTGCACTTTCGTCATCCTGCTACGGTGCAACCTCCAGCGTGAAGAGTGCTTCGATCTCAATCGCGACGTCGCCGAGCAACTGCATCGCGGCGGCTGGTGTGAGGAGCATGCGCCGCGAGTGGTGCGACGTCTCGTTGCGGAACTTTCGCAGTCCATGCCAGTGCGCTGGATCGAAGCTCGGACGATCACCCCTTGCCGCGAGCCAGTCAATGCGCTTCTCGAAGGTCTTCGCCGACGCGCCGAGCGCGTCACACTTCACCGTGAGTGCCGCATCGGCGACACGCAGCAGCTGTTCGATGCCGAGCGCGTAGAGTGGGTAGAAGAAGTAGCCGTATGCGAGGCAGGCTCGCGCCTGCTCGAAAAGGTTGATGATGTCTACCGGTACGGGTGAGTCGATCGTGGCGTGCTGCCAGACTTCGAACCAGTCCTCGGCTGTCATCGCCGCAACCGACCCATCCAAGTGAGAGAGCTTTTGGAACACCGCTAGCGTGGGGTCGGGCTGCAACCAGCGGCTCAGTGAAAAGCGATCGACTTCAACGTTTTCCATGTTCGTCTCCGGCGGCACTGGCACTGCGGCGCTGCGACGCATCTTAGGTTCGGATGTCCATGCCGAGAAATCCCAACTCGCGCGAACGCCGCCCTTCACCGGACGAAACCGAAGATCGCCTGCAGCTCGGCAAGGCCCGGCCGCCCAGGCGCCCGCGGAAGCAGTTCGACGACAACCGGCAGCGAGAGATTCTCCGCAGCAGCACGCAGCGCGTCGCGTCGGCGGAGATTGTTCGTGAGGAGAACGAGCGCTGCGGTTGCGCTGCCCGACCACGTCTCCATGACCGCGCAGAGTTTCTCCAACTTCGGCAGGAACACCGCCTTCAGACGCTCCGAGCCGAGATCCACTTCGACGCCGAGGAGGAGCGCGGGTTGCTCAGGCGGGTGAGCGAAGGACGCGAGCACGTCGGGAATCGCGAGCGGGCGTTCTGCGAAGCGGCGCTGTAGTGCCCACGCCGGCAGGAGAAGATCCGGTGCGCGACTCGCGCGGCCGAGCACGATCATCGTGTCCACGATCCAGAGCTGGTGTTCGATGTGTCCGTCCGCGACAGGGTTGCGCGGCGTGAAGATCTCTTCCGCGCTCGTCCCGTGCGTGACGAGGAGCGCGCGGCCGCGCGCCGTGAGGCGCAGGCGGTTGATCCCGATGCCTCGCCAGCGCGAGACGACGATCAGTTCGCGTCGAGCGGCGCGCCGCACGAACCGCGATACGACGACCTCGCTCACCCCGCCGAAGATGCCTTCGTGGAGTTGGTACTGCGCGAGCTCGCCGGCGCGACCGACGAAGCGGAGCGCAGCGAGGTCACGCGGACTGATCGCACCGTCGCGAGGATCAGTGCCGCGACGAGAATCGGGCCACTCCGTTGTTCCGGGGGGATGCTCCGCGACGAGCATGTCCATTGGACTGCTCGGGTCCGGAGCGCCGTTCGAACGGAGTGGCGCCGACGCATCGCTTGCTGGGAGGAAGACTTCGGCCATCAGAACACCGTCGCCCGCGTTTGTGTGAGCTCGAGGAACGCCGCCTCTTGGCGGAAGTACCGGCAGATGAAGCTCTCGATCTGCGCAATCTGCTCCTCTGCCGCTTCGGCAGCGAGCGTGACGACGTAGGACCGAGACCGGTCGCGCATGATGGTGCCCGTTTCGGGAGATCGCCATACGCCCTCGACGTTGCCGCGGCGCGTGAAGCCACCGCAGAGCGTCGCGAGGTAGTTCTCGAAGGTGTGAAACGTCGTAGCGAGGAACGGCCGGCCATCGTTGTCCGCAAGTGGGACAAGGATGTCGACGCGTGTCGTGGTTCGCATAGGCGCGGGGATTAGGAAGTCGCGCGATGCGGCGGTGACGATGGCGTTGGTCTCCTTCCGAGCAAGATGGAAGTCGAAGGAAAGAACTGCGTCGCGGCCCCGCCGCGGTGACGGACGCGCTCCCGTCGAATCGCGCCGTGCAGCTGCGCCATCGGCGAGCAGCAGAGCGGCTACGGACGTTCGCGCGCCCGCCACGTGTGGCGGGGTCGCGGGCAGCTTGAGCGTCGAGAGGGATGCGGACATTGGCCTTACTTTCCAGACGGCAACGCGACCTGCTGTGTATGTCGTGCGATGAGGTCTTCGATGAGCGGATCGATCCGCTCGACGAACTGGTCCACGAGATCTTCCTCGATGAAGACTTCGAACAGGTAGTGCGCGACCGGAACGAATTCGCGGCCGTGGTACGCACCTGGCGCGTCGTGATCGTGCAGTGAGACGTTCGCGTTGAACTCCTCGTCTGCGACGTCACGGATGTCGGCCCACGCAGAGATTGGGATCTCCACGACGCCGTCGTCGGTGAGCTTGGGGATAGCACGAGAGATGATGATGGTCATACACGTTGGGGTTAGGGGTGCGCGACGGCGCAGCAACGCGCGAAGCGGGGAAAGTGGGAAATGCGGCATCCTCCTTCTGCTCAAGATGAAAGTCGGTTGAACGGGCCGGACCCGGCCGCGCCGCGGCGCCTTTCCGCGAACCTCACCATCACCGCGCGTGGCCGACTGCGTCGGCGGGAGCGCGAGGAATCGGTGAGCACGTGCGTGCGTCTGCGGCGTCGGCCGAGTGCGACCGCGCTTGAACAGCAGCGCCATGTCGATGACGTTGCTCCCGCCGTTCGCTGCGGTGCATGAAGTGTGTGTGTTCGACGCGAACGCGATTACCGCGGGAATACCGATGCGGGAAGCCCGGTGCGGTAGAGCGCATAGGACGCGAGTGCGAGCCACACGATCGGCTCCTCCAGGATCATGGCGATCAGCAGCAGCGGCGCGCGAAGCACGCGGTGCAGCACTGAGCGTCGTGTCCTGCGAGTCGGCCTGCTCGTGGTCCGCCGCCTGCGTCCCCGGCGCGAGGAAGGGGTGGCCATAGGCGTTACGGGTTAGAGGGCGTCGAGAACGGGAACGGTGGACGGGAGCTGCGAGCGAACGCGCGCGCTGCTCAAGATCAGAATCGTGGGGCGTGGTTGCATGCTCCCGCTGCGCAGCCGTCGCAGTTCCGGGCGATACGCTCGCAACGTCCACCGACGCGCGGAGGACGTTCGAGCGGTCCGTGCGTGCGGGGCCGCGCTGCGGGGCAGAGGCAACTTGAGCGATGCAAGGGACAACGCTACTGCTCGCGCGCTGGTGTACCGGTGTCGAATGCGAGCTGTTCGAACGCGTGAATCTGCGTGAGCCGCTGAACGTCGAACGAGATCTCGTACCGCGGAAAGTCGAGCCACACGCCGTCGTGCACGGTCGGCTCGTCCGGTTCATCGATCTGCACCTCGACCGCGAAACGACGCTCGAAATCCGAGCGCAGCATCTGGAGGCCAAAGGCCGTGAACGTTCCGAGTCGCCGGCCGAGCGGCGACCCTTTCGGCACGATCCAACGGTAATCAGGAGTTGCTTCAAGCATGGGCATGGGGGAGAAAGAATGGAGCCAGAGCGAGTGTCCCTGCGCTCGCTCAAGATGGGTGTCGGGTGTTGAAGGTGAGTGCGCATCAGAGCACCTTGATCGTCGCTGTGCACCGGTCGCACGCGAACGCCTTTGAGAGTTGCCGGCATCCTGATGCGCACAGAAGCCTCGATCCGAACTCGGTCGTTCCGCACCGCTTGCACGAGGCGAGGATGTCGAGCGGATTCCGGAAGCCGCAGTGCGGGCAGTTGATAAAGCCGCTGCGGAGCGTCGGGACGCGCTGGAGCGCCTTCACTGCGCGCAGGAGCCACTGCCCGAGGTAGATCGGCGACGCGAGGACGTACAGCAATCCGATCGCAATTGGCCCGAGGAGCTTCGCGTTCATTCTTCCTCCTCGGCGGGCATGAGAAACTTCTTCAGGTCGACGATGCTCTTGATTCCGCCCTTCGCCTTCTTCGTTGCCGCGGCGGGGGTAACCGCCGCCTTTTCGACGACGTCGGCTTCCCACTCTTCGATGAGTTTCAACGCGGTGGCGTTCGGCAGCATCGACTTCACGGCGATCTCGCGATTGAAGATGTCGAGGAGGGTGTCATCCGAGACGCCGGCCAGGACGGCGGGGTCCGCGACGTCGGGTGCGCGCATCGGCAGCGTAGGCTCGCCCTTAACGAGCAGCAGGTAGTGCTGGCGCGCCATGCCGGCGACGTCGCGGGAGAACGCATCGTGACGCACGGTCTCGGTGCGACGATCGGCGGGATCTTGGACGACGTGCGGCCAGAAGATCTGCGCGTCCTCACGGGCGCGGAAACCCGCGACCCACGTCGTGTTGAGCAGGATGTTTCGGACCACCGGGCCAGGCAGCGCGTTCGACACATCCTGCCCGAGCAGCATCGTGCCCATGTTGACGGAGCGAAGCGTACGCAAACCCGTCGCGAGAGCTTCCGCGTGCTCGGCGGCGGGGTCGCTGAGGAAGTCCAACGCCTCTTCGATGATGAGGCTCTTCGGCCGGCGCGGATCACGCCGCGGCGCGGCGCAGAGCACGTCCATCGTGCGCCACGCGCCACGCTCGTAGCCGAGCGCCTTCGGGAGCGTCGTCGTACAAGCCGTGTTCACCAGCGTGATCGGCGCCTCGCGCATGAGGCCGAGCCGATCGAGTGCAGCCGGAGGCACGTACGATGCGCGGAGCTCCGGGAAGCTCGTGCCGTACTGGACGCGGCGCAGGAAGGCATCGCGCGTTTGCCGGGGTACGGTCGTGTCGAAGTTTTCGAAGTAGTACCGCACTTCGGGCTCTGGCACGCGCGACAGAATCTCGCCACGGAAGGTGGCGTCGTGCATGAACTTCACGGCGAAGCGATAGCTCGACGGGAAGCGCATCTCGACGAGCAGCCAGTTGAACATGTAGGCGAGCTGCCGCATGGAGTCCGTATACGCGTGGCCGCTCGCGCGCACCGTGACATCCGTGCGCAGGTGCGCGAGGTATGCGTTGCTGATGTCCGCGAAGTGGTTGTCGAACGGTGCGAGCGGCGTCACGCGATCACGTGACCAATCGATGACGCGCACGGATCGCTGCAGCAGCTCACGCCCGGCGTCGTTCGCGGTGAGCCAGAGCGCCGCGATGAACTTGCGGAAGAGATCGAACGTCTCGAACTTCGGATCGATGAGCTCCAGCTCGACGCTCACGTCCCGATGGGCGTGAGGATCGACTCGGAGGTCGTCGATGATCTGCCGGAGCGGCTCCAGGACGAGCGACAGCAGGAACCGGGTCTTGCCGGCGCCTGTCGCGCCGAGCACGAGGGCGCTCATGAGCGCGAGCGCGCGGCGCACCCGGACCGTGTCGCCGCTCGGCAGCGTGCCGAACGTGAGCGCTTGCGGGCCGTCGAGCCGGCGCCGCGCGCCGTCGTACGCGACGTCCCGTGTCATCGGCGTTTCGAGGATGCGCGAGCGCTCGTTCGAGAGCGCCCGCGCGTACGACGCGTCTTTCTCCAGACGCAGCGCGAGGTCGGGTCGACCAACAGCGTGGAGAAGTGTTGCGAGGAGCTGTCGCATGGCTACGGCTCCTCCTCGAAGAGGGATGCGGTGTGCGTGGTACGCGGATCGGTGCCGACCGGCCGCTTTCCCGATGAACGGAGACCGACGTATTCGCTCCACGCGTCCTTCGGGCTCTTCTTCATGCGCTTGCGGACGGCGAGGATCGCGTACGCGATGCCGGAGAGGATGACGAGGCCGCCGATCACCTCGAGCGCGTTCGCGCCCGCGGTTGACTGCACCTCGCCGCCCGGTTGATGCGACGGCGAGGTGATGAGCCCGAAGAACAGAGACGGAAGGAACGCGAGAAGAAACAGCGCGGCGGCGACGCGCCGCAGCGTGCTCGCGATCGGCAGCTTCGCGATCGGAAGCGACACGACGAAGAGGAGGCACGCCGCCGCGATGCAGTATTGGATGAAGAGTGCGTACATCGGTGTCTCCTCCTCAGTCGGTCGTCCGGACCGGGAACGTCGGCGAGATCGTGTTCTGCGTCACGCGCTGCACGGCGCGCTCGATACTCGGCCAGCCGACCGCGCTGACGGACGTCGACGGGACGGACGCGTTGCGGAGCGCTACCTGTCGATCACGGCGGCGCAGTCGCGCCTCATGAAGCCGCACATCGCCGCCAGGGCCAATCTCGGCGACGACGAAGTCCGTTCCCGGCTCGATCGGGGTGGACGGCCGCGCCATGATCGCCTGCGTGAGCTCTTGCGGATCAGCCCACGTCCCGCCGTTGTCGTGGATGAGTAGCGGCATCGTGGTCTGGCCGTCGCGCGTCACTTCAACCGGCGCGCTCACAGGCGGCAGGTCGAAGAGCAGCTTGTAGACGTTCGCGACCATGTGCGCAGCGAACCAGCCGCGAATCTGCGGCTGGAGGTCGAGACTGCGAGGCGCTGCCTCCGGCCCGAAGACAGCGGTCGCGCCACTCCGCGCGGTGGCACCCGCGATCGCGGTGAAGAGCGCTGCGAGCTGGAGCGCGATGGCGCGCTCGCTGCCGGTGAGCACCGCGCGCACGCCGAGGAGGTTGCCCGTTGCGAGCAGGATGACGACGTAGAGGAGCGTCGGCCGGCCGGTCGCCGCCGCCGCGCCGAGGGCCGCCGCGATGCTCCGCGGCGCGTCGATGAAGATGCCGAGCGGAGCGGCGTCAGTGCGCGCGGTGAGCGCGGTTTCGATGGGCTGCTGCTCCGTCGTCGTCCGGAGCCCGCGGCTGGTGGTCAGCGCGGCCAAGCGGCTGAGGTTCTCGCCGTTTGGATCGACGAGGTGGAGTGTGAACTCGACGCCGTGCGCGCGGCCGTTGGCATCCGCGATGACGCGCGCCATGTCGGTGCCGCCAGCGTTTGCGCCAGCGAAGATTACGAGAGCTTCGGTTTTCATAGCATTCCTCCGGTCAGGGTCCAGTAGTGGTGGGAGCTGCGACAGGCATCGCCGCAGACGTCGTGGGCGTGGGTGGCGACGACGCGGGCCGGGCGCTGGCCGTTGTCGTGGGTGGGAGGGCCACGGTCGTAGGCGACGATGCGCCGGCCGCTGTCTCTTTGGCGACGACCCGGCTGCGTTCGAGATCCCATACGCGCCGGTATTCGGCGCGCCCGATCGCGTTCTGCCGAATCCAAGTCGTGCGCTGCGCTAATCGCGCCTTGATCTCCCGCTCAGCCGATTCGATACCGCGTTCTTCCGCGCGCAGCTGGCGGCTCGAGGAACGCAAGTCACGGCGCGCGTGCAGCGCGGATGAGATGCGTCGCAGAACGAGCTCGCCGAGGAACGCAGGACCGAGCGAGAGCACGACGAGGACGATCGCGCTCGCCATGTCGGTGCGCATGTCGCCGTCCTCGCTCGCAACTTCATGCAGCCGCAGGATCGTGAGCGCGACGATGAGAACGGCGAAGGCGAGGACGCCGAGCGCGTAGACGAGCTTTCGTTTCGCCGTACTCGCGCAGTAGCCAGCGAGCGCGAAGACACCGGACGCGAGTGCGGCACCGAGCACGAGCGCGCTCGTGGGCTCGACACCGATCCCGACGAGCACGCGGGCGGATGCCCACCATTCAATGAGGAACAGCACGAGCGCAACCGGGAGCGCGACGGGGAGTGGCCACTCGCCGACTCGCGCGGTGTCGCGTGCGCGGCTGTCCTCGGCGAGTTCATCGCGGAGTGTCGTGTTGGTGCGGCGGTGCTGGAGGCGACGATCCTCGTCGTTGGACGTTGGCTCGAATGCGGGCGACTCCGGACCGACGAGCGTGAGGACTGCCTGATCCTCGTTGTATGCGCCGACCTCGGCATCTTCCATCGCCATCGCGCCGACGCGAAGACGGAGAAAGGTGTCTGACATCCAGTTCATGACGCACCCCCGACCTTGGTTGAGACGAGGCGCGGGCCATCCGTCGTGAAGTACACAGCGGACGCGCCGGCGTGCTGGAACGCTGCGCGCCAGGCGGTTTCGATCTGCTGCGCGCGGGCGAGCGTCACCGAGCAGCCGCGCCGCTTCGGGACCGCCTCGAGCGCCACGTACGCGAAATGGATCGTCGTGTCGGTGAGGGTCTTCGGTTGCAACACGGCGTTGTCCTGCAGGCGTTTCACGAACGCCTTGGGATCTGGCACCGTGCCGCACTCGAAGTCGTACTTCAGCGGACCGCCCACCTGCCGCGCGTCGGTCACGACGATGATGCGGCGTCGCATGCCGACCGGCGCACGCGAGTACGCCACGCGTGAGACGCCTTCGGCGATCGGTGACTGCTTCCGCGCCGGATGGTCGAAGACCGGCATCACCGCCTGCATGAGGACCGGCTTCGAAGCATCGACGAAGCGCTGAGCCTCGGCCTTTCGTGACCGTTCGCCGCGACGCTTCGGCGCGGTGCTCTCAACGGTGGCGAGCAGGCGCGTATCCGAGAGTTCCAGCCCGAGCGCCCACACGCGAACCTGCGAGCCCGGTCGGTCCGCCGCGTACGGCAGTGCCTTGTCGATGGTGGTCTCGACCGTTGCTAAGGAGGCGGGACTGCCATCCGACGCGTCGATCACGAGGTCGAGGATCTCTGCCGGTTCTGGCGCAGCTTCCTGCAGACCAACGGCGCTACTGATGACGCCGAGGTAGTCGGTGCTCCCTGCGTTCTCGCGGGAGCACCCGACGAGCGAGAGGATGTTGACGATGACGGTGATGAGGACGAAGGAGCGAGCGCGCTTACTTGTCACGGTTCGCCTCCCCGCCCGTCGTCTGGTGCGCCGGCCGCGGCGGAGCTGTCGCTCTCGGCGCCGGCTTCTTGGGGGCCTCACTTTGCGGGACGAAGCGCTGCTGAATCTCCGTCAGCGCTTCAGCGATGCGGGCGCGGCCCGTATCGTCGTCCGGCAGGTCGAGGTGCACGTCGTACTTCTGGGTCGTGTCACTGACTGTCGCGATGAATTTCAGTTTCATCGTTGGTCTCCTTTACGGAGACCGTTGTAACGACCGACGTGATTTGAATTGGGAGAACCGCTAACTGCGGTGTTCAGGAGGCTGTGGACTCGGTTGCGGGGCGTTCTCCGTCACTCTCGCATGGTGCAGCTTCACCCGATAGAGTGACGGGGATGGCTAAATGTATCTTCTGCCGCGAGGACGGCAGCTCACGCGAACACGTGGTGCCCGAAGGCATCGGCGGGCGGAAGTCGATCGATCGCATCTGCAAGCCGTGCAACAGCGACTTCGGCACGAGAGTGGACTCGAAGCTCGTCGATCATCCCTTGATCGACTTTGAGCGCGCGCGCCTCGGTATCGCCGGAAAGTCGGATGTCCCGCAGCCGCTCGCGCATGGAACGCTCGCGAACGATCCCAAGGTCAGGGTGAAGAACGTCGTCAGCGAGAAGCGCAGCGCGCCGGAGATTCAAACGGGTGTTGTGCGTTCGATCAACACCGCCGGAGAAGAGGTTGTCCGTGTCGTTGGCGGGACGGAAGAGGAGGTTCTGAAGGCGGCGAACAAAAGGCTCACGCGCGCTGGTCACGCCCCGCTGACGTTGGACGATCTCCGCAAGCATGCGAAGGTGACGACGGATCGGCCCGAGATCGTCATCGACGTGCAGGCGAGCTTGGTCTCGTTTCGACCAGCACTCGTGAAGATCGCCTATGAGGTCGCGTGGATGGCGCTCGCCGACGCGTACCTTGATGACGCGGTCGGCGAGAACGTGCGGGCAGCGCTGCGGGACAGAGATGCGAAACCGGAGGATCTCGGTGCGCGGCTCGGCGCGAAGTTCGCGATCTTGGCCAACCCGCCGCTGATGCCGTTCTTCCAGCCCGGACCCGACGTCCACACGATCGCGCTCTTCGCGGCGAACGGCCAGATGTACGCGTGGGTGCGAATCTTTAGCGTGTTTGAAACGGTGCTCCCGATCGCGGTAATGGTGCCGGCCGGCGCGCAGAAGGTCATCACCGTCGATCCCGTTGCGGGAACGTGGACCGAGGTGCCGTTCGACGATGCGCTCTTCGGCGCCGCGAAGGCACCCGTCTTCGGCGAATAGCTGGAAGAAACGAAAAAGGAGGTGCGGCGGACCGCACCTCCGATTACTTCACTTCTTTGCCTTTGGGGACGAAGTTCCGCACCTTGCGTTCGGCCTTGATGTCGCCTTTGAGCTCTTCCCGGAGCGTTTCCCGTCGGGCGGGATCGCTCTCTGTCTCGTTGATGAGGGCTTCCGTCCAGGTCTGGCGCGTGCCGTCGTCTTCCGCGATCTCGGGCTCGGCGTCAGGGTCACACCTCGTGTAGCCGCCGCGAGGGCTGCGCGGCCCGATCGTCCAGCCGTCCTTCGACTTCTTCGGGCGACGAGGACGGCGGCGGGGATCTTCGCAGGTGCCGGCGTGCTTCCCGTCTGCGGTGCAGAACGGAGCGTGGGAGCAAGCCGAACGGTGGTTCGGGTCGCCCGCGCAGAACTCCGCGTGC
>JBDTOZ010000034.1:0-1593 GCA_039932995.1 Acidobacteriota bacterium | reverse complement strand
GACGACCCGAAGAAGACGACACGAACGAACCGAAGAAGACGAGCCCACTCACAGCATCTGCCTCCTCTTCACCTCAATGTATGCATTCACCGCGTCCACTCCCCAGTCGACGGCGGTTGATTCGACGACCATCGCTCCTCGGGCGCGGAGCTCGCGCATCAGCTCGGCGCGGCCGAGCCAGAGGTCGCGGGCCACGAGGTTGCGCGAGAGCTCGGACTGGTCGGCCGGCAGCAGGTCGGCCTGCGCGCGCAGGTCGCGGTCCGTGAGGGTCACGAAGAGCGGCAGATGGTGTGGCGCGAGCATGTCCACGGCGCGCAGCAGGTCGTAGCGCTCTTCCCGCTCGGGAAGCACGGTCAGCATGAGGATCAGCGTGCGGTGGTGCAGCCGGCGGCGGAGGCTGGCCGCGAGGGCCAGGTAGTCGGTGTGCCGGTAGGCCGCCTCGAGCTGCGTGACGTAGGCGGTGATGGCCCGCAGGTGCGCCGCCCCGCGGCCGGAGGGGAGTCCCTTGTCCGCGTCGATGTCGAACGAGAGGATGGCGGTCTTGTCCTCCATTCGGTTGCAGATGTAGCTGATGAGCACCGAGGCGTTCACGGCGTGGTCGAGGCGCGTGATCTGTTCGACGCGCGCGGCCATGCGGTGTCCGCGGTCGAGGCAGAGCAGGATGTCCTGGCTCCGTTCCATCCGGAACTCGCGCACGATGAGCCGGCCGTGGCGCGCGGAGGCTTTCCAGGCCATGTCGCGATAGTCGTCGTCGCGCACGTAGTCGCGGAGGCGGTCGAAGTCGCGTCCCTTGCCGATGCGCGGGGCCTGGCGCGCGCCGAGGGAGCGGAGCGCGTAGTCGTTCAAGCGCTTGTGCATGCGTCCCACCGCGTGGAGGTTGGGCAGCACATGCACAATGGACGGATCGCCCGCGCTGACGATGCGCTCCACGAGGCCGCGCAGGGTGGCCGCGATCCAGAGCGGCTCGACCGTGGCCGTGCCCCGCGAGATGCCCCGCGGCTGCAGCTCCAACGCCAGGCTCTCGCCCGGACGGATCACCCCTTCCACAATGCTCGACCGCGGCTCGACCAGCTCCGGCCAGCGCTGGCGGAGGAGCACGCGCAACCGCCGCCGCGAGGTCGTGGAGACGCGCACGATGGTGGTCTCGCGCTCGTCCAACGGCACGGCCAGCTTGGCCTGCCGCTCCACGAGAAAGCGCACCCGACGCAGCAGCAGGGCCTCGATGGCCGCGGCTACCAGCAGCAACGCCCCCGCTCCCACGATTCCCCACACGAGCTCCGGCACCACCGCCACCAGGAGCGATGCCGCCGTGAGCATGACGGCCAGGCGAATCAGTAATGGACCGGGACGCATCTTTCGTCTTTGTCTCTTCCTCTTTCTTCGAGTCGTCGGGTCTTCGAGTCGTCGGGTCTTCGAGTAGTGAAGCAGTCTCACAGTCTCACAGCGCGGATTGCGCCCGCAACCCAAGGAACGCCGGCGTCTCGCCGGCTGGCGGTGCGGCGTCCTCGCCGCGGGCGGGGGAAGCGTGCCGGGGGCAACAATCATCGCTCTCGCAAGAAAGGCTCGCGGGCGAGACGCCCACGGGCCAGCCGG
>JBDTOZ010000033.1:0-2063 GCA_039932995.1 Acidobacteriota bacterium | reverse complement strand
CTAGCCATCCATGCGGAAGCGCTGGATTTGCACCGGAATGTGTGCACATCCTCTGTGCTACACTGCTCGACCCGCACGTTGAGGCGCGCGGGATCGTGCCATGATCGAGATCCAGATCCATCCGAGCGACATCCGCAGGCGCGTGCGGTATTTCTTTCTCGACCGTCGCCGGGTGGTGATCGGCTTGATCGCCCTTTCCTTCGTTCTGGCGGGCTTGATCGGCTCGATGGCCGCGGCGCCGACGGTGATCCGCAGAGTCTATAAGACGAACTTCCTGCACGACCAGCGGGAGGAGCGGGGCATCCAGCAGGAGCGCTTGCGCGAGAACGTCGTGCAGATGAACTCCATCGAGCGCAGCCTCGAAGAGCAGCGCCTGCGGGTGGAGAAACTGATCACGGTCTACGGACTGGAACGGACTCTCGGTCAGGGTGGCTTCTCGACCAGCGCACGCCGTACGGCCGATCTCCCTCTCGACGACGCACGGCGGCGCGAGATCCAGCTCCGCGCGGCGATGAAGCGGCTCGAAGAGCAACTGGACCTGCTGGCCCGTTACGAGGCTGCCAATCAGGACATCGTCCGTCACACGCCCTCCATCCTGCCCCTTCCCTCCGACCAGTTCGTGCTCACCTCTCCCTTTGGCAATCGCATTTCGCCGTTCACGCGCGTGGCGGATTTTCACAAGGGGCTCGATCTTTCCGCGCCGACGGGCACTCCGGTCTACGCCGCCGCGGACGGTGTAGTCACGTTCGCCGGCCGTTATCCGATCTCGCAGAGCGTGTCGTGGTGGCGTTTCGGCAATGTGGTCACGCTCAAGCACGCGGACCGTTTCGTCACCATCTACGCACACTGCGACTCCGTGAACGTACGCGCAGGCCAGGCCGTCGCGCAGGGCCAGGTCATCGCCACGGTCGGCAGCACGGGCTGGAGCACCAACTCGCATCTGCACTACGAAGTGCGCAGCGACCTGGAACTGCCCGGAACCTACGCCCCCATCGATCCCCGCATCTATATCCTCAACTACCAGTGGAGCAATGAGGCACTGCTGCTCATGCGCGCACGCACGAGCAAGGAATACCGGGACTTCGAGCCGCTGCCGTCGGCATTTGTCGGCTCTGCGAGTGGGAAAGGGAGGTCGTGATGAGTGCAGCCGCGGACCAGGCCAATTTTCCGACGATGATCATCCCGCGAGGGACGGAGATCCGCGTCAACCAACACGGACAGTTGTCGATCAAGACCCCGGGCAACCTGGTCATCCAGAACTCCGGCGTCTATTCGGAGATCGAGTCGACGAACGGCTCGATCCGCATCGAAGAGAACGTGACCGTGGAGGCCGTGAGCATCCGCGCCGGGCAAGCCTGCTTCATCCAGGGCACGCTCACGGCGTGGAGGGTGCACGCCAAGCGCATCGCCCTCGAGGACCGTGCCCGGGCCTTCATCATGCTGCAGGAATCCGAGCATCTGGAGCTGGCCAAGACCGCCCGTCTGGTCGGCAACTTCGCCAACGAGAAGGAACTCTTCTTCATGATGGGCAAGTTCAGCCCGCAACTGAAAGAGCTCCCCGGCGCCGTGGACATGGGCGGCACGCAGCCCGGCCTGCCTCGCGACATGGAACGCCCCACCACGATGAAGATCCAGGCCATGCCCCTCTCCACGGTTGCGCCCGACGATGAGGATCTTCGTCAAGCGCAGTTGCTCCTGGAGCGCGAGGTGGCCCGTGCCGACTTCAACGGCCCTGGCTCCGACGCCATTCGCGAAGTGCTCTTTGGACTTCGCGAGCGCAACCTGCAACGCGTCGGCCTGATCTGGCGCGACGCCTTCGCCGAACTGCGCACCCGCACCGCCGCCCTCCAGCAGGCCTTCGAGCACCTCGAGCAAGCGTTCAAGTAGGGAGCCGGTCGTCGAGTCTTCGAGTCGTCGAGTCGTCGAGTCGCCGAGTCGTTGAGTCGTCGAGTCGCCGAGTGATCGGGAGTCTCATTGGTTCATAGGCTCATTGGTTCATAGGCTCACAGTCTCATAGAGCTACACGCCGCGGCGCCTATGAGACTGTGAGACTGTGAAGCTCG
>JBDTOZ010000032.1:0-3585 GCA_039932995.1 Acidobacteriota bacterium | reverse complement strand
TAAACTCCCGCGATGTGGCCCATCGAAGACTCCTCCCTCGGACGCATTCTCGTCGCTCCGGACGTTCCTCCCGGGTTCGCTGTGCTGTCGACCACCCGTGACTATCCGGGGAAGATCGTCGCGCACGAGCTCACCGGGCTCCTTCGAGAGCGCTTCGGACTGGAGACGTCGCTGACCACCTGCCGGCAGGTGCACGGCGCGAGCGTCGCCCAAGGACGTGGTGACGATGCCTGGCGTGAGTGTGATTCCTGCGACGCGCTCTGGAGCGTGGAAAGGCACACCTCCCTCGGCATCAAGGTCGCGGACTGTTTGCCGGTCGCGCTGATCGATCCCGCGCATCAGGCGATCGCGAACGTGCACTCCGGCTGGCGCGGTGCGCTGCAACGCGTCACCGCGGCCACGCTCGAGGCCGCACCGCTCGATCCCGCCACCACGCACGCCTGGCTCGGGCCGTCCATTCGTGCCTGCTGCTTCGAGGTGGGGGAGGAGGTGGCCACGCAGTTCGAAGAGCGCTTTCTCGATCGCTCGCGGGCCAAGGCGCACGTCGATCTGGTCGCGTACACCGTGGACCTCCTCCTCTCGCGCGGCATCGCCGAGGAGCGTATCCACGACTCCGGCGCCTGCACGCGCTGCGACGATTCGATCTTTCACTCATACCGCAGGGAGGGTCCCGGCGGCGGGCGAAACCTGGTTCTGGTGGCGCAGTAACCCGAGGTACCATTTGTTCATGGCAAGAGCCCGCAAGACATCCAGCGTGCGGTCCAACGATGTCGTTAAGGTCAACCCGGTTCCGAGAAGGAATCCAAAGAGCTGGCCGCCGGTCTATTTCCCAACCGAGCCGACTTCGATTCCACGAGAGAGGATCGACGCAGCGATCGACGCCGTCATCGCTCGGAGGAAGAAATCGTAGCAGTGGTCCGATTGGACGCGAAGTACGACCGCAGTGTCTTCATCAACTGTCCATTCGACGCGGAGTACGTTTGCTGACTTCTCCTATGCCATCGCGCGCTGGCTGGTGAGGTAGTCATCCATGACGGCACCGCGGTTGCACCCCTACGGTCGCGTCTGATGACCACCGAGCCTCCGATTTCCGATCCGCCGCCTTCCGCTCCAGCGCCCCGCCTTCGGCGGCGCCGGCCCACGCGACGCACCGTGTTTCGCGTCCTGACCTGGACGGCGGGAACGTTCCTGGTGCTTTCCCTGGTGCTCGGGTTCTGGATCTACCGCGAGTCGGTGGGCCGTTTCCAGGTGCGCCGGCTCCGTCTGCCCACGCGGATCTACGCCGACTTCATGCCCCTGCGGCCGGGCAATGCCCTGCAGGTCGACGATCTCCTGGAGAAGCTGGACCGGCTGGGGTATCGCGAGGCCGAGACCGTCGGTCAGGCCGGTCAGTTCAAGCGCGATGGCGGTACCCTCGACATCTACACGCGCGAGTTCACGCGGCTCGACGAGAAGTATCCGGCCGAACCGATCCGGCTGACCATCGTCAAGTCGCAGATCGAGTCGGTGGTCTCCCTGCGCGAGGCGCGGCCGCTGGAGAAGGCCGCGCTGGAGCCGGAGCTTCTGACCTCGATCCTGAGCCAGGAGCTGGAGAACCGCAGCCCGGTCACGCTCGATCAAGTCCCGCAGCATCTGCAGGATGCGGTGGTGGTCACCGAGGACGTTCGTTTCTGGCGGCATCCAGGCGTGGATCCGCTGGGCATCCTGCGCGCGGTGTTCCGGAACATGAAGGCGGGCGGCGTCTCCGAAGGCGCGTC
Organism: Acidobacteriota bacterium; assembly: GCA_039932995.1. Taxonomy (GTDB): domain Bacteria; phylum Acidobacteriota; class Thermoanaerobaculia; order Gp7-AA8; family Gp7-AA8; genus QHVT01. Next base: position 1,828 of record JBDTOZ010000032.1, on the reverse strand, counting down.
CACTCTCACGCAGCAGTTGGTGAAGAACTACTACCTCACCAGCGAACGGACGTACAAGCGCAAGATCATCGAGGCCTTCATGGCCGTCATTCTCGACGCGCGCTATTCGAAGCGCGAGATCCTGGAGGCCTACCTCAACGACATCTACCTCGGCCGCAACCGTTCGATCAGCATTCTCGGCGTTGGCGAAGCGTCGCGTTTCTACTTCGGCAAGCCGATCTCCGAGATCGGGATCGACGAGGCCGCGCTGCTGGCGGGCATGATCCGCAGCCCGAACAACAACTCGCCGTTCGCCAATCCGGAAACGGCCATGAAGCGCCGCAACACCGTGCTGGGCCTCATGCTGAAGGAGAAGAAGATCACGCAGGCGCAGTACGACACGGCACACTCGGCCAAGCTGCCGCGCAAGCCGTTTCGCTCCAAGAGCGGCCTCTCCTCGATCCCTTACTACGTCGACCGCGTCATCCAGGAATTGGGCACCGAGTACGGCATCGACGACGTCCAGGGTCGGGGCCTGCGCATCTACACGGCCATCGACCTCGGCGCGCAGGACACGGCGGCGCGCGTGCTCGAGCAGAGTCTGGCCAATCTGGAGCGCTCCAGCCGCCGCCTCCGTACGCACGATCCCGCGCTTCAGGGCGTAGTCATCCACATCGACGTGCCCACCGGCGAGATCCGCGCGCTCGTGGGCGGGCGCAACTACGAGCGCAGCCAGTTCAATCGCGCGCTCAAATCCAAACGTCTGGTGGGCTCGCTCTTCAAACCGTTCGTCTACCTGACGGCCTTCGAGCCCAGTCTTTCGAACCAGAACATCACCCCAGCCACGCCGGTGGCCGACACGCGTTTCGTGCTGAAACGGCGCTGGTCCGAGGATTGGTCTCCGCGCAATTACGACGGGCGCTATCTCGGGAACGTGACCGTGCAGCAGGCTCTCGAGCAGTCGCTGAATTCCGCGTCCGTGCGCATCGGATTGGCGTGCGGCATCGAGGCCATCATCAAGACCGCGCGCACCCTTGGCATCCAGACCGAGTTGGACGACAACCCATCCATCCTCCTCGGCGCCGTCGGCATCCCACCCATCGAGATGGCCGACGCCTACAGCACCATCGCCCGGCAGGGATCGCGACTGCCTCCGCGCGCGATCCGTTTCGTCACCGACGACCGCGGCAAGGCCATGAGCGGTGGCGGCGATGCACAGCCGGTGCAGGTCTTCCCGCAACGCGACGTCTACGTGCTCACCCATGTCATGCAGGGGGTCGTCGACCACGGCACCGCCGCCGGTGCGCGCAGCCTGGGATTCCGCAAGATCGCCGCGGGCAAGACTGGCACCACTAACGACAAACGCGACGCCTGGTTCATCGGCTTCACCCCCAAGACGCTGGCGCTGACATGGGTCGGATTCGATGACAACGATCCGACCGGTTTGTCCGGCGGCGATGCCGCGGTGCCGATGTGGGCCCGTTACATGAACGCCGTGACCACAGGCGAGCCGAACGTCGACTTCTCCGCTCCGGCCGGAATCACCTTCGCCGAATTCGACAAAAGCACGGGTGGCCTGGCCACGGCCTCGTGTCCGAAGAATTTCATCACCAGCGGAGCCTTCAAGAGCGGCACGGAGCCGTCGCAACCCTGTGTTCCGCACACGACCGCCGCGCCGTCCGCCGTCGTTCCGATGTACGACGAGTTCGGCAATCTCATCGTCACCGACACGGCCACGATGACGGATACGAGCGGCTACGTCCCACCCCCGGACTCCACGCTCACCGGCGGAGTCTTTCAGCCATCGCCGCCCGTCACGCAACCGCCTGTCACCCAACCGCCGGTGACG
>JBDTOZ010000031.1:0-5496 GCA_039932995.1 Acidobacteriota bacterium | reverse complement strand
GTTGCCGGTGTTGTCGGTGTTGTTCGAGCCGTCGGGATCGGGCTCCGTGGCCGCGACGGTGACGGTGTTGTCGAACGCCCCCGCGGCGGTGATGGTGGCGGTCACGGTGATGGTGACGTTCGCTCCGGAAGCGAGAGAGGGAATCGTGCACGGCAACGCGGCGCAGCCACCGCCGCTCACGCTGGTGATGCTCAGATTCGTGGGCGTGTCCGTCACCTGCACCGATGTGGCGGTGGAGGGGCCGGCGTTCGCCACGAAGAGCGTGTAGGTGACGCTTTGTCCGACGGTGAACGGTCCCGACGTCGTCAACGTCTTGCCCACCGAGACGTCCGCGGAGATGCCGGTCAGTCCACCGTTGCCGGTGTTGTCGGTGTTGTCGGACGGGTCCGGATCGGGCTCGGCCGCGGCGACGGTGGCGCTGTTGTCGAACGCACCCGCGGCATCGATCGTGGCAGTCACGGTCACGGTGACGTTCGCGCCGGAGGCCAGGCTGGGGATCGTACAGGGAAGCGCCACGCAACCGCCTCCGCTCACGGTGACGATGGTCAGGTTCGTGGGCGTGTCGGTGACCTGAATGGCTGTGGCCGTGGCCGGGCCGGCGTTGGCGATGAAGAGCGTGTACGTGAGGCTCTGGCCCACCGAGTAGGGTCCGGCGGTGGTGAGCGTCTTCGTCACGGAGATGTCCGCGGACGTGGCCAGGAACACGGTCGTGCTGTCGGTGGGCGACACCACTCCGTCCACGGTGGCCGCGGCGGTGTTGGTGACCGAGGCATTGGTGACGTCCGCGATCGTGATCGTGTAGCTGGAGGTGCAGGTGATGGACTCGCCGGGATCGAAGAAGTTGTCGAGATCTCCGACCGTGCTCAACGCCGGACAGGTCACGGTGGTTTTGTCATCGGCGACCGTCACCGGACCGGACAGGGTGGCGAATCCGCTGTTGGTGACGAGGTAGTTGTAGTTGATCACGTTCCCCGCGACGAGGTAGGTCGGCTGCACGGCGCTCTTGTCGAGCGTCAGCCCGGTCGTTGCGTAGGTCGCGGAAGAGTCCTCGGAATCGTGCGGCGTGCCGAGGTAGGTGCCGGTCGCGTGAGCCGTGTTGGTGTGCGAGCCGCTGGTGATGGCCACCGGGCCGGCCACGCACTGCACGATGTGATTGTCGTTCGCGGCCACGGCCACCGGGAGCGTGGCCGAGGCCAGCGAGGCGTTGCACGAAGAGACGTCGATCGTGTCGTCGGTGATGCTCACCGGGCTCAGAGGAACATCGCCCGTATTCTCGATCGTGAAGCGGTAGTACACGGGGCCGGTGGTCACGGCCAGGAAGGATGACCACGGACCGGTGGGACTGAGACTGATCTGCTTGAACAGTCCGATCGACGGGCTCGGCGGGCCGAGCACGAGACTGGCGGAGGCGTTGTTGCCGTTGACCGTCTGCGCGTTGACCACGTGGGAGACGTTGCCGCTGGTGTTGTTGTAGGTACCGATCGCGGTGGCGGTGACGTCGACGGTGACGATGCACGTGCCGCCGGCAGCGATGGTTCCGCCGGAGAAGGCGATCGATCCCGCACCCGGCGCGGGCGAGAAGGCCGCCGCGCCGCAGCCGGAGATCGTGGCGTTGGGCGCGGCCGCGACCGTCATCGCGCCGGGCGCGACCGGCAGCATGTCCCCGAACGCGACGCCGCTGATGGCATTGTCCTGGTTCGGATTGGTGATGACGAAGGTGAGCGTCGAGATGCCGCCGGCCAGAATCGGCGTCGGGTCGAACTGCTTGGAGAGCACCGGCGGCAACACGGCCGTGAGGGTGTCCGTGGCCACGGTGGTGATGGTCGTGCCGCTCTCGGTGGTCGAGAGGAATCCGCTCACGTTCGAGTGAGCGCCTCCCGTCGTCGCGGTCACGTTGACGCTGACGGTACACGAGCCGCTGGCCGGGATGGTCCCGCCCGTGGGCGACCCGAACGTCAGCGTCGTGGAGCCCGCGCCCGGCGCCCAGGTCGGCGAGCCTCCGCAGGTCGTGCTCGCGGCCGGAGTGGCCGCGACCTGCAGACCGCCGGGCAGCGAGTCGGTGAAGGTCGCGCCGGTCAGCGGGGCGGCGTTGGTGTTCGTCAGCGTGAAGGTCAGCGTCGAGACGCCGTTCACCGCGATCGGGTCGGGCGAGAACGACTTGGCGATCGTCGGCTGGACCGCGGCCCCGCAACCGGTGAAGGAGATGTTGTCGATGGACAGATCGGAGCCGGGGTTCGAGTTCGTGGCGTTGAACCCGTACACGCGGAAGTAGGTCAAGCCGGACGGATTCAACCCGCTGTTGACGGTGATGGGTCCGAACGCCGTCCAGGCCGTGCCCGCCGCGGTGAGCGCGGCCGAGTCGCTGAAGACCGAGGTGCCGGTCTCCGGACGCGTATTCGTGGTTCCGACGAAGACCGCCAGCCCCTGCGCTCCGTTATTCGTTCTGCGCGCCTGGAACGAGAAGGCCACTGACGTCTTGCCGGTGGTGTTGATCGCGAACTCGAAGAAGTCGTTGTTGGCCGTGGTGAGGGTGGCGCCGGTGGCCACCGCCCCGTTGGTTCCCCATGATGCGGAACCGGCGGTGTTCGTCAGCGTCGACTCCCCCGCCGACTGCGCCGACAGTCCTGCGCCGATGGCCGCCGCGGTGCCCACCGACGAGGTCGAGGCCGCGGGCGCGGCGGTGTTGAATCCGGTCGGGAACGTCCAGGTGGCCAGGGACAGCCCGCAGATTCCCGGGCCGGGAGGCGGCGCGGTGTTGACCGTCAACGTTGCGGTGGCGAAGTTGCCGGTGTCGACGGTGCCGACGAATAGATGGTTGGTGGTGTTGGTCAGCGTCCCGGTGGCCGTGGGAGTGACATTGACCTTGATGATGCAGGTGCTGTTCGCGGCCAGGGTCCGTTGGAGAACGAGATCGAGCTCGAGTCCGCCGCCGCGGTCAACGTCGGGGTGCCGCAGCCGCTGGTGGTCGCGGCGGGCGGGGTGGCCACGACCAGATTCGGCGGGAGGTTGTCGACGAAGTTGTAGCCGCCCAGCGCTCCGCCGTTCGGGTTGGTCAGAGTGATGGTCAGGGCGGAGACGCCATTGAGCGGCGCCGGATCCGGACTGAAGCTCTTCGAGATGCCCGACCCGGCCGGGTCGATGATGCTGGCGATGCGCGCTCCCGTGGAGTAGTCGGCGTTGTAGTGGAAGCTGCTTCCCGAGAAGTCATAGAGCAGCGTGTTCAGGGCCTGGTTCGTGCCGCCGCCGGCGAGGACCTTGATGGTGTAGGTGGTGATGACCGTGTTGCCGCCCGACTTGAAGTCTCCTCCCACACAGGACAGGTAGTTGGGACTGTTCGGATCGTTCTCCCACAGACAGGCGTCCGCATACAGCTTGTCGCTGACCAGCGGGAAGGGACCGGTCACGTACGGCGAATTGTTCGCCGAGTACGTGGTGTCGACGTCCAGCACCTGGAAGATGGTGTTCGGAAAGTTGATGAACTCTTCGAACTGGTTGTAGCCCTGGGTGGCCGTGCCCCCGATGATCTGCACGACGTAGGTGTTTCCGACCACGAGGCTCAACGAGCCGCCGGCCGGAACGGAGGTCAGACTGGGGACGCTGGTGCCGTACTTCACGTCCGAGATGGAGTTGCGGTTCTGGGAGATGAGGTGCTCGACGTAGATCTCGCGCGGTGTGGGCGAGGAGGCCGTGCCCGAGAAGTCAGTGGCGGTGATGTGATAGCGGCGCGTGGTGTCGAAGGCGGCCGGTACCTTGTTGACCTCGACCTCGAAGTAGGCGTCCGCGCAACCGGCCGCGGAGATCGCGGGCAGGATCACGGTGCTGAGCGATCCGCTGCGCAGAGCGACGTTGGCGTTGGCCGTGTCCCACAGGAAGCTGACGGACACATTCGTCGTGGCCACGTCACTGCACACCCGCGCCCCGATCGGGAACGTGTTCGGACCGACCACCGGGTTGTTGCTATCGAGCCCGACGACGTTCCAGGTGATGGGACTGACCGTCAGCGCGGCCTGTGCGGCGACAGGGAAGAGGAGAACGGCAACGACCACGACGACCGGCCAGCGACTTACGAAACGATGCATGTTTTCCTCGGAATTCGGGCTTGCGCGTCACTGCGTCGCTCTCAGATCTCAGGCAGTCTGCCTTTCTGCGCACGGGCACAATGCTCCGCAGCGCACACCTGACAACGCACGGTCATGAATGCAAACCGATGGGTTGACCCGCGGGCATTGTGGAGGGGTAATGACGGCACGGTCAATCGAAGAAACAATCACGATTTCCTCGCGTGCGAGGACGCCCGCAATCACGCGCCATGCATCATCTTCATGGGCTTTTCAGGGCACGCTCACGAGTGCAGCCGGACACGATTCCGCGTGAAGCTGCGACAGTGGGAGTGAGGAACTCTCGCATGGTGAGCCCGGTAGGGATCGAACCTACGACCAATTGGTTAAAAGCCAACTGCTCTACCACTGAGCTACGGGCCCTGCATTCCTCGGAGCTCCGGCGGACGTCGGTGGCGTCCCCAACGGGATTCGAACCCGTGTTGTCGCCGTGAAAGGGCGATGTCCTGGGCCTCTAGACGATGGGGACGAAGGACATCCGGCGGAGCTTCCTGCACGCGAGCGGCGCTCGCGAGGTGGCACGATACGGACCGCTTCCGGTCCTGTCAACCACGGCACTGCGCAACGCACCCGACCGGGGACTTATTGCCAATCCGGATTGCCGCGAGAACCGTAGATCTCTCACGGAGGGTTCCCATGAAGAAGATGATCTCGATCCTCGTCCTCGCCTTCGCGGCCGCGTCCGCTCTCGCTCAGCCCAAGTCCGATCCGGCCGTCTCGCCCAAACCCGATCCCATGCTCCGGCAGCTCGACGCTTTCGCCGGCAACTGGAAGTGCTCCGGCACCGCCTTCGCCTCGCCGATGAGTCCCCAGCACGCCACCACCGGCGAGGTGTGGATGAAGCTCGACATGAACGGCTACTGGATGACCTTCACCTACGCCGAGAAGAAGACCACCGAGAATCCGATGCCGTTCCAGGTCAACGGCTTCCTCGGCTACGACACCGAGATCCACAAGCTGGTCATGGGCAGCGTCGACAACATGGGCGGCTACTCCACGGCCTCCAGCGACGGGTGGAACGGCGACACGATCGTCTACAGCGGCCCCTGGCACATGGGCGGAATGACCGTCAACGGCCGCGACTCGTTCACGAAGAAAGGCGCCCGGGAGATGATCCACGCCGCCTCGATCGAGCAGAACGGCGAGTGGACGAAGCTCGACGAGGAGACGTGCGTGAGGAAGTGATTTGGTTGGCGGTTGGCGGTTGGCGGTTGGCGGCGCGGGACGCCGCCACATCAGCCGCCGAGACGGACGGCGCTCCTGGAGAGCGGCAAGCTCACGCTCGAAGACCTTCAAGCCGTGAGGCTGTTCCTCCCGCGAGCGTGAAGAGAGCCTGTCATCCCGAGCGTCGAGCTCGGGATGACAGCAACTTATCGCG
>JBDTOZ010000030.1:0-3477 GCA_039932995.1 Acidobacteriota bacterium | reverse complement strand
TCGGCAGAATCGCTCAGTTACGCGAAGCGCGTCGCGTAGCGGCTTCGTTCAACTCGGCTCTGCGCCGGACGTTGAACCGCGCCGCCTGAGCGCAGGTTGTATCATCTCGCAGTGCGGTTCCACACCGGTGAGCTTGGGACATTAGCCGCCGGTGGAGGAGTCGCGATGGTGTGGCTGATCGGACTCGGGCTCGCGTTGTTCCTCTATTCGGCGCTCATTCTTCGCCCAGGGAACTTGGGGTTCAGGAAATCTCTCGCACGCAATCCCGAGACCGCGTACATGCACTTCAATAACGATCCTGCTTGGACGATTCTCGAAGCCGATTCGGTCGACGGGCGTGAACTCGCGCAACGAGAGGAGTGGGATGGCCCCTTCCGGCTATGGATTCCCGCGCCCGGGAAAGAGATCATTCTGTTCGGTCGTGTCGGCGAATACGAACGGTCTCATCGGGCATTTCTCGAGCAGCTTCGTAAGCCTTTCGACGATCCTGATGGAAGGGCTCGACCAGGAGAAGGAATGAGGCTCAATCTTGCCATCGTCGTTTCTGGGATCACGCTGATCGTCGCGCTGATGTTGAGGTGGCCGCCGTTTTGGTGGGTCCCGGTTACGGTGCTGATAGCAGGTTTCGTGGATCTCTGGACGCGGTCATGGGTAATGTCGCCGCGTCTCGGCTCGGCGCGCAATCTGAGCATGGCACTCAAATCGTTCTGCGCTCTGTTCGGCCTATATGCAATGGTTGGAATGCTCGCTTGCGTGGCGCTGATCGTCTGGTGGCTCGTCGCCAGCCCCGGCGGCTAACTCTGGGTTGCAGCCGACGTGGACCGCTGCCTTACTGCCCTCCGAGTTGTGTCATCATCGCGTCGCGGTCCACGCGGCTGAACCCGGGACCGTCAGACGACCCGGTCGTGGCGTTTGGCCGCGGCGGAAATCTCGCGCCTTACGCGCTTGACGTCACGAACCCACAGCGTGACGGTGGGGGCCTCCGGGTCTCGAACCGCGAGTTCGAGGCCTCTTCCCAGCACGGTCCTCACGTCGCTCAAGTGACCGATGTCCTCGTAGCGAATCGATCGTCGGTAGTCGAGACAGTTCACGACCAAGAACTCCTCATACACAGTCAGCCGAACAAATGGAGCGGTGAAGTTTCTCCCGCGCTCAACCCGGGCGCCGCAATGTTCCTCAAACAGACGCGACTGCCCGGCTTCCTCAGGAAGTTGCCGGTCGCGAACGGATAGCGCGTGCTGAAAGTACACACCAACGGCAGCGATCGCAACCACGCAAAGAGCTATCGGCAGCAGCACCTCGCGAGTGTACCGTGCCGGTGGCGTCGTCTAACTCTGGGTTGCAGCCGACGTGGACCGCTGCGTTCCTGCCTTCCAAGTTGTGTCATCATCGCCTCGCGGGCCACGCGGCTGAACCCTGGTCCGTTGGGCGACCAGCCATCGAAAGAGACCGGGCGAGCGTGCCAATGAATCGTGAGCGTCAGTCTGCTCTACCTTCCCGTGTCGCGTACACGGCCTTTCTCGTCCTCGTGACGGCGCCGGCATTGGCGCACGGCGAAGAGATTCTGGTTTTCCCCATCTCCTTCGTGTTGCTGATCGTTCCGGCAACCGTGATCGCGACCGTACCATGGCACCGTCTGCGTGTTCGTTTGTCGGTAGCGGGCTTGCTTCTCGCTACCAACGTGACCCTTTGGTTCGTTCCTGCAATCCCGCAGACGGTCGGCGCGTTGGCTGCGTACGACCTGCGGCAAGCGATGGCCATCCTTCTATTCGCGCCAGTTGCGCTCGCCACAATCGTCGGAGGGTTGTGTCGGAAGTTCATCGCGCGTCGGGGTCGCCTAACTCGGCGGTGGAGCGGACTTCCGCCCAGCGCCTGATGTGCTTACTCTCACGTTTCTCGCGTGGGCCGAAGCCGCTCACCTTGGGACGTTGGGCGTCGGCGCCAGAAGTCTCGAGCCACCACTCGGCGCAAGCTCGCTCCTCGGCTACTCGATCACGTTGCGTCCTCGGAACAACCCCGGATCGGCGGGTTCTCTCGCGAACGTCCGGCACGAACGCTCGCGCCACGGTTTATCGACGCCAGCGTTGCGCTCGTCGCCGAATTCGTCAGAGAACGGGCGCGGTGGATCGTTCCTCGTCGGTGGTCACGATTTCGGCGGGGCGGTCATCTGGCCATCCGGCGCCCAACGGCTCAACGCTGAACCGGACGTGGACCCGCGCCGCGAGAGTCCCAAGAGCGGTAGTATTCGGCGTGCGTGCGGGTCCACGCCGGTTAGCGTCGAGCCGTTGGGCGACCGAACCCACCTTTCGGGTGTCGACACGACTAGACGCGATTGTTGCGCGAGCTGCTCGAATTTAGCGACAGTTCTCGTACCGCCATCTCACGATCGTCCCGTCTGGCTTTGCTTCGAGCCACACTCTGCAGACGTTTGAACTGATGTTTCCGTGTCGGTCGACGGAACCGCCCACTCCATGCGCAAACCGATAGACGGTGTTTCCGTTCGGTAGAACGTCAGTCGAATCGGGGTAGACGCTCTTCTCCGCAATGACGTCCGCGATCTTGCGCCCTTCGAGCGCTTTCATCGCACGATCCATTCGCGTCTCGCTACTGCCGGACGCGCAGGCATTCAGCACGAAGACGCCTGCAAGTAGCACCATTCTCGTGTTCATGATCTGTAGCAAGGTACGCCTCTTTGCCGGCAGTGAAAAGCGCTTGGTCGCCCACCTCAACGCTGCACCGGACGCCGACCGCGGCGCGGTTATCCCGAGTGCGGTACTCTTTTCGCGTGCGGCCGGCGCCGGTGAGCGTCAGGTCGTTATGCGACCGATGACAACCGAGATGCGAGTCGGTGACTTCACCGCGCAGGCCCTCGGCGACTGCGATTTGCCTTCGCTCCAACGCCTCTGTGCACGCAGCTCGGAGTTCTACAGTCTTATCGGGGATGGACTCGCTCTTGAGTCGGCTGCGGCTGAGATCCTTGGGCCGCTGGATGAGCCGTATGCGAAGGGGACGAAGCACGTCTTCGGGCTGCTTGAATCAGGTCAAGTGTTCGCAGTTGCCGACCTTCTGCAGGGTTACCCCACTTCAAGTGACTGGGTCATCGGCCTGTTGCTAGTTGGCCCGGCGCGCCGTCGGAAGGGCATTGGCGGAGAACTGGCTCGCGTGATCATCGACTGGATTGCTGAGAATGGCGGCACGGTCGTGCGGCTGGTCGTCCAGAAGCAGAACTTGGGCGCACTCGCGTTCTGGAAGCGCGTCGGATTCCAAGTTGAGCACGAGACGGAAACGGTAGTGGGGAAACGCTCGAGCGTCGCGTGGGTACTTGTCATGCACTCTCCGGTCGCATAACTCATAGGACTCTATACCGCATCCCCCCACGCGAAATTCGAGCTGACCGCGCAACGGCGTGCGAGGCCGATGCGCGTGTTTGAGAAGTGAACCGGATGCGGTGATGAGTTCAGTTGGACGAAGCCGCGG
>JBDTOZ010000029.1:0-11493 GCA_039932995.1 Acidobacteriota bacterium | reverse complement strand
CGTCAGTTCCGGCTGGGATCTCCGCGTCGGTAGGGGGCCAGAAACCTCAGGCTCTCGATGCGGTTGGTGAGCTCGGTGCCCACTTCCTCGGCGCGCGCGGCGATGTCGCTCAGCTCGAGCAGCTTCTGCTTCTCCTCCACCTGAAGGTTCAGCGACATGATCAGGGCGTTGGTGAGTGCGTCGAGGTCGACGGTCTCGATCTCGGGAACCGGGGTCTGGTCGGGAAGGTATTTGAGGTATTGGCGGGAGAGATCGGCCAGCCACTCGCGTTGCACGGAGGAGGTCTCCTCGTTGCGATCGAGCTCGGGCTCGGCCACCACCCGGGCGGTGCGGTAAGGCGCTTGCGCGATCTCTTCGAGGATGCGGAAGCGCGCATCGCCTCGCACCACGAGGTTGAAGCGCCCGTCGTCGAGCGGAACGGAGTGTTCGATCGTGGCCAGGGTGCCGGTCGAGTAGACGGCCGGCGCTCCGAAGTACTCCGATTCCCAGCCTGGACGCAGCAGCACCAGTCCAAAGCGCTGATCCCCGTCCAACGCATCCTGCACCATCTGCCGATAGCGAGGCTCGAAGACGTGCAGCGGCAGTCGTGTATGCGGAAAGAAGACGAGGTTCGGCAGCGGAAACAACGGCAGCAGGAACTCGCCCTCGGGAAGCGACGCCATAATCGTTCAGGGGGCAGGGCGCCGGGCGCCGGGGGCGGAAGAGCTCCTTCGTGCACCTCGGTTCCTGGCTCTGCTCACGGCGGCAACTCTAGCAGAACCACGCATCCGCCAGTAGGGCGACCTGGTCGCGGGAAGCGCGTGTGCGTCGAAGGAGCGCTTCCCCGATGCCTCTGGCGCGGACCGTGGCCAGCGCGGCGTCCAGGAGTCGAGGACGGGAGAGCAGCGCGGCCACGGCCCGACTCCAGCGGATGCGCGGCGCGAAGAAGGCGCGGTGCCGGCGACGATACTCGTCCTCGATCTCTCTGCGACGTGCCGGCTGTTCGAACAGGCGCAGGAGCAGCGGCGCGGCCAGTAGCGCCGACTGCGCGGCCATGGCCATGCCATTCCCGGTCAACGGATCGATGACACCGGAGGCGTCGCCGATCATGAACACGCCTCCTTCCACCGCCGAGCGCGCACGAAAGATTACCGGTTCGGACGAGAGGAACGTCTCCTGCGCGGGCTCGTGCGCCGCGTACAACGTTTCGAGCCGAGGTTCTTCGCCGCGGATCGTCTCCACGAAAGAGTCCCAGCGTCCTTTGTGGCCGGCCAGACGACTGGCGTGGACGAGGCCGCAGATGTTGGTGATTCCACCCTCGACATCGTTCACGCCGAGGTAGCCGCGGTCGAAGGCGTAGAGATCGATGGTTTGGGCGGCGGTTGGCGATTCCCGGTGCAGGGTCGAGCGGTAGTGGCGCTTGAAGCCGAAGTTGCGGTGCTTGCGGTCGCGGACGAACCCACGGTTCAGTTGCTGGTCGAAACGCCCCCACCGTCCCCACGCACCGACGACGATCGGCGTCGTGATCGACGTTTCTCCGGCCGACAACCGCCATCCCTCCGGCGAACGCGTCAGATTGTGAACGGCCACTCCGTCGTGGCGCGTGGCCCCACGGGCCACGGCGGTGCGCAGGAGCAGATCGTCGAAGAACATCCGCGAGACTCCGCGGGCGACGTGCGGAAACGCGAGCTCATATGTGCGCCGCGCTCCGACCACACGGCAGCGGTCGATCCGCGGCGCGCCGGCCCGATCCATGGCCTCCACGATGCCCAGCGGCTCCAGCACGGGCAGGGCGTCGTAGGAAAGAAACTCGCCGCACAGTTTGTCTCGCGGAAATCTGTCGCGGTCGAAGACCGCCACGCGCACGCCCCGCGCCGCCAGCAGCGCGGCCAGCATCGAGCCCGCGGGACCAGCGCCAACGATCGCCACATCGCAGTCAGACACGGCGCGCAGTGTAGCGGAGGGCCGCGCATGTTCCAGAGCGCGGGGGCACGGTGTCGGTCATCTCCACAACAGAATCGCGAACCGGAACGGCCATTTCAGCATGACCTTCCATCGGGACGCGCCGATGCGGGAGGCGAGGGCGCGCACTTCGCGGGCGGTGTAGCCCTGGCGTACGGATGCGGGTGCGTCGAAGCGGGTCACGCGTCCGACCAGGCGCAGCGCGCCCAGCAGGGTGGTCACGAGCAGCGGCACGTAGTGGCGTTCCGTGTCGGTGAACGCCACGCCTTTGCGGGCAATGCGCAAGGAGTCCGTCATGATGGCTTCGTTCTCGTCCGGAGAGAAGTGGTGGAAGAAATGGGACGAGGTGATGAGGTCTACTGCGTCTCCGCGGAAGGGAAGGTGATGCACGTCGCCCACCACCCGATGCACGCGCGAGGCTGTGCGGAGATAGAGGAGGTGCTCGATGTTGAAGTCGAGGCCGATCCGCAAGGGAACGCCGGGGACGGCTTCGAGCAGATCGGAGGTTCCGGTGCCGAGGTCGAGGATCGAGCGCGGCGCGAAGGCGCGCACGAGGGAGCGGTAGACGCGGACCCCACCCAGATACTTGTTGATGCGACGCAGATCGCGCAGAGAGCGCTCGCGATCTTCCGCGGTGACGTCCCCTTCGTCGAGCAACTCCTCGGATTCGATTCGTTTCGGGGTCAGCATTTTTCTGTTGTTGGTTCCTGGTTGCTGGTTGTCTGAGGAGTGCCGCCCGCGATGGAAGCATTTGCCTCGGAGCGACCGTACGTGCACGAGGCTATGCCAACCAGCGCTGGCGGCCGTGCCGCCTAGAAACGCTTCAGCACCAACGCGGAGTTCTTCGAGCCGAAGGCGATGGTGTTGCAGACGGCGGCGTCGATCCGCTTGCGGCGGCCGAGATCGGGGATGTAGTCGAGATCGCACTCCGGGTCGGGCCTCTCCAGGTTGATGGTCGGAGGGAGCGCATCGTCGCGGAAGGCCATCAACGTGGCCGCGACGCCGGCCGAGCCACAGGCGCCCTGAGGATGTCCGATCATCGATTTCGTGGCGGAGCCGGCCAGGCGCGTGGCGTGCTTGCCGAAGGCGCGTTTCACGGCCCGGGTCTCGATGCGGTCATTCATGTCCGTCGACGTCCCGTGATAGTTCACGTATTGGATCTCGGTCGGGTCGAGGCCCGCATCTTTCATGGCCAGGGTCATGGCCCGCGCCGGCTCCTCGCCCGAGTCGTCCATGCGCACGCGATGATAGGCATCGCACGTGGAGGCGTAGCCCGCCACTTCCGCGTAGATGTGTGCGCCGCGCGCCAACGCTGTGGACGCGCGCTCCATCACGAACATCCATGAGCCTTCCCCGAGCACGAATCCATCCCGGTCGCCGCTGAAGGGGCGCGAGCCTCTCTCCGGCTCCCCGTTCCACGAGTTGGTGACGATGCGCATGATCGAGAAGCCGGTCAGCACTCCCTCGGTGATCGTGGCGTCCGCTCCGCCGGCCACCACGTAGTCGCACACGCCGAGCTTGAGGTTGCGGTAGGCGTAGCCGATGGCGTCGGTCGACGACGTGCAACCGGTGGAGATCAGGTGCGAGAACCCGTGGAGGTCGTAGGCCATGGAGATCTCGGAGGCGATGGTGCCGATCGTTCCGGAAGGAACGGAGTAGACGGAGGCCTGTTTGACGGATCCCGTGTACCAGAGCTCGTACATGCGCTCGCTGAACTCCACGGCTCCCCCTCCGGAGCCGAGCATGACTCCGATCGAGCGGCGGGTCTCCAGATCGGCGGCGAGGGGATCGAGCTTCGCGTCGCGCAAGGCTTCGTCCGTCGCGGCGATGGCCATCGGCACCACCCGCGAGACATGGCGGATGTTCTTCGGATCGACCCATTGCGTGGGATCGAAGTCCACTTCGCCGGCGATGCGGCAGGGGAGAGAGCCGGGATCGAAATGGCTGACCGTGCGGACGCCGCTGCGGCCATCCACGGTGGCGGAAAAGTAGGATTCGCGTCCGACGCCGTTGGGGCTGAGGGCGCCGACACCGGTGATGACGATGGGATCGGTCTTCATGAGCGGACGTGATTCTCGCATCCCGCGACGTTTTTCTGACGACGGGATCACTGATCTGTCCGCCGCCCGTGCTAGGTTTAATTTCCTTCCTCAATGCAACGACTTTCGATTCGACTTCTTGGTGAGCTGGCGGTGGCCGACGAACAGGGCAACCCTGTGCCGGTCGGGGATCAGCGCGTTCAGGCTCTGGTGGCCTACCTGGCCCTGAAGATGGGCGGCACTCCATCGGTCCGTGAGCTTGCCGAGCTCCTGTTCGGCGATCCGGAAGCGACCGGGCAGGCCCGCGAGCTGATTGCCGAACTGCGGCACGCTCTCCGGGCCCTGCCCGCAGATACGCTCGTCGAGGACGGGAACGTCATCCGCTTCAACCGGGAGACGGTCGATGCCGACGTGCAGCGGTTCAACGACCTCATCGCCGCGCCGTCCCTGAACTCGGTGCGCAAGGCCACGGACATCTACCGCGGAGACCTCCTGGCCGGGTTTGTCACGAACATCGGCGCCTTCGATGACTGGGTGGGGGAGCGGCGTTTGATGTTCTGGCGCGCCGCGGTGACGATCTTTTCCAACCTCCTTGCGGCGCTGATGAGGGCCGGCTGGTGGGAGGAGGCCAGCGAGGCCGCGGGACGACTGCTCTCTCTCGACGCCTCGAAGGAGGTCGTGCACCGCACGCTGATGCGTCTGCAACTGGAGCAGGGACGACCCGACGCGGCCTTGCGTCGCTACTACGAGTGCGCCGAGGTCCTGCGGCGCGAGTATGGTCGCGATCCCAGCCCGGAAACGACGCGGTTGCGAAAGGAGATCGAGCAGGCGCTGGCGCTCACGCCCGCGCCCCGCGAGGTGGGGCGCACGCGCGCGCACGGGCCGGTGCTGATCCTCCTCGTCGAAGACGATCTCGTCTCGGCGGCGTTGCTGGACGGATACCTCAGCGATTCGGGGTATGAGGTGGTGGTGGCGTCGGACGGTGGCAATGCGCTGATCGAACTGGGGCGGCACCGCTTCGACCTGCTCATCCTGGACATCAATCTCCCCACGCTGAACGGGATGAAGGTCTTCGAGATCATGACCCAGAAGCACATCCAGACCCCCGCTCTCTTCATCACGGGTATGGGTGGGACGGAAGTCGAAACGCAGAGCCTGGAGATGGGGGCGGCCGGCTTTCTCCGGAAACCGATCCAGAAGGATGCACTGCTGCACAAGATTCGTGGCATTCTTCAACGTACGCGGCGCGGAGAAGCGTCGCGCGCCGAATGAGCCGGCAGACGACAGTCTCGCGGTGAGCTGGGCCGACCACGCCAGAACTGCCTCGCGCCCAGCCGCCGGGCTGTCCGATCACCGGCCGCGTACTGTCCGCTGACCATGTCCAACATCGCCGTCGATCCGATGGAGATCGAAATGAGACGCAGGGAGCGCGAGCGGCGGCTGGCTGGGGTGGAGTTGCCTCTGCTCCGGGCCGGCGGCACGGTGCTGCTCTCGCTGGCCATCTATCTGCACAATCGCTTTCTCCTGCCGCCGGCCCATCCCGGCCAGTGGCTGGCGGCGACCGTCGCGCTGGTGGTGTATGCGCTGGTGAGCTGGCTGGTGCTGATCTACTTTCTGCGCCGCGACCGCGATCTCTCGCTGCCTTTCCTGGCCGGCGACCTGCTGGTCTGGACGTTTGCCATCTACTGCAGCGGTGCCGAGGCCTCGTGGCTTTTCTTCATCCCCTTGCTGCGCGTTGCCGATCAGATCCAGACCACCTTCCGCCGCGCACTGGCCTTCGCGTTGTTCGCAACCGCCTGTTTTGCGGGGATGCTGGCGTGGGTCACGGTGGTGGACGGTCGCGACGTCATGACGGCGGGGCAGATGACGCGCGTGGCCTTTCTCTTGTTCGGAGGCGTGTACATCTCCCTGGCCGCGCGCACGGCCGAGAGCCGGAGGGCGCGGCTGACGGAAGCCATTCACGTGTCGCGCGATCTCATCGGCCGGCTGGAACAAGCCAACGCCAGCGCCGAGGAGGCCAGCGCGGCCAAGAGTGAATTCGTGGCCAACATGTCCCACGAGATGCGCACGCCGCTGCAGGCGGTGATCGGCCTGTTGCAACTGGCCATCGATGATGAGGCTTCGCAAGAGCAGGCCCGGCGCCTGGTCACGGCGCGGCGCTCCGCGGAAACGCTGCTCTCGATGATCGAGGACGTTCTGGATTTCTCACGCATCGAGGCCCGGAAGCTCGAGCTCGAGCCGGTGTACTTTTCCCTGCGCCAGCTCATGCACGAGACCATGAAGTCGGTTGGCGTGATCGCGGCGTCGAAGAAGCTGACTCTTTCCTATCTGGTTCACCCGGACGTGCCGGAGACGGTGTGGGCGGATCCGGGACGCTTGCGGCAGATCCTGATCAATCTGGTCGGCAACGCCATCAAGTTCACTCACGATGGCGAGATCACCGTGCAGGTGGCGCGCGTGGGGGACCGGGTGCGCTTCGACGTCAGCGACACCGGAGTGGGCATCGCTCCCGCGGTGAGACAGCGCATCTTCGAGCCCTTCGCGCAAGCCGACTCCTCCCTGGGCCGCCCCTTCGGGGGTGCGGGACTGGGCCTCTCCATCGTCACGCGCCTGCTCGAGGCCATGGGCGGCTCGGTGCATGTCTCCAGCGAGCCGGGATCCGGAAGCGTCTTCTCGTTCACCGTTCCGCTGGCCACCGATGCCGTCGGCGTGGCTTCCGAGCGGAAGCCGTGGGAGGCCGCGCTCCAGGGGAAGGCCATTCTCATCATCGAGCCCGCCGAGATGGCCCGCTCGTCGATGGCGCAGATCCTCCGCAGCCGCGGCGTTTTCGCCAGTGCGTACTCGCGCGCCGCGGACGTGCCCCCCCGCGCGCGGTTTGCGTGCGCGATCACCGCGGACGCAAACGTGGGCGTGCGTCCGCGGGTCATGATCACGTCCCCTCTCGACACCAGCGAGCAGCCCATTCGCGTGACCCGTCCCGTCGGCGAGCGCGAGTTGATCGACGCGGTGGGCATGGCCCTCGGCCTCACCGGAGCGGGCCCGGAGTACACGCTGGAGCCTGTCCCCGTCAGCCGGTCCCCGATGCGTGTGCTCCTCGTCGACGACAGCGACGTGAACCTGGAAGTGGTGACGGAGATGCTTCGCCGTCTCGGACACGAGGTCAGGATCGCCGCGGACGGTGCGATGGCCCTGGCCCTGCTGGCCTCCCACACCTTCGACATCGTCTTCATGGACGTGCAGCTTCCCGGGATGGACGGCCTGGAGACGACACGCCGCTTTCGGGAGGGCGGCGGCGTGACGCCGATCATCGCCATCACCGCGCATTCCTCGGCC
The DNA here is from genome assembly GCA_039932995.1 of Acidobacteriota bacterium. Lineage (GTDB taxonomy): Bacteria > Acidobacteriota > Thermoanaerobaculia > Gp7-AA8 > Gp7-AA8 > QHVT01. Next base: position 4,180 of record JBDTOZ010000029.1, on the reverse strand, counting down.
CGCGACCGCGAGCGTTGCCTGGCGGCGGGGATGAACGGAGTGCTCACCAAACCGGTGGACGCGGCGCAGTTGTCCACCACCATCGGCACACTGGCGCGGCGCAGCGCCATCGTGGACGTGGTGGGTGGGAACATCGAGTTGCTGGCGCGGGTGCACGACGCGTTCTCGCGTCAGACGCCGGAGCTCCTGGCGGCCATGCGCGACGCGATCGCGCGCGAAGATGCGGAGTCGTTGACCAGCCACGCCCACAAGCTCAAGGGGTCACTGAGCTACTTCCCCGGTCAGCCCGGAGTCGACCTGACGCGGGCCATCGAACAGGCCGCCACCAGCGGCGACCTCGCCGCCGCGGCGGCACTCCTCCCGCAACTCGAAGAAGCGATCGTCGCACTGGAACGAGCCCTGGCCGCCGCGGAAAGCTGACGTGAAGTTGCCCGGCGTTTGGAGGATCGCTGCACGAGCACTCGGACACCGCGCACGCGAAGGATTGTCGCATGCAGCATCTCCTGAGTCCGTGAGGATCTCGTCGTTCCAGCACTCCGCCCAGCACTCAGCACGCAGCACTCAACGCCGAGCAGGCACCGACGACCGACCCGTTTCCGTTCCGGTCTGGTACTCTCATCTCCTCAGATCCCAGTTCATGGCCATTCGTGTGATCATCGCGGACGATCATCCGATCGTTCTGGACGGTCTCGTGCAGTTGTTCGCCGCGGAAGACGACATCGACGTCGTGAGGCGGTGTGGCAACGGCGACGAGACGCTGTCCGCCGTTCGCCGCGTGAAGCCGGACGTGGTGATCATGGACGTCCGGCTTCAAGGGCGAAGCGGATTGGACGTGTTGCGCGCCATTCGCGAAGAGGCTCACACCTCACGCGTGATCCTCTTTGCCGGCAGGATGAGCGACGGGGAGGTCACGGACGCGGTGCGGCTGGGGGTGGCCGGAATCGTTCTCAAGGAAAACGATCCGCGGCTGCTGCTGCAATGCGTGCGGAGCGTTGCGGCGGGTGAGTCGTGTCTCGAGTCCTGGCCCGTTTCGGCGAAGGCGGTGCGCCGGCCGACGACGGAGCCGTTGCAGTTGACTCCCCGCGAGATCGACATCGTGCGCGTTGCCGCCACCGGAGCGCGGAACCGGGAGATCGGCGGGAAGCTGGGGATCTCCGAAGGGACGGTGAAGATGCACCTGCACAGCATCTACGGGAAGCTTCGGATCAACGGACGGGTGGAGCTGACCATCTACGCCCGAGAGAACGGACTCGTCTGAAGGTTGCTGGTTGCTGGTTGATTGCGGTTTGTGGCGGAATAGGCGGGTTGCCATTCGGCGACTCGTTTGAAGGTTGCTGGTTGCTGGTTGCTAGTTGCTTGCGGTTTGTGGGCGGAATAGGCGGGTTGTCAGCGACGAACCATTTGGGAACGCAACCAACCAACCAACCATCAGCAACCGACCATCTAGCAATCAGCACCCACAACCAGCAACCAGCAACCAGCAACAAAAAAAGGCTACTCCAGTTTGGCGTCCATGGTGATGGTGGTGTTGAGCAGGCGCGAGATCGGACAGCCGGACTTGGCATTGCCGGCGGCGGTGTCGAAGGCGGCTTGATCGATACCCGGCACTTTGGCGGTGACGTCGAGGTGGATCCCGGTGACGGTGAAGCCGGCGTCGGTCTTCTCCATTTTCACGGTGGCCGTCGTGTGAATGCTTGCCGGCGGTGTGCCGGCCGTGGTCAGTTGCCCCGACAGAGCCATGGAGAAGCAGCCGGCGTGCGCCGCCGCGATGAGCTCCTCGGGGTTGGTGCCCACACCGTTCTCGAAGCGCGTCCCGAAGGAGTACTGAGCCTCTTTGAGCGTACCGCTGCCGGTCGAGATCGTGCCTTTGCCGTCTTTGAGTCCACCGTTCCACTGAGCGGATGCGTTGCGTTTGATCTGCATGTTGTCGTCCTCTGGGCGCGGACTCTATCAAAACATTCAAAACAGTCCCGCATCCCGCGTCTTCGGCCGGGATCCGGGCGAGACTCCGACTATTCTTCCGAGCCTTCTTCCACGTTCTTCAGGTGGAACGACAGCGACTCGAGGTTGATCCGCAGGTCCACGCTCTTGACCTTGACCTCGTCGCGGAGGCGGAGTTGCACGGGAGCGAAGTTGAGCACGGCCTGGACGCCGGCGTCGGCGAGCGAGTCGTACACGGTCTGCGCCCCTTCGGCCGGAACGGCGATGATGCCGATGTCTACGCGGTTGCCGAGGACGATGTGGGAGAGCTTCTCCCAGGGGTAGACCGGGATTCCCTGTCGCGAGATCCTGCCGCTCTTGAGCGGATCGGCGTCGATGAGGGCCACGATGCGGAAGCCGTTGGAGTTGAAGCCGCCGTAGTCCGCGAGGGCCATGCCCAGGTTGCCGGCGCCGACGATGATCACCGTGCGCGTTCTGTCCAGACCGAGCGTCTCTACGAGTTGCTGCTTGAGACGGGGGACGTCGTAGCCGACGCCGCGCGTGCCGAATTCTCCGAAACAGGCCAGGTCCTTGCGGATCTGGGCCGAGTTCAGATGGAAGCGCGTGGCCATCTGGTGCGAGGAGACGGTCTTCTGTCCCTGGGTCTCCAGGAACGTCAGACATCGCAGATAGACCGACAGGCGGCCGGTGGTCAGCTCCGAGATGCCATCGCGATCGGTGTTCGGGGCCTTCAACATGCAAGAGATTACTGCAGCAACAGCGCTCGCGCCGCGTACCCCGCGGCCTGAAACAGGGGAGCGGGATAGATACCGATGACCAGGATGCCGATCACGGCGATCATCAGCGCTCCGACGGCGAAGATCCCACCGCCGGCCGGGACCTCGTGGCCCTCCGCCGGTTCCCGCATGTACAGGTAATACACCACGCGCAGGTAGTAGTAGACCGAGACGATGCTGGTCAGGATGCCGAGCACGGCCACGGTGGTGTGCCCCGACTCGATGGCCGTCTTGAAGATGTAGAACTTGGAGATGAAGCCTGCCGTCGGCGGAAGTCCGGACAGCGAGAACATGCAGATGGCCAGGGCGAAGCCGTAGAAGGGACGCTTGAAGCCCAGGCCGGCGATGTCGTCGAGCGTGTGCGGGTCGTTCTGGTTCTTGATCAGCAGAGAGACCACACCGAAGGCGCCGATGTTCATGAGCGCGTACGTGATGGTGTAGACGGCGATGGCCGCAACGCTGTCGTCGCGCACCGTGAGCAGGGCGATGGTCATGTAGCCGACGTGGGCGATGCCGGAGTAGGCCAGCATGCGCTTGAGGTCGCGCTGCACGATGGCCACCGAATTGCCGACGATCATGGAGAGCACGGCCAGCACGGCCACCATGTCCATCCAGCGCACCTTCGGCAGGACCGGCTCCATGGCGTGGAACAGCCGCACCAGGGCGATGAGCGTGGCCGCCTTCGGAGCGACGGACAGCCAACCCGCCACCGGGGTGGGCGCGCCCTGATAGACGTCGGGGGCCCAGGGATGGAAGGGCGCCAGGGCCAGCTTGAAGCCGAAGCCGGCCATCAGCAGGATGAAGGCCACGGTCATGAGCGGCGTCGTTTCGTTGGTGGCGAACCAGCGGGCCATGACACCGACATTCGTCGTGGCCGTCGCGCCGTAGAAGAGGGCGATGCCGTAGAGGATGAAGCCGGTGGCGAAGGCTCCCATGAGGAAGTACTTGAGGCTGGCCTCATTGGAAACGGCGGCTCGCCGGTTGAAGCCGACCAGGACGAAGATGCAGACCGAGAGGATCTCCAGGCCGAGCACCACGATGAGCAGGTCCAGGCCCTTGCTCATCATCATCATGCCTACCGTGCCCCAGGCCAGCAGCGCGTAGAACTCGCCGCCTTCGAATCCTTCTCGCTGGAGATAGTCGCGTGCGAAGAGGATGGCCAGCATGCCGGCCAGGAGGAACGTCAGGTCGAACAGTTTGGTGATGGCGCTGACTTCGTAGGTGCCGCCGAAGAACATGGCCGAGCTGCGAAACAGATTTCCCGACCAGGCCGCGCCCAGGAAGATGACCAGCGCCAGGGGACCGAGAGCGCCTTTCGCACGCGGCAGGAATGCGTCGAACAGGATCAGGATCATCCCGCCCAAGCAGAGCACGAGCTCGGGAAGCAGCGCCAGTTGCCAGTTGGCTTCCATGAGAGGTTGCAGATTCATCGCGCACCTCCCGTTGGGTTGCTGGTTGCTGGT
>JBDTOZ010000028.1:0-5957 GCA_039932995.1 Acidobacteriota bacterium | reverse complement strand
GGCGCGACATTGTGGCGACCGCCTTCGCGGCCGCGTTTAGAATCGAATCTCGTTTCCCCCGGGCCGAGCCCGGGGCTAGATTGTTCGACGCGCCTTCGCGCGTACGCCAACGTGAATCTTCCGGGCTAGGAGCCTCGTCCCTTCACTTCATCTTCGGCGCCCTCTGATGCGCTCCGTTCTGGTGAAGGATCAGCGCGTCGTCTTCGAACGTCACCTGCGCGTCGACCACTTTCAGGAAGAACTCGCGCTCGCTCTCGGCGAAGAGGGGGAACTTGGGTTGGGCGGTGGCCTGGAGGTAGAGCGAGTCTCCCTCGTGGGTGATGTTGATGATGAACGTCGGAGCGAGTTGGTACTTGCCCACGTAGCGGCCGAGGATCGCCGGATCGAGCGTGATCTCCTTGCGCACCTTTGGTGCGGGCGGCGGTCCGGCGAAGCGCTTGGCCTTCTGGTCCATCCCGTTCTGATGGAGGATCAAGCCGTCGTCCTCGAAGGTGACCCGTGCGTCGACGACTTTGAGAAAGAACTCCTTCTCGCTCTTCGCGAACAGCTCGAAGCGCGGCTGGCCGGTGGCCTGGAGAAAGAGATGGTTGTTCTCGCGCGTGATGGCGAGGATGAAGTTTGGGGCGAGTTGGTAGTTGCCGGTGTAGCGCTCGAGCGTGGCCGGAGCGACGACCAGGTCCGTGGCGGCGCGGGGCGGGTCGGGATCGAGGAGGCGGCGCCCGAGGTCGTCCACTCCGTCGGGGGAGGACATGTTGGCCAGCACGACCACGCCGGCGCGGGTTTTGGGGTCGAAGCCGATGAAGGAGCGGTAGCCGCCGGTGCCGCCGTTGTGCCAGACGATCTCGCGACCGGACGACGTCGTGAGCACGTGCCACCCGAGGGCGATGGCCAGGCCGGGCGTGCCGGTCTCGTACCGGTTGGCCAGCATGGCGGTCATGGCGGGCGTGAGAGGCGTCCGGGCGTAGCCGAGGTGGGCGCCGATGAAGGTGAGCAGATCGTTGGCGGTCGAGCGGATGGCGCCCGCGCCGGCCAGGGTGGGCAGGTCCCAGTTCGCCACCTTGGTCTGTTGCTCGTCATGGCCTGGGGCCAGGCGCTTCTTCTGCGCCTCGGTTAGCGTGATCAGGGTGTTCTTCAGTTCCAGCGGAACGGCGATGCGCGTCTTGAGCAGCGTCGCGTAGTCCCGGCCCGTGCGGAGCGTGAGTACGTGTCCGAGCAGTCCCGCGCCGAGGTTGGAGTACTCGTATTGCGCGCCCGGGTCGCGCGGCAGCGTGTAGCCGGAAAGGAAGTCGTAGAGCTGTTGCACCGTGTAGTCGGCGTAGGGATTGGCGGCGTCCTTCGGCATGAGGTTCGAGGGCAGTCGCGGCAGTCCCGAGCGGTGCGTGGCCAGCTCCTCGAGCGTGATGGCGGGCGCCTTCACGGTGGGCGGCAGGAACTTCGACACGGGATCGGTGAGCGCCACCTCGCCGCGCTGCACGGCATCGGCGAGGAGCAGCGACGTGAAGACCTTGGACACCGAGCCGATCTCGAAGAACGTGTCCCCGTTCACGGGACGCTTGTCGTTTTTATCGAAGGTGCCATAGGCGACGATGCGCCGCCCCTGCGGTTCGATGACCCCCACCACGATGCCCACCCCCTGATGCTGGATGTCGATGCGATCGACGAGGATCTTGCGGATCTCCGCGTCCTTGGGAACCGCCGCCACTGCATGCAGCGCGACGAACAGGAGGAGCAAAGTGCGTTTCATGGGAACAAGGTAGTGCAGGATCGATCGCGGAGCCAGTTTGGTCGGTTGGCGGTTGGCGGTTGGCGGTTGACGGGAACCGAGTTTGTTGCTGGTTGCTAGTTGCTGGTTGTCTGGGGTTCACGCCTTTTGGTGCGGGAGTCGCGACGTGCCCACCGCGGGATTCAAAGAAAATCTGGCGATCGCGAAAAATACTACGAGGATCGAGAACCCCCCGTAACCAGCAACCAGCAACCAGCAACCGGCAACCAGCAACGAACTCCCGCCAACCGCCAACCGAACCGCCAAGCGCTTGCAATCCCGCCCCCTCCGTCGTATGACGTCTCCATCATGACCATCACCGACACCACTGAAGCCATGACCGCGGAAGAGATCATCTCCCTGACCAAGCGGCACACCATCTTTTCCTGGTCCGCGCAGGCCAGCGTGAATCCGATCGCCATGGTGCGGGGGCAGGGCATCTATTTCTGGGATGCCGACGGCAAGCGCTACGTGGACATGAACTCGCAGCTCATGTGCGTGAACATCGGCCACGGCGACCGCCGCGTCATCGAGGCCATCCAACGCCAGGCCGATGAGCTGGTCTACGCGGGACCGGGCATGGCCACCGCGGTCCGGGCACGCTTCGGGCGCATGCTGGCCGAGCTCACTCCCGGCGATCTCAATCGTTTCTTCTTCACCCTCGGCGGCGCCGAGGCCAACGAGAACGCCATCCGCATCGCGCGCATGGTCACCGGGCGGCAGAAGATCATGGTCCGCTACCGCTCCTACCACGGCGCCACGGCGGGAGCGATCTCGCTCACCGGCGATCCGCGGCGCTGGGCCAACGAGCCCGGCATCCCCGGCGTGATTCGCTTCTTCGATCCGTATCAGTACCGCAGCCACCTCTACCGCGACGGAGACAGCGAAGAGTCGTTCACGCGCCGCTGCCTCGAAGAGCTGGAAGAGACCATCGCCTACGAAGGCGGGCACACCATCGCGGCCATCTTCATCGAGACCGTCACCGGCACCAACGGCATCATCGTCCCGCCGGCCGGCTACCTGCAGGGGCTGCGTGCCATCTGCGACCGTCACGGCATTCTCCTGGTGGCGGACGAAGTGATGTGCGGTCTGGGCCGCACGGGCCGCTGGTTCGCCGTCGATCACTGGAACGTCGTCCCGGACATGATCACGATGGCCAAGGGACTGACCTCCGCCTACCTGCCCCTGGGCGCGGTGGCCATGAGTGATCGCATCGCGTCGTATTTCGACAAGAACGTTTTCTACGGCGGCCTGACCTACAACGCGCACCCGATGAGTCTGGCCGCGGCCGAGGCCTGCCTGCAGGTGATGCTCGACGACGACACCGTGGGCCACACGCTGCGCATGGGCAACGTCCTGTCCGCGTTGCACGCGGAGATGAAGGCCAAGCACCCCTCGGTCGGCGACGTCCGCTCGATCGGACTCTTCGGCGTGCTCGAGCTCGTGCGCAACCGCGCCACCAAGGAGCCCATGGCCCCCTTCAATGGCACCAGCCCGGAGATGCAGCGCCTCGGCGCATTCCTGCGCGAGCAGGGGATGTACGTCTTCATCAACTGGAACAACCTCTTCACCAACCCGCCTCTCTGCATCACCGAAGAGCAGTTGCGCGAAGCCTTCTCGGTCATCGACCGCGCCCTCGAGATCACCGACGCCGCCGTCACGGGGTAGTTGGGGCTGGCCGCCATAGGAGCGCCGGCGTCCCGCCGGCTGGCCGAGCGGCGTCTCGCCGCTGCGGGCGGGGGCATTCGAAGCCGAGAACGAGGCCCCTCGCACGGTGGCGCGCTTCCCCCGCCCGGGGGGGCGAGGACGCCCCCCAGCCAGCCGGCGAGACGCCAGCGCTCCTGGGCCACGCCGCGATCACGAAACGTTCTGGCGCACGAAGACGTCGTTAGCACCGTCATTCCGGGGGTTCACGCCAGAGGCGTGGTGGACATTAGCCGGTGGCAAGCGCCGAAGGCGTGCCGCCACCGGATTCCGTGGGGCCAACCGTGCACCCTGGAGGGGTGCCGTCACCTCACCAGGTCATCCTCTTATAATCGCCGTCGTGCAAGGGAGCGGGCGTCTGGAGCTGGCGGTGGTGCTGCCGACGTTCAATGAGCGGGAGAACGTCGCCCACGTCATTCGGCGTCTGCACGAGGCGCTCGGGTCCATCGCGTTCGAAGTCATCGTCGCACGTCGAGCTTGTAGGAGCGAATCACGGCGCCGGACGTGGGCGTGAAGCGCTCGCGCGCGCGCCCGTCCAACGCCACGGATTCGGTGCCGCCCCTTTCTTCTGAATACCATCCTTCGCCGAACGCGACCTGGCCCTGGCTCAGGAGAGCGATGCCGGCGAAGGGGCGGTCCATCCGCTCCCAGACGCAGAGCTCTCCCTCCCGCGGGTCGACACAGAAATAGTGCGCCTGGAACCAGTCGCGATTGGCGGCGTTGAGTTGCCAGTTGCCGCGTTGCCCCAACACCGCGTAACGGCAGGCCTCCAGCCGCGCCCGCACCTCGCGCTGCGGAAGGGGACGCTGGAACGCCGCGGCCGCGTCGGGGAAGCGGGCTCCGTCCGCGACGGCATCGAGGAGCATGGCCGCGTAACTGTCGACGACCACCGGCGCGCCGTCGCCGTGAGGCGGGAGCCGTCCGGCGGCGAGGGTCCAGGTGGGATCGAAGGCGAAGACGCAGTCGCCGGCCGGGACGTGCTCGCGAATGGCGCGCCCCACCGCCAGTTGCTCGGGGGCGCGTGCGTGCGAGCCCGCCAGCAGCTCGCGGAAGGAGGGGATCTGCAACACGACCACGAGCATGGTCACGGCCACGAGCACGGCATCGCGCGACGCGCGCGGCAGGCGGTGCGCGGAGACGGCGAAGAGGCCGGCCAGCACGCATTCACTCGCGGCGAGATGGGCGTTGTACTCGACCCAGTACGACGCCGACGCCAGAAACGCGGCCACGGTCAGGAGGGTGGCCACGGCGAAGAAGCGCTCTTCGCGCGTGATGCGTGGCCAGCCCTCCATGAAGAGAGTCTTGAGGATGCCCGTGAGCGAGAGCAGGGCCAGCACCGAGGCGGCCACGTGGCCGGCGCCGGTCATCAGCAGCGGCAGCCGATCGCCGGGAGCAAGGACTCCGTCCGGCGGACGCAAGGAGTGGAACGCCAACGTCTGCTGCACGAACCCCGGCAGGTTGGGGAGCGCCAGCGGCGCCAGGAGCAACGCGCCGCACACCGCGGCCACGCCGATGAACCGCCACGCCTCGGCGCGAAAGCGTCCGCGGGGGACGGAGGCCAGCGCCGCCAGCAGCCAGATTCCCCCCAGCACCTTCACGGCGCAGGCCGCGCCGAGGAGGATCCCGCCCAGCACCGAGCGTCGCGGCCTTTCCTCGTCCGAGAGCCAGACGTAGGCCATGGCCAGGCAGGCCAGATTCAGGATCGGTTCGAGGGAAACGCTCCGCTCCGCCGTCACCGCCTCGGGATAGACGGCGTAGAGCACCGCCGCGAGGATTCCTCCGAACGCGCCCGCCCTGCGCAACACGATGCGTCCCACCAGCACCACGCTGACCGCGCCCACGACCGCGGCCAGAATGCGCGCCGACGCGAACGACCAGGCCAGGCCATAGAAATAGAGGAGGCCCGGCGGATGCACGAAGACGAAGTCGCGATAGGGGAGCACGCCGCGAAACAGGAGCGCGGAGGCCGAGTAGTACACCCCATCGTCGTAACTGCTCGGCGACGCCAGCGGCCCGCCCACGGCCAGCAACGACACCAGCCGCAAGACCAGCCCCCCCACGGCGATCGCAAGGATCACGACCTTCGCCCAACGCGGCTCCCCCGCGGCAACCGCGCCCTCATCGGTCATCGAGGGAGGATGCTAATCGAAGGTTGGGTGGGGGAGGGGAGAAGGCACTGCGGTGGCACGGCCGCGGTAGGCCGGTTCGGACGGGCCTCTCACTCCGGCACTGGAAAGAAAAGCTCGTTCCCGTCGGGATCGTCGACCTGAATTGTGTCGTAGCCCCACCAGGTGGCCTTGGTGGGAACGGAACGCTCCGCCAGCTCGTGTCGAAAGGCTGTGAGTCCATCCGCGGTCAACTCGATGAAGAGGCGCGCCTTGTCCCGGCGCACGGGGTCCTGGCAGAGGATGATCTCGCACTCACTGCGGCTAACCTGGCAAACCGCGCCCGCGCCATCGTCCGCATGCCAGTTCTTCTCGAAGCCGAGCTG
>JBDTOZ010000027.1:0-2223 GCA_039932995.1 Acidobacteriota bacterium | reverse complement strand
GGCCGCGTTGGCGCTGGTGATCCCCGGCGCTTCATTCACGACCAGCGTGAAGTTCTGCACCGGACTCGATCCTCGGCCGTTCGTCGCCCGGAAGGAGATCGGATACGTTCCTCCGGTCGACGCGGCGGGCGTTCCGGAGAGCGTTCCGCCGGCAAAGGTGACGCCCGCGGGCAGCACGCCACTCTGCTCCACCGAGGCCGTGGGGCGAGCCGACGTCGTGACGGTGAACGAGCCGGGCTGTCCGACGGTGAAGGTGGTGATCGCGGCGCTGGTGATGACCGGCACGTTCTCGACGGTGATCCCGAATGTCGTCGTCGCGGACGTGTCCAGGCCGCCGTTCGCGACACCGCCGTTGTCCTGGAGCCGCACCGTGACGGTAGCGACGCCATGCCCCGCGGCCGGAGTGAACGTCAGCGTTCCGTTCGGAGCGATGGACGGCGCGGCGGTGAACAACGCGGGATTGTCGTTGCTGACGATGAAACTGAGCGCCTGACCGGCCTCATTCGAAGGACCGGGCGAGACGGCAGTCGCCCATCCCGTGGTGTGCGGGCCGGCGGCATCCAGCACGACGATCGAAGACGCACCGGCAGTGAATGACGGCGCGTCGTTTACCGGAGTGATGGTGATCGTGAACTGGCGCGGTGCAGAGGACGCGGCCGGCGAGCCGTTGTCGCTGAGGCGCAGCTTGATCGTTGCCGTGCCGTTCGCATTCGCCGCGGGCGTATACGTCAGCGCGCCCGCCGGGCTGACCGCGGGGCCAACCGAGAACAACGAAGGCTTGCTGTTGCCGACCACCGTGAAGAAGACCGACTGTCCCGACTCATCGACCCCACCCGGCGTGATTGCCGTCGCCCACGGCTGCACCGTTTGGGGGCCAGCATCCTCGGCCACGACCGGATTCGGCCCCACCGAAAACGCCGGCGCATCGTTGAGCCTCAGGACGACAATGGTGAACGTGGCCGGCGCGGACGACGCTCCCTCGCTGTCGGTGAGCCTGACGGTCACGACCGCGGAACCGTCGCGACGCAGGAACGGGACGAAGCGCAGGGTGCCGTCTGCAGCGAGCGTGGGTTGCTGCGAGAACAAGTAGTAGTTGTCGTTGGTGACGGTGAAGTGCACCGCCTGCGTCTCGCCCGACCCGGGGCTGATGCCGGTCGCCCAAGACTCCTGATACAGGCCGCTGCTTTCGGGGACGGTGATGTTCCCGCCGGCCGTGAACGACGGCGGCTCGTTGTGGATGGCGTCGCCGACCGCGATCTGCACGCGTGCCACGTTCGAATCGCGCGTACCCGCGCGAACTTTGTATTCGAAGGAGTCCGTGCCGTTCGCCTGGGGATTGTCCGGCGAGTACGTGAATCCCCCTTCCTCTTCGTTCAGCGCGATGGAGCCGCGCGCCGGCTCGGTCACGATCTCGGCGTCCAGGTCCTCGCCCAGCGGATCTCCGTCATTGGCGAGCACACCCGGGCCGGCGACGGAAAGGCCTTGCCCTTCCGGACGGTGATACACATCGTCATCGGCAAAGGGTGCGTCGCTCGACAGCCGGGCGATCACGGCGAAGTACAGAAACTCCTCGCCTTCCCAGGTGAAGACCCGCAAAAGACGCAGGTCGCGCGTGCCTTCGCTGGCCATCCCGTGGATGACCGGGTCGATGCCGGTCCAGTCAGCGAGATTGCCGTCGAGGGTGATCGTGCGAGCTGAGCCCGCTGTCCGGAGCGCGCGACGGCGCACCGCGGCTTCGTGGATGACCACATCGGAGCCGTCGACGTCGACGAGAGCCGCATGCGTCGCAGGAGGGCGGTTGGCTTCGAAGCCGAGACGCATGGTCCGGCTGATGCCGTCCGGCCCGAAGGCGCGGACCGGAATGCGCGTCTCGAAGGTCAGCTCGCCGGAACCGGTCTGGAAACGCGCGTCCCAGCCCGTGGCGTCGTCATCGGTGATCGGTCCGAGGCCGCTGCCCGTGCAGAGCTGCCGAAAGGTCCGGGTCACTCTCGCGGAGCTGCCCGAGTCCGTCACCTGCGTGACCAGAACCTGCTCGACGCCGCTCATCCCTCCGACCGTGCACCCTGTCAGCGCGTTGTGATCGCTGTCGAAGAAGACGCGGAGCTCAGTCGTGGCCGCCCCGGCAAACGATGCGGACAGCAGAACCACGACGACAGACAGCAGACGAACACGAAGAGCACGCGGATACATGAAGGATTCCTTTGCGGACAGTGCCGCCGAAAC
>JBDTOZ010000026.1:0-8639 GCA_039932995.1 Acidobacteriota bacterium | reverse complement strand
CCGGCGAGGACGCCGGCGCTCCAATGCTCCGCCTGCAATCTTCGCGTCGCGCGAAGAAACTCGAGGTTTGTAGTACAGGCGTACAAGCGTAAAGCGCGTGCGATTGGGAAACCTATGAGACTAGACTCTGAGACCATGAACCTATGCGACTCTGGCTCTCGAACACTCGACGACTCGAAGACTAGAAGACTCGACGACCAGACCCGGGCAAGGAAGAAATGAAGAAAGTCGCTCTGATCACAGGAGGCAGCCGGGGGATCGGCCGAGTGACCGCCATGCGTCTGCTCGCGGACGGATGGACCGTGGCCTTCACGTTCGGACAGTCGAGGGAAGCGGCGCTGGCATTCGAGGCGGAGTCGAAGGGGAACGCCACGGCCTTCTCCGCGGATGTGCGCGATCACGAGAGCAACCGGCGCGTGGCGGAACGGGTGGTCGAACAGTTCGGGTCCATCGACGCGTTGGTCAACAACGCCGGCATCCGCCAGGATGCGCTCCTCTACAACATGAGCGCGGAGCAATGGGATGAGGTCCTGGATACCAACCTGCGCGGGACGTGGTCGATGACCAAGGCCGTGCTTCCTTCGATGATGCAGCAGCGCCGCGGAGCGATCGTCAACGTGGCCTCGCTTTCGGGACTGCACGGCATGGTGGGACAGACCAATTACTCCGCGGCCAAAGGGGCGGTCATCGCCATGACCCGTTCCCTGTCGCGGGAGGTGGCACGCAGCGGAATCCGCGTGAACTGCGTCGCTCCCGGCCTCGTGGAGACGGACATGATCGCCTCGCTCGACGCCGAAGTGAAGCGCGAGATGGTCCGCCAGATCCCCATGCGCCGGGCCGTGCGCGCCGACGAAGTCGCGGCCGCCATCTCCTTCCTCCTCTCCGACGACGCCAGCGGAATTACCGGGCAGGTGCTGGCGATTGATGGGGGCGCCAGCGCGTAGGTGGCGCTTGTCCGTTGGCGATTGGCGGGCGCACCCGCCCACCCACGAAGCAGGTTCCTGCTCCCGCCGACCGTCAACCGCCACCGCCAACAATAATGGACTTCTCCATCGTCATCCCCACCTACAACCGCCTGGACATGCTGGTTCGCGTCCTGGATGCCCTGGATGCGCAGGTCGATGCGCCGGAATTCGAGATCATCGTCATCAATGACGGTTCTTCCGACGCCACCGACGCCGTGATCTCGCGACGGAGCGGGATCCTCTTCCGCACGCAGCCGAACGGCGGTCCCGGGCGGGCGCGCAATCACGGTGTCACGCTGGCCAAAGGCAAGACCGTGCTCCTCATCGGCGACGACACCGTGCCCGAGCGGCGCTTCCTGGCCGAGCACGCGCGCGTGCATCGCCAGGCCGGCCACGACGCCATGACCGCTTGCCTCGGCTATACGGGCTGGCCCGCGGGCGAGCCGGTGACCGCCTTCATGGACTACATCAACGACTACGGCCTGCAGTTCGGCTACAAGCTGATTCACGACGGACAGATCGTCCCGTTCAACTTCTTCTACACCTCGAACATCTCCATCGACCGCGAGGTGCTGGCCGCCCACCCCTTCGACACCACCTTCCCTTCCGCGGCCTGGGAGGACATCGAGCTCGCCTACCGTCTCGACGCGATGGGGCTGAAGATTCACTACAACGCTCGCGCCGTCACGCGGCACTACCATCCCATGAACGTCGACTCCTTCGCCCGCCGCCAGTACACCGTCGGAAAATCGGGGGCGATCTTCTACCAGAAGCATCCCGAGCTCGGTCACTTCCTCGGCGTCCACGAGCTCGAGACCCGGCCCCTCGCGGACGAAAAGCAACTGCGCTGGCTGCGCCGCAAGGCCCGCGTCGGCGAACGCTTCCGCGTCCTGGCCCAGAAGAAAGTCTTCGAGACCCTGATGAGAGAACACTACCTGCGCGGGCTGAAGGACGGGCTGGCGGAAGGATGAAGGATGAAGGCGTAAGAATCCCTCATCCCTTATCCTTCAGACTTCATCCTTTCATCCTTCATCATGGAGACCATGTTCATCACGTTCGAAGGCATTGAAGGCTCCGGCAAGACCACCCAGCAGCAACGGCTCGCGGAACACCTGCGCGAGCAGGGGCGCACGGTGGTCGTGACCAAGGAGCCGGGCGGAACGCCGCTGGCCGATCGCATTCGGGCCATACTGCTCGACAGCGCTTCCGTGATCGACCCGATCGCGGAGGTGTTCCTGTTTGCGGCCTCGCGACGCCAGCACACCACCGAAGTGATCGAGCCGGCCTTGCGACGAGGCGAGGTGGTGCTTTGCGACCGCTATGCGGACTCCACACTCGCCTATCAGGGATTCGGGCGCCGGATCGACCTCGATCGCCTGCGCGCGCTCAACGACTGGGCCACGGACTCGCTCGTCCCGGACCTGGCGCTCCTCTACGACCTGCCCGAAGAGGTCGGGCTCGGACGGGCCGTCTCCCGCAACGCCGACGCGCCGCAGGATGAAGGACGCTTCGAGGCCGAGGACCTCCGCTTCCACCGGCGGGTCCGGGAGGGATATCTTTCGATGGCCCGGGCGGAGGCGGCGCGCTTCGCGGTCATCGACGCCGACGGGGCGGTCGAGGACGTGTTCGGCCGCACTCTGGAGACCCTGCGGGCGCGCGCTCCGCAACTGATCCGATGACCACGACCACGTCCGCCCTTCTGCTCGATACCGCCCGGCGCGGCGAGCTGCATCACGCGATCATCCTCCACGGACCGATGCCAGCCTTGCTTCGCGACGTCTCCGTGCGGCTGGCCAAGACGCTGAACTGCCTCAACGGATCCACCGGCGACGACTGTGCCTCCTGCGTGCGGGTGGACCGGCGCACCCACCCCGATGTCCATTTCATCGAGGCCGCCGCGGACAAGAAGCTCATCTCCATCGACCAGATCCGCGAGCTGGTCGGCGAGGCCATCATGCGTCCCTACGAGGGACGCAACAAAGTCTTCGTCGTCGATCCCGCCGGCGGACTCAGCGTCTCGGGATCGAATTCTCTGCTCAAGACGCTCGAAGAACCGCCCCACGACACCACCTTCCTGCTGCTTACCCGCTCCCCCGACCTGCTCTTGCCGACCATCAAGTCGCGGTCGCAGCAGATCTACATCGGGGACGTGGAACGCGTCTTCACGGGTCCCCTGCAGGCCTTGCGGGTGCGCCAGGTGGCTCTGCTCGAAGATGGGGAGGATCTGGCGGGGACGATCCTGGACCTGCTGCACCGCTACGCAACTCGAGGAGAGGGAGCGGCGCTGCTGGCGCTGGCCGCCATCGTGGCCGATCATGATGATCCGAAGGATGCCATCGCCTTGCTGGGCTCGGTCCTCTGCGACGTGGCCGCTCTCGATCCCAACGATTCACTCGATCCAAAGAAGCTCACCGAGATCCGCGAGCAGATCCCGCGCGAGCGGCTCCTTGCCGCCGCGGATGCCGCGATGGCCGCCATCCGATGGCTCACGGTCAACGCCGACGTCCGCCTGCTCGCGGAGAGCGTGGTCGCCTCACTGGTGGCGTGAGCCTGAATCGGGGCTGTCGGTTTTCCGCCCGTCTTGTTCGCCAGTGCCTCGGCTCGACGAGCCGTTGCGGCAAGCGGCGCTGACCCTGTAACCGGTTACAAACAACAACGACCCCGCCCTTGCGGGCGGGGTCGTTTCAAATCCTTACTGGATGGACTCTGCGGGGACGCTCGGGAGGTGAGCGATTGGGATCGGTAAGATTCAAGGAAGAGTTCAAGGGGCAGAACAGCTAGAGGCAGGCTATACGACGGAAGCGGTCCCCGCCTGCCCATCCAGTAATACCTTGTTCATCGTAGGGCGCATTATAAACAGGTTTGAGCGACTTTGTGAAACTTTTCTCAATGTAACCCGTCTGTGACAAGCTGCTCATTCCTAAATGGATACGTCAGCTTTTGCCTTCACTCGAAAGTGTAAAGTCAAACGAACGTTCGGTCCTCAAAACTCCCGTTCCCCCGAAGAAATGAACGCTCGTTCACCGAGAAGAGGGCTCGACCAACTCCAGATGGGGCCCCAGCGACTTGGCCAGGCTCACGTGGCCAGCCAGCGTTTCGGCGGGACTTCCGTTGATCAGGACCCTCACCCGGCGCACCTCTTCGAAGTTCGCGGTGAGTGTCTGGACCAACGAATACGCGGACATCAGCTCCTGGTGGCTCCCGGTACCCCATCCCCCGATGAGGGTGGGGCCGCCCAGGTCGACGATCGCGGTCCCGCCCGGCAGCAGGTAGGCCCCGCGCACCACCGTATCCTCGGGGAAGAGTCGCGACAGCGGCGGCGTCGCCGGTCCTTTCAACAACTCTCGCGCAACGATCGGGAGGGCCGCTGCCGCGCTCTCCGGCACCGGAACCTTGCGCGGCTCGGCAACCAACAGCATCTGAGGCGATTCGAAGTACAGCCGGACAGATCGCACGCTGACTTTGTTCGCCGCGTTCAGATTGACGGGCGTCTCCGTCTTCTTCTTGCACGCCGTGACCAGCGGGAGCCCGAAGATCGCCACTGCGCAGGCAAGGCGACCGGCAGTGTTCCCGCAGCGCCGCAGAGCGCCGTTCATGCTCGACGCGGCGCGCGGCACTACTCTTCCGTCCTTGTCGCAGGAGTTGCCGGGGCGGACTGGGGGGACGGTGGAGTCGCGGCGGGAGCCGCCGGCCTCGTGGCCGTTGCCGGCGGAGCGGGTTGGATGACCCCGATGCGCGTTTCGTAGTCAGTCTTGTACCGCTCGACCGCTCGGGTCATCGCCGCCACCATGCTGTTCTGAAACTCATCGCTTTGCAGCTTGGTCTCTTCTTCAGGATTGCTGATGAAGCCGACCTCGACGAGAGCGGCCGGCATCGTGGCTCCGACCAGCACTTTGAAAGGCGCCTGTTTCACTCCCCGATTGGCGATGCTCGAGGCCGCGTTCATCTCTTCCTGGATGGCCTGCGCGAAACGGCTCGACTCCTCGAGGTAAGCCTGCTGCGCCAGATCCCAGAGAATGAGCTTGAGGTCGCTCGAGGGATCGGCAGCGGCCGAGGCGTTCTCCGTCTCCGCGGCCTTCTTCGCCAGCTCGTCCGAGGCTTCGAGGGAGAGAAAGTACGTCTCCGAGCCCTTCGCTCCTTTCACGACGGCGGCATTCATGTGTACGGAAAGGAAAAGGTCGGCTTTGTATTGATTGGCGATGGCCGTGCGCTCGTCCAGCGACACCAGGGTGTCGTCTTCCCGAGTGAGTACGATGCGCGCACCGGTCTTGGCCGACAGCGACGAGGCGAGCTTCCGGGCCACGGCCAGGGTCACGTCTTTTTCGTACAGGCCGCCCGGACCGACCGCTCCGATGTCCTTTCCTCCGTGTCCGGGGTCGATGACGATGGTGCGGATCCCGGGCACTTCCTGTTGGGGCCGCAGTCCCGGGGCCGGCATCGGCTGGCCCGGCGTCGGAGGAGCGCCCTTGCGCAGGTCCAGCACGATGCGGGGAGGATTCTCCAGTTGATAGGCATCGCCCGCGATGTCGGTTCCGGTGAGCTGGATCCGGAGATCGTTGCCGCTGAAGGTCAGCTTGGCGATATAGGGATCGCCTTCGTAAGTCTGCTCGGGGAACGGCGGACGCACTCCGGTCTTGAACCGGATGACGTAGGCATTCGGCTCCCGCACGATCGTGTACTCCGCGGGAGCGCCGAGGATCAGCACGATCTTCGAGATCCCCTGCACGTTGGCGATGGAGACTTGCACCGTGACGGCTTCCCGGACTTGGGGGCGGACCGCGAGAACGTGCGTGGCCGACTCCCAGAGTGCATCCAGTCCGGCCGACTTGGAGAGCATTCCCTGGAAGAATTGCCACGGCACGAACGGCTTCCCCTCGACGAGAATGGCCGGCACCGGCATCTCGATGAGGTCGTCCCGAATGACCCCGTAACGCGAGTCGGATCCGAAGGCAGCCACGCTGTTCCCGATGGTGACGCGAAATCCGTTCGCATCCGGTGCCAGCGCACCGCCCAGGCCAGCCGTGACCTGCTCGGCCGAGACATACGTCTGGCCCGACTGTTCGAGATAGGTGATCGGATGATCGCCGGAGGGGGTGCGCAGGATTCCCTGTCCTGATGATGGTCCGGATGAGGATCCGGACACCTGCGCAAAGACGATCGTGGCGAGAAAGAGGAGGGCGGCAACACTGAGGGCGAGGAGGCGTTTCATGGTGACGGCGCGCCGATTATCGCACGTGGTACGCTCACCGACATGCGGCGCATCTTCTTCGCACTGGCCCTGCTCACCTACCTCACCGCCTGCGGCGGCGAGAAAAAAGGCGACGACTTCTCCCGTATGCCGGTCAGCGTGCGGGGCTGGGTGCTGGACGTCAAAGGCGCGGAGCGCTCGTCCACCATGGAGATGGAGCTCCTCCGCCGCCAGCAGTTGTTCCAGGCCACTTCGCTCTGGGTCGAGAACAATCAGTATGCCTCGGGAGGAATCGCTGAGAACGGCGCCTTCATCCTCCTCGATGTCCCTCCCGGCGAATCGATCGTCGGCTTCAACGCTCCCGGCGCGGAAACCGCCCGGCTCACGCTGAAGGATGTCCCCGGAACCGCGGACGTGTATGTGCCCGACGTCATTCTCGAAAAGGGGGGCGCCAAGGTGCTCGACCCGACGAAAATTCAGGTCCGCATCGCGAATAACGTCTCGAAGCGCACGCCCACCGGACAGACCGCGCTGGTAGGCGGATACCCGGTCCGCGTCTTCGAGGTCCCGATCGCTGAACTGACCGACCGGCGCGATTATCCGCGGCCTCCGGGCTATCGTCCGCTGGCCACGGTCAAGTAACGCTCGGCCTCGGCGGCGTTCCCGGTTGCCCGCAACGCCTGAACGATCGAGGAGCGCGCGCGCTCGAGCGAAGGGTCGATCTCGAGCGCACGACGGAACGCGTCGATCGCACCGGCACGGTCTCCACATTCCCCCCGCGCTTCGCCGAGGCGGAACCAGGCCACGGCAAAGTTGGGCCGCATCGTCAGAGCACGCTCGTATTGTGCGATGGCCTCGGCGCTCTGACCGTTCGCTGCCAGCAGCAATCCCGCGTTGAAGGCCGCTTCCGGACGGCTCAACGCAACCAGTGCGCGGATGGCAACGTCTCGATTTCCGGAGAGCGCGGCGCGTGCGATGGCGGCCCACTCCAGCGCCAGTTCCTGCTTCGGGTCGCGTCGCAAGATCTCCTTCGTGGTCTGTTCGAGCGACGGCCAGTTCCTCTGGCGCAACTGCGCGGAGGCGAGATCGAGCCACGGCTCGACTTCGGCCGGCCGCCTGGCCATCACTTCCGCTTCGAGCGCCTGCGCTGAAGGAAGATGCGCTCCGCCGGTGGCGCGCACGAGGGCGACGGCCCGGGACAACGGGTCGCCGGCGGAGACGCTTCGAATCGACGGCTCACGTTCTTCGCGCGCAGCCAGCAGCTCCGGACCCCCTGGATTGCGGCGGATCCAGTGGTCGGTCATGACCACGTGCACCACATCCTGCGTTCTTCGCTTCTGCATGTGACAGGACGTACAGTCTTCACTCGCCCGATGGGCCTGCGCGTGACAGGACATGCAGGCGCTACGGTAGTGCGCGGCGTCCGTGACCTTGCGGTGCGGATCGTGACAGGTCAGGCAACTGAGCCGGCCTTCGCTCTCCGTGAAACAACGGCTCTGCTCGAGGCGGTAGGGATGGTGGTTGATCTCGAATCGCTCGGACGGGGATTGACCGTCTTCCTCGATGTCCAGCGGCGCGGAGTACTCGGCCAGCGGTTGGCCCGGCCGGAAGGAGTAGATGTCGCGGCCCGGGCGGCGCAACCCGGCCAGAATGACCGAAGGCTGCATGTGGCATTCGTAGCAGATGTCGTTGCGCAAGCGCGTGCCCAGGCGCGCGGGATTGATGATCGTCTCCCGGGTACGGGTGGCGGCATGTTGCGCACCCGGCCCGTGACACCTCTGACAACCGATGCCTTGCGGCAACTCCGCGGGAAACTGCTGCGGACGCCAATACGAAAGAGCTTGTCCGGCCACTGCCGGATAGGCGTTGTGGCAGAACATGCACTCGTGCCGCACGCGGCGCACCACGCCATCGTGATCCGCGCGGTCATATCCCGGAGCCATTCGCCACTCGCCGATCTGCGTGTACCAGGAGAGCGGAAGCTGATAGAGCTCGCCGCCCGGCGTGCGGTAGAGGTAGGTGCGCGCATGATTTCCGGAGCCGAGGATCCAGTCGACCTGTTGCTCGAAGACATGGATGGGCGCGCCATCCGCGGCAAGCTGATAGCGACGGAACACGAGCACATCGCCGCGTCGCCGCATCTCGAAGTACTGCCCCGACCGCGCGTGAAAGAAGGGGGGCGCCTCAAAGTCCTCGATGAGGACCTCAGCGCGCGGCCGCGTGAACGACCGCGCCATCCCCACATGTGCGTACGTCCTGGCGCGGTCCTCGTGACAGTTCCCGCAGACGGAATCGTCCACGTAACCGCTCATCACCACCGCCGCCAGAACCGCGAACAGCATCAACGGATCTTACGACGGGGACCTCGGAAAGGGGCCCCGGGCATCCTGCCCGGGGCACTGGAGTTTGGCCATTTGTCGCGGGAAGAGCGCCGGGCAGGATGCCCGCGCCCCATAGTTCATCGCGTCAAGCCCACTCCGGAAAGG
>JBDTOZ010000025.1:0-2705 GCA_039932995.1 Acidobacteriota bacterium | reverse complement strand
CATGAAAATCGTCAGAGCGCTCCTCCTGTCCTTCGCCGCCTTCTCCGCGACCGCCGGCCTGGCCGCCACGATCAACAACGACGACAGTTGCGACGTGGCCGTGCTTCCGGCGGCCACGCTGCTCCTTCCTTACTTCGAGGTCGACCTCGACAACTTCAATCGCGAGACGACGCTCTTCACCCTCACCAACGTGACCAACCTGGACCGCATCGCGCGGGTCACCCTCTGGACCGACCGGTCCTATCCGGTGATCGCCTTCAACATCTACCTCACCGGCTACGACGTGCAGTCCATCAACCTGTTCGACGTCATGGCCCGCGGCATCATCGCGCCGGATCAAGGGACCGGGACGGACGTCACGAAGCGGGGCAGCTACTCCGACTTCAACCCGGCCATCGACCTCAGCGGGTGCGGCCGCCTTCCGGGAGCGCTCGATCCCGTCTATGTCGATCGGATGCAGTCGGCGTTCCGGGTCGGCACTGTCCCCAAGCTCGGGCCGAGCCCGGCCTGCAATCAGGTCGGCGGCGTGCACGCGAATGCGGTGGGTTACGCCACCATCGACGTGGTGCGCACCTGCTCGTCGCATCTCCCCACAGAGCGCGCGTACTGGCTCGAAGACATCGCCTTCGAGAACGTCCTCACCGGCGATTACCAGCAGGTCGACAGCGTGAACAACTTCGCGCAAGGCAATCCTCTCGTGCACATCCGAGCCATCCCCGAGGGGGGAACGCCGGTGGAACGGCGTGCCCAGCCGGCTGCCTTCGACGCCGGCTTCCCGCGCACGTTCTACAGCCGCTATCAGGCCGCAAGCGAGCCGCGGTTCGACGGCCGGCAGCCGCTGCCTTCCACCTTCGCCGCGCGCTGGATCGAAGGCTCGTCGAGCTCGTTCCAGACCTCCCTCAAGGTCTGGAGAGAGGGCACGACCGGGCCGGACGCGGCTTGTGGAGATTACGCGGCGCAGGACGAGCTCTATGTCACGGATGTCGTCCGCTTTGACGAGGCCGAGAATGCATTCGCCGGAGGCTCTTCCCTGGGGGACCCTCCCATCGGCTTCACGCCGATGCTGCCGCCCACCTCGCGAACCTCGGTGTCCGACGGAGCGGTGTTCCCTCATGTGGCGAATGGCGCGGTGGCCGGCTGGGTCTATCTCAATCTCGACCGTTGCGGACTGGTGTTCCCGAACGTCGGCCCTTGCGCGGACGGAACGGGGGCACAGGCCTGGGTGGTCACTTCGATGCGCGCCGAAGGGCGTTACTCCACGGACGCCGACGCCACCGCACTCGGCAACGGCTGTTCGCAGGCACAGCCCTCGAGCGAGGTCAGTCGCTCCGGCGGAGTGGTGATCGGTCCCGCGGCGAATCAGGGAAGCCGTCCATGACGCTGTTGCGATGGGCTCGACCCGGTTTCCTGCTGCTCTTCGTCCTCGCGGCGTCGAGCGGCCGCGCCGCCACTATCAACAACGACGACAGTTGCGACGTGACCGTGCTGCCCGCGGCCACGTTGCTGTTGCCGTACTTCGAAGTTGACCTGGACAACATGGCCGGCGAGACCACCCTGTTCACCCTCACGAACGTCACCAATGCGGACCGCATCGCCCGCGTCACGCTGTGGACCGATCGTGCCTACCCGGTCCTCGCCTTCAACATCTACCTGACCGGTTACGACGTCCAGGCCGTCAATCTGTTCGACGTCATCGCCCGAGGCATCATCGCTCCGGAGCAAGGCACCGGAACCCAGGTTTCGGATCGCGGCGACTACTCGCATCCGAACCAGGAGATCGACCTCACGGGCTGCACCCGCCTTCCGGGACTCATTGACTCCCACTACGTGACCCGCATGAAGTCCGCGTTTCTCACCGGCGTCATCCCCGGTCTGGGCAACACACCCATCTGCCGGGAAGCCGGCGGAGTGCACGCCAACGCCATCGGTTATGCCACCATCGACGTGGTGCGCACCTGCTCACCCCACCTGCCCCATGAGCCGCTTTACTGGACCGAGGACATCGCCTTCGAAAACGTCCTGACCGGCGACTACCAGCAGGTCAACAGCACGAACAACTTCGCGCAGGGCAATCCGATGGTTCACATCCGGGCCATTCCCGAGGGAGGCACGCCCGCGCAGCGCCGCGCCCAGCCGGCCGCGTTCGACGCGGGCTTCCCGCGCACGTTCTACGGCCGCTATCAGACCGCGAGCGAACCGCGGTTCGATGGGCGCCAGCCGCTGCCTTCGACGTTTGCCTCGCGCTGGATTCAGGGAGGCACGGGCGGCTTCCAGACCTCGTTGAAGATCTGGAGAGAGGGAGGCACCGGGGCCGGCTCAGCGTGCGAGAGCTACCAAGCCGAGGGAGCTCTGACTCCCGTGGAGACCGTCCGCTTCGACGAAGCCGAGAACGGCGCCGGCGACTTCGTCGACACCCGCGTGGGCTTTCCCGTCGAGCCTCCGCAATTCCCGTCCTCCTCTCGCACCCGCCTCGACGACGAACGGTTCCCCCAACTCGCGAACAATCCGGTGGCGGGCTGGATCTATCTCAACCTGGACTCATGCGGATGGCATGGAGGGGTCGCCTGCACGGACCAGACGGCCAGTCAGAACTGGGTAGTCACGTCCATGCGCGCGCAGGGACGCTTCTCCACCGATGTCGATGCAACGGCGCTCGGCAACGGCTGTTCCGCGGCCGCCTCTGTCAGTGAAGTGAATCGCGACGG
>JBDTOZ010000024.1:0-2889 GCA_039932995.1 Acidobacteriota bacterium | reverse complement strand
GCTAGGCGGGCGTAGCTCAGTTGGTAGAGTAGGAGCTTCCCAAGCTCAAGCCCGCGGGTTCGAGTCCCGTTGCCCGCCCCATAGATACAACGAGTTAGCACAGATAGGACGACTTCGATTTCGAGGGAGTCTCTGTGACGGTCTCTGTTGGTCTTCTCGCTCGCCCTTCGACACCTTTATCTTTTCCAACCAAATCCAGTCGCATGGTGGTCTCCGAGCAGGAGAGCAGATATGGACGATCGGATTCCCGCGCAGCACGTCGCACGGCTCATCGGCATCAAGACGCCGACGCTCGCAAAGTGGCGCTGCCTCGGCAAAGGCCCGCAGGGCTGGATTCAAGTCTCCCCGACGCATGTGACCTATCCGCGGAGCGAGGTGGAGCGCTTCCTCGCCGACTGCGCCGCAAAGACACCCACGCGGCCGTGAGCCCGGAGGTGCGGCGATGAAACGCAAGCAACTCCCCGGCTTCGACTATGACCCGAAGCGCAAGCGCGTGGTGCTCGACGGCTTCGTACCGGGGACAAAGTGCAAGCTCCGGCGGCAGCGCACCGTCGAGGACGTGACGCGCGACCAGGCGCTCGCCGCGTGGAAGGTGTTTCGCGATGAACTCGCGAGCGGTCTCGATATCCAAGGTCCGCTCACGCTCCGGCAGTTTGTCGAGAGCTACTACGAGCTGATCGCCGCGAGCCACGCCGCCGGCACGCGGAAG
The DNA here is from genome assembly GCA_039932995.1 of Acidobacteriota bacterium. Taxonomy (GTDB): domain Bacteria; phylum Acidobacteriota; class Thermoanaerobaculia; order Gp7-AA8; family Gp7-AA8; genus QHVT01. The sequence goes on along the minus strand of JBDTOZ010000024.1, from coordinate 2,180 downwards.
ACGCAGGGCATGATTATCAAGAACCACCTGCTCCGGTACTTCGGGGACACCGAGCTGGCAGCCATCACCACGATCCGTGTCATCGACTTCATGGCGGACCTGCGCGTGCGCTCGTGCTCCGCGAGCTTCATCAATGACTGTGTGCGCGTACTCAAGATGCTCCTCCGGCAAGCGGTCGAGCGGGATGTGATCCTCGACTACCCGATCAAGAAGAAGGTGCCGAAGGAGAAGGAGACGCCATTGCGCCTGGAGCTCAAGGCGGAAGAGCGGGCGCGGTTCTTCACGGCGTTTGAGGACGAAGCGGCCTTCCGTCGGCACATCGATGCCGGACGCGCGCTCGGGCCGGTCAAAGCGAGCAAGCACTTCGGAGGAGGAACGGCGCGGCGCTTCGGAGGTGGCATGCGTGGCGACAGCAAGGCTGCAGGTGCCTACTTCCAGCGGTTCCGTGAGCTTCGTGAATTCTTCATCGTCGCCGTCGAGACGGGCCTGCGCGCCTGGACGGACCTGCGCAACCTGCAATGGTCCTCGATCGACTTCGCGGGCGGCTTCATTCGGGTGCTCATGCAGAAGACGCAGCACGAAGCCGAAATCCCGATCTCAGCGGCATGCCGCGAGGCGCTGCGGGCGTGCCGAGTGAACGGCGTAGCGAGCGTCTACGTGTTCGTGGATGCGAAGGGCCGCAGGTTCGCGCCCTCGCGGATTCGTCGCGCCTTCCTTGTCGCGAAGGAGCTTGCGGGCATCAGGCGGCGGTTCCGGCCGCACGATCTTCGCCATACCTTCGGATGCCGCCTCGCTGATCGCAATATCAGCTTGCAGAAGATCGCGAAGGCGCTCGGCCACACGACAACGCGCATGGCGGAGCGGTACGCCCGACCGTCCGAAGAGTCCATGCGGGAGATCATCCGTGCGCTCGATGCGGACCCGCTCCTGCCGATCTTCGGAACCACGCGCGCGCCGGCGTCTACACAGCTATGAGGAGGGAGGAGCAGCGCTGCAATGCCCCCGCAGCGCTGCTCCTACTGCCCCACGTTCTCCGGGGGTGGTCCCGGAATGCGGAGCTTCGCACCGCGCAAGGCCGTCATGACCTCTTCCTCACGAGCGGAGTAGGGATCTGCGAACAACGAGAATTGCAGCAGCGGGTGCTTCTCAGGAGTCGTACCCTCGATGTGGGCGAGGTAGAGCAGCGCGCCCTCCGCGAAACTCTCGAAGAACGAGACGAAGCGCGGCACCTGTACGTCGAGGAGCGCGAGCGCGTCGGCGAGTTCGGTTTGCAGTTTCTCGTCCGCCGTAAACGTGATGAAGCGCGTCGGGCGACCGCGGCCCGGCCGCTTCGAGACCAGCGCAGACAGTGCGACCTCGGAAGCCTGCAACGTGAAGCCCGTCTCCGTCACGACGGGCACGAGTGCGAAGAGCGCGCGGCCATGCTTATGCGCGTTCACGATCGGGAGGTAGTTCCGGTAGAACGCGCGCATCTGCCGCTCGGATGCTTGCAGGTACGCGATGCTCCGCTCGACCATCCGAGCGAGCTGCTCTTGCGCTTCTGCGGGCTCGATCCCGGCCACGGTGAATGCCGCACCATCCACCGAGTCAAGCAACTGGAACATCCAGACGCGGCTGTGGAAGGTCGTCTCCTCCTCGGGATCGCGCTCTCGCATGAACCGCCACTGGAGGCTCTTCCGCTCGTCTTCCGACCGCGTATCGACCTGCCCTGCGATGGTGGTGTACAGCTTCAGGGTGTTCTCGATGAGCGCGGTCGTCGTCGCGACCGCGGCCATCCACGCGTGGACGTGATCCGTGGTCGCGGCTTGCGCCTCACCGACCTGCTCGTGCGCGTGCCGGAGGCGCTCCGCCATGTGGCGGACCAGCGAGCGCACGAGCAGCATGCGAGGCAGGACGAAGCTGCGTACCTGCTCCGGCGTGTACGGCTCATCAACGGGGTTCGACATAGCTTCCGTTCGCAAAGAGGAGCTGCCGTTCCTCATTCGTGAGGTGCGCGAGAAATCCTGGGAAGAGCGAAGTCTTTTTCGGTGCGCGTGGGTCCAACCCTGAGTTCGCGAGGATGTTCATGATGAACTGCGTCGCCACGTCGCCGAGCCACGCCGCGCTCACGACCAGCTCTTCCCGCAGAACCGTATGCTCAAACCCGGTGTCTTTCATGATGGTTACGAGCTCGATTGCCC
>JBDTOZ010000023.1:0-2585 GCA_039932995.1 Acidobacteriota bacterium | reverse complement strand
AGACTCGACGACTCGAAGACTCGAACAAGACGACTCGAACAAGAAGACTCGAAAAGGAGGAAGGATGACGGAGGATCGTGCGGCGAAGGATTGGGGCCGCGAGCTCTTTCCCGTCACGAAGCATCTCGTCTACTTCAATCACGCGGCCGTCGGGCCTCTCTCGGTGCGGGCCGCGGCGGCGATGGAGCGGCATGCTCACGATCAGCGGGACTATGGGGCGCTGCACTGGCGGGAGTGGTACGCCGAGCACGATGCGTTGCGCGAGGTGGCGGCCAGACTGATCGGCGCCGCGCCGGGCGAGATCGCGGTGGTGAAGAACACCTCCGAAGGGTTGTCGTTCGTGGCCCAGGGAATCCGCTGGAAGAGCGGCGACAACGTCATCACCACGGCGCTGGAGTTCCCTTCGAACTGGACTCCGTGGAAACGCCTGGAAGACCGGGGAGTGGAGTGCCGCGTGGCCGCGACGCCCAGCGTGGTGGACATTGAGCCGCTCCTCGATGCGCGGACGCGCCTGGTCACCGTCTCGTCCGTCGCGTTTCACAACGGCTTCACCGCCGACCTCGTCGCCATCGGAGAGCTCTGCGCGGCCCGGGATGTGCGGTTCTGCGTCGACGCCATCCAGAGCCTTGGCGTCCTGCCCATGGATGTGCGCGCGGCCAGGATCGACTTCCTCGCGGCCGACGGCCATAAGTGGATGTGCGGTCCCGAAGGCGCGGGCTTGTTTTTCGTCGCGGCGGGACGCCTCGACGAGCTGGAGGTGCTCGAGAACGGCTGGACGAACATCCAGCGCAAGGGGCAATTCCTCTCCTGCCCGATCGACTGGCTTCCCGACTCGCGGCGTTTCGAAGCCGGCTCGCCCAACACGAACGGCATCTTCGGCCTCCGCGCGGCGCTCTCCCTCCTCGAGGAGATCGGCATCGACGTCATCGCCGCGCGCGCCGTTTCCCTGGCGGCGAAGCTCGCGGACGGGCTGGAGTCGATCGGCTGGAACGTGGCTACTCCGCGGCCGGTGCGTTCGGCGATCGTTGGCGCGACTCCACCATTTGTAGAAAAGTCACTGCTTTGGTTCCACCGGCGGCTCGAGGAGCAGGGCATCGTCTGCGCACCTCGGGAAGGTCTGCTCCGCTTCTCTCCGCACTTCTACAACGAGGATTCCGAGGTGGAACGGGTGCTCGACGTCCTCCAAGGCATCACCGGGGCGTAGAGCGCGGGCCGATGGGAAGCGGTCCGGCCGGTCGCTGCGCGGTCGGGACGGCGGGACTGTGAGACCATTGAAGCATGACGATCACCGCGCTGTTTCTGTGCGTGATCGCGCTGGCCGCCGGTGCGATCGTGGGATGGGTGGTAGGGAGCGCAAGGAAGGGCGTTGAGGCGCAACGGGCCATGGCCGAAAGGGATCTCGCGCGCCAGGAGCGTGTCCGCAGCGAGGCCTCCCGCGTGCAATTGCAAATCCGCCTCGAAGAGGCGCAGCAGGCGCGCGCCGGAGCGGAAGCGCGCGCGCTGGAGACCGTCCGGCAGCTCGACAATCACAAGCAGGTCGAGGAGACGTTCACGGCTCTCGCGCAACGGGCCTTCCAGTCCGTCTCGGAGTCGCTGATCCAGAACAGCAAGACCCAGATCGACGGCTCGCTGGACACGAAGAAAGCCGAGATCGATGCGCTCCTGAACCCGGTGCGCGAAATGCTCACCAATTATCGGGGGGAGCTCATCAAGAGCGAGCAGACCCGCAACGCCGCGTATGGAGGCCTGCAGGAGCAGATTCGCACGCTGCTGACCGCACAAGAGCTCTCGCAACGGGAGGCCTCGCGGCTGGCCACTGCCTTACAGTCGCCCACGGTGCAGGGATCGTGGGGCGAGATGTCTCTCAAGCGCTGCATCGAGCTGGCGGGGATGAGTGAGCACTGCCGCGACTTCGTCACGCAGCAGACCTTCCTCAATGACGAAGGCAAGCGCCTCCGTCCCGACGTGATCGTCAATCTCCCCAATGAGCGCGTCCTGGCCATCGACGTCAAGGCTCCGCTGACGGAGTACATCGCCGCTTCCGGCGAGTCGGACGAAGCCCGCAAGCGCGTGCTCCTCGAGCAGCACGCCAAGAACCTTCGTCGCCACGTCGACGCGCTGGCCCGGCGCGACTATCAGGCCAGCATCGGCGAGACCCTCGACTTCACCATCATGTTCATCCCGGGCGAGCACTTCCTCTCCGCGGCGCTGGCTACGGACCTGACGCTCCTCGACTACGCGGCCGAACGGAAAGTGTTCCTGGCCTCCCCGACGATCCTGCTCCCCCTGCTGCGCGCGGTGGCCGCAAGCTGGAAAGCGGAGAAAACCGAGGAGAACGCCAAGAAGATGCATGACGCCGCGGTCGAGCTCTTCGGCCGCTTCGTCACGGTGATGGACCACATCACCAACGTCGGCGACCTGCTCCGCAAGACCGTCGAAGGCTACAACCGCGCCATCCGCTCCATCGACACGCGCCTTTTCCCCAAGGGCGAAGAACTGCAACGCATGGCCGGCAGCGGCAAGAAGCTGGGCGAGCTCGAACAGCTCGAAGCCGTCCCCCTCGAGTCCTCGAAGCTGCGCCTCAC
>JBDTOZ010000022.1:0-2500 GCA_039932995.1 Acidobacteriota bacterium | reverse complement strand
TGCGTGTCCAGCCCCCTCTTCGGATTCTCGGGAAAGACGCACACTTCCTTCAGGGCGTAATACGAAGGATCCCCGCTCCGCCAGGCCGGCATCAGTCCCAACAGTCCCGGAGCGCCCGGCGGGCGGATGGCCTGGCGCAGAGGATTGAACACCTCCCCACGCGCGAGCGCGGCCAGCGCCTCTTCCATGACACCGATGCACACCTCCATCGTGAGGAGCTCTTCGACGTCGTGCTCCGAGAGCACCAGGACTCTCATGACCGTTCTCCTGTCCGCGCCCGTCTCATCAGAATTGAAACTCCTCTCCCGGTGCCAGGCAGAGGGTGGTCAGATCGGCGGGCACGAGCAGGACCCCGATGGGCCCTGGTCCGCTCGAGACCAGCGTGATGCGTGAGCCCTTTTTCAGCTCGGCATCGCGACCCGTGAGCGGGAGACCGTCCACGCTCCATTGAAGGGTCGACGACAGCGGCAGCCGGCGGAGCGGAATTGCGTACTGAGTGGCGCGTGGACCCTGGACGGCAGCGTAGTCGAGCGGCCGGGTGAGCCATGGATGACGGAGAAGGGCCGCGCTCGGCCAGAGCGTGTAACGTCCGGACGCCGGAGCAACCCAGGTCACCGCGCGACCCGGTTGTGCGATGGCGGTCAGGCCCGGCACCCAGAGGTCTCGGGTGAGGGGCACGTAGTGGTGGACGGCGTAGGCCGCGGTCTTCGGGAAGATCTCGAACCATCGCTGCATGCGCAGGTTGTAGATCACGGCTGCCGGCGGATTCGCGGCGATGTCGTAGGGAGCGATGGCCCCGCGTCCGGCCAGGAAGCGCACGCCGGTGGTGAGGAACCAGTAGCGATAAGCCGGCTCGCGGCGGAGCGCGTAGCCGTTTCCGTCGAAGACGCGGGCGTCAGGACCGGTCCGCCGGTCGACCTCGCGCATGACGAAGTCCTGATAGCGCATGGCGCCGCCGAACGGTTCGGCCACGAGCGGCACCACGGCCAGGACGAGGGACCCGGCAGCCATGGCCACGGCTGCCGTACGCCAGCGTTCGAGGCGCGCCAAGGCCACCGCGGCCAGCGGCACCATCAGAAGGTACGGGCCCTGGAAGTGATACTCGTACTGCACTTCCATGGCGGCGATGGTGGCCAGCGAGGCCAGGAACAGGAGGGCCAGGATCTGCGGCGTGTCCGGTCGCCGCAGTTCGCGAAGAGCGATGACCACGCCCGCGAGGGCGGCGGCCCAGAGGAGGATGGCCGCAGGATCGCGCTGCCAGATCGGCGCGGCGAACTGGTACCACGTGTTCACTTCGAGCAGCGTGGCCGAGGCCGTGTTGTAGCCGACCACTCCGTCGAGAAACGGCCGCCAGGCTCGGGTGAGGAAGAGCCATCCGATGAACGGCACGGCCACGAGGACCACCCCGGACACCAGCCGCATCGCGGAGCGCTGAAAGCTCCAGCGCCGGTTGCGTCCGTCCCAGAAGAGAACGATCAACGTGGTGATCACGACGAGCGGGGCCAGACGCATGTTGGCCAGCACGGCCAGGGACATCGCCGCGCCGAAGGCGATCCAGCGGCGTTTGACGGCGCAGGCCAGGGCGGCGAAATAGCCGAGGTTGCCGAGGACGTCGACGCGGTACTCGAGGGCCGAGCGGATGAAGAGGGGGCTGACGAGCAGGAACCCCAGTGCCCACCAGCGTCCCGGCCCGCGACTGAGGCGCATCACGAGGAGGAGCATCGGCACCCACAGTGCGATCTGCGCCCAGCGCATGGCCACGACCGCGCCGGCACCCGGTCCGCCGCCGAACAGGCGCGCGACGGGAGCGAAGACGATCCACTGCAGGGGAGTGTGATGTTCCCAGAAGTCCCGAAAGGGGACGCGCCCCTGGCCAGTCCAACGGGTCGCACGGAAGAATTCGAGCTCGTCCCAGGCCAGCGGTTGGCCGCGATGCAGCAGCGCGGCGATCCACACCGCGGCCAAGGCGATGAGGATCAGCCACGGAACCGCGGCGCGGCCACTCACTCGGCCCGGAGCGTCCTCCGGCCGGCTGGTCCCCGTGGCCTCGAAGGCCCCGTCATCCATCGCGATGCACGGTATCCATGCTGAACGCCGGGAGGCACACCGCCACGTACTCCGCCCCCTCGGCGCCCGGCGTGGAGTACTGCACCCATTCCCCTCCGTGCGTGATGACGGCCTGTCCGGCATGGATGTCCATTGAGCCTTCACGAGTCGTGAGACGGAGAACACCGCGCAGGACGAGCGTGTACTCGTCGAACTCCGGCGCCTGGCCCGGCTCGACCCAGCCCGCGGGACTCTTCATCCGGGCGATGGAGACGGACTCCGTTTTCGAGTTCACCCGGCCTACGTACTCTTCAATGATCTTCGGTTTGTTCCCGGCCGCCTGGACGATCGACGGCTGTTGAATCAGTGTCGGCATGAGGGGAGTTTATCTGAGGAGGCCTGGTTGCTGGTTGCTGGTTGCTGGTTGGCGGTTGGCGGTTGGCGGTTGGCGGTT
>JBDTOZ010000021.1:0-1584 GCA_039932995.1 Acidobacteriota bacterium | reverse complement strand
TGGACCGATCCCACTCACCGGAGGGGCGTGAGCCATGATCGATGCCGAGCTCGACGCCGAGATCCGTCGCCTTCACTTCGCCGAGCATTGGAAGGCCGGCACGATCGCCTCCAACCTCGGAGTTCATCCCGACGCTGTGCGTCGCGCGCTGGGGTTGGACAACCGGAAACGATCATGCGCGGACGGGGTTGAGGTGCCGGTGGGCACCAGCGCGCCTTCGAACACTTCGGCGGAGTACCTCGCGCGGTGCGCATCGACAACCTCCGTTCGGCAGTGCTCGAACGCCGCGGGGCGGAGGTGCGCTTTCATCCGCGCTATCTGGAGTTGGCCGGCTGGTATCACTTCCAGCCCCGTCCCTGCCGGCCGGCACGCGGCAACGAGAAGGGCCGCGTGGAACGCTCCATCGGCTTTCTTCGCGAGTCCTTCTTCGCCGGCCGTAGCGTCACCACCGTGGCTGACCTCAACCGCGCCGTCTGGCGTTGGTGTGATGAGGTGGCCGCACGCCGCCCCTGGCCCGATGACACCCAACGCACCGTCGAGTCGGTGTTCGAGGACGAGCAACCGCGCCTGCTCGCACTTCCCCAGCATCCCCTCCAGATCGTTCATCGATCCGTGGTCGTGTCGGGCAAGACCATCTATGTCCGCTTCGACAGCAACGACTACTCCATTCATCCATCGGTGGTTGGCAAGGACTTGTCGCTGATCGCCACCGACACGCTCATCCGCTTGCTCGATGGCGCGGTGGAGATCGCACGCCATGCTCGCTCGTGGGACCACGGCGAGCGCGTCACCGATCCCGCCCATGCCAGGGCCGTCCTGGATCAAAAGGGCATGGGGCTCGACCATTCCTCGCGTACTCCGCTCGAGGTGATCGTTCCCGAGGCCACCGCCTTTGTCGATGCTGCCTTTGCCGATGGTCAGCACGGAACCTCAGCCATTTTGAATCGCCTCAGCAACCTGCTCTCCCTCTATGGCAGCGCAGCGCTGGCCACCGCTCTGCGCGAGGCCCTCGGTCGAGGCTCGCCCACTCTTGCTTCGGTCGAGTACCTGATCGAGCAGCAACGTCGTACCTCACGACGTAACCCTCCCTTGCCCGTCGATCTGGGCGACCGGCCCGATCTGGCCGCCCTGCATGTCCGCCCCCACGATCTGGTCGACTACGACCAACTCACCATTCCAACCACTGACAGTGACAGTGATGAAGGAAACGAAGATGAATGACCTCGCCCAACGCCTATCCGCTCTGGGGCTTCGCGCCTCAGCCAGCGCTCTGGAGGATCTGCTCACTCGCGCCGGGAATCGCCGCTTCTCCCCACGCGATTTTCTTGAAGAGATCGTTCTGCTCGAGTCGGCCGATCGCTCGCGCAAGTCGCTCGAACGCCGCCTCTCCCGTAGTCGCATCGGCTCGTTCAAGCCCATCGCCGACTTCGACTGGAGCTGGCCCAAAAAGATCGATCGCTCCCTGATCGAACGGGCCCTGCTGCTCGACTTCATCGGCGAGGGCCGCAACCTGATCCTGCTCGGTCCCAACGGCGTGGGCAAGACCATGCTCGTCCGCAACCTCGCTCACGCCGCCATCGTCGC
>JBDTOZ010000020.1:0-12709 GCA_039932995.1 Acidobacteriota bacterium | reverse complement strand
GGTGGAGCGCCGCACCGCGAGAACACGCTGTCCCATACGACGCGCGTACAATCCTCGGCACAACCGATGACCATCATTGCGCCCGAGCCCTCGAGCGTCCTGCGCTTCGATCTGGCGATCCAGCGCAATCACCTGCTGGTCTATTCGCTGGGGCTCGTGACCGCGCTCTCCGGTTACGCACTGGGCGTGTTTCCGATGCACCTCGGCGCGGCGCTGCTCTTGTGGGCCCTCTCCTGCTCCAGCGCAATCATTCTCCACTTTCTCTACAAGCGCGGCATCGACCGCCGCGTGCTGAACGCCGCGTGGATGTCTGCCGACATCCTTTTCGTCACGGTAGGGGTTTACGCCACCGGCGGGATCAGCAGCCCCTGCTTCATCTGGTATGGCGCCACCGCCTCCGCCGCGGCATTCGCGGGCGGCCGCAAGGCGGCGTGGGCGGCGACGGCGGCCAATACCGTCGCCTATCTGGCCGTGCTCGTCTTCATGGGCCAGGCCGCCCCCTTCGACGCGCCGATGCTCTTGGCCCTGACCCGGATGATCTTCGTGTTCGGCGCGTCCTACTTCTTCATCGTGGGTGTGGCCGACCTCACGGAAAAGCGCCTGCGCATTGGCCTTCTCGAGTCCGACCAGCGCCGCAAGGTGGACGATCTCACGCGCGTGAGCCAGGAGCTTGCCGACGCCAACCGCCGCAGCCAGGAGGCCGACAAGCTCAAGAGCCAGTTCCTGGCCAACATGAGCCATGAGCTGCGCACGCCGATGAACTCCATCATCGGCTTCTCGGAGATCCTCGTCGAGCGCCTGGACGGAACGGTCGAGCCCAAGCATCTCGGCTTTCTCTCCCACATCCACACCTCAGGGACCCATCTCCTGGGCATCATCAACGACGTGCTCGATCTCTCCAAGATCGAGGCCGGGAAGATGGAGATCTATCCGGAGTTCTTCTCCATCGGTCCGGTCATCGAGAGTGTTTGCCAGGTCATGCGCGGAATGCGCGGCGGCGGTTCCTTCGTCGTCGACGTATCGCCGGACCTTCCGCAGATCGAGACCGATCTGGCCAAGTTCAAGCAGGTCCTGTTCAACCTGCTCTCCAACGCGGTCAAGTTCTCTCCTCCCGAGCAACCGGTCACCATTCGCGCCTGGCTGGATGAAGGCGCGATCACTCTGTCGGTGCGCGACGAAGGCATCGGCATCGATCCCACGCATCATCAGTTGATCTTCGAGGAATTCCGCCAGGTCGACGGCACGGCACGGCGCGAGTTCGGAGGAACGGGTCTGGGACTGGCCCTGGTCAAACGCTTCGTGGAGCTGCAGGGCGGACGCGTCTCGGTGGAGAGCCATCTCGCTCGGGGCAGCACCTTCACGTTCACGCTTCCGGTCCGTTCGCGCGCGGCTGTCGTCAGCCGTGTGCCCGAAGCCGACACACCCCTGGCCCCGCGCGTGCTGGTGGTCGAGGACGATCCCAACGCGTACGAGCTGATCGCCTCGGCGCTCGGCTCCGCGGGCTACCTCCCCATCCGCGCCCGCCACGGCGACGAAGCGCTACGGCTGGCCCGCGACGCGCACCCGGCCGCCGTGACCCTCGACCTGGTGCTGACCGGCATGGACGGCTGGGAAGTGCTCAAGCGCCTCAAGAGTGACGACGCCACGCGACAGCTTCCCGTGGTCATCATCTCCATGGTCGACAACCGCGACCTCGGACTGGCCCTCGGCGCCGACGACTACTTCGTGAAGCCGGTCGACCGCGCCCGCCTTCTCGAACGCCTGCACGCCATTACCCTCCGTTCAGGCAACGGCGCCAAACGCCTCCTGGTCATCGATGACGACCTGGCAGTCCACAGCCTTCTGGACGAAGAGCTGTCCGCGCTCGGCTACTCCGTCGATCGCGCATTCTGCGGCGAGGATGGGCTTCACGCCGCCGAAGAGCGCGCCCCCGACGTGATCATCCTGGACCTCATGATGCCCGGCATGAGCGGCTTCGAGGTGGCCGGCGCGCTCAAGCAGAATCCGCGTACCGCAAACATCCCCATCCTCGTGCTGACCTCGAAAGAGATTTCGCATGAAGACCGCATGCTCCTCGACACCAGAGTGGCCACGTTCGTCCAGAAGGGAACCTCGGCCCGGGAGCAGTTGCTGACGGAGCTGCGCCGCATGACCACCCCACGTTTCATCGGCCCCGGGACGGACTGAGAGAGTCGCACGAAACAGTGAGACCCAGCACCTGACGCCGGTCGTGATCATGCGCGTACGTGAACGTCGGACTGCGGCGATTTCACGGCGCTCGGAAGGCCTTGTCGTATCCGGTCATCTCCACATATCCGTCCCCGCGCACCGGTGAGCCGCCGAACGTGCCGCTGACCTCGCAGGCGCCTTCCCAGTAGGTGACTCGCGTGGAGCCGCGCGTGATCAGCTCCTGCGCTTTCATCAGGGGCCGCATCGTCAGCGAGACCTTGAAGGAGGGCAGCTCCACGCGCCAGCCCATCGGATACGTGGCCCCGCTCTTCGGCGATTTCCACCGCGCCAACGGTGTGATGCGCATCTGATCGTGCCGCACGTGAATGACGTTCCCGTCGCTGGCAATCAGCGATCCCGATGACGTCACGTCGGGCGTGCCGTCGGTGCGGCGAATGACATACAGCATCAGCTCGGTCTCGTTGTCCAGTTGAACCGAGAACCAGTCCCACCCCTGCTGGCTCTCGCGCAGCATCGCGCTTCCGAATTCGTGATCCATCCAGGCCTGCCCGGTGGCGTTCTGGCCATTCACGCGTCCGGATGCCTCGAGCCGGGTCATCGAGTAATAGTGCGAGGCGAACCCGGCACCCTGCGCCTTCACGCTCACACCGTTTTCGCCATGAATGGCCGGAGGCTTTTCAGAGCGCAGGGTGAGGTCGATCGAGTCCGTTCCCTCTTTCGCGCTGATCCGCCACGAGCCGTCCGGATTGGTGGTGGCCCGCCAGGACTCGTTGAACACGTCCAGCTTCCCTTCCGCGGCCTGCGCGGTGAAGACGGACCCACGGCTCATCTTCTCGTGCGTGCGGAACTCACCGGCGGCGACGTCGGTGATGGCGAAGTGCGCGGGATAGACCGACTGGAGATCCCAGCGACTCTCTTCCGGTTGGCGGTTGGCGGTTGGCGGTTGGCGGGAGTCGGTTGCAGCCGGACGTCGATTGGATTGGGCCGGGGCCTCATCCCCCGCCAACCGCCAACCGTCAACTGCCAACCCCGGCACCATCCCTACGCGAAAGAACGTCAGTTCGAATCCGTACCGCTTGCCGCTCTCGGTGCGGAGGTGCCCCGTGTAGTACCACCATTCAGTGCGGTACTCGGGATGGCTCCCGTGATCGCGGGGAAAAGCGAACTCGTAGCCGGGCACCGCCGGACGGAACTCCGCGGGGAGGAACAGCACGAGCGCGAGCAGCGCGACCTTCATATCCCTATAATCGCAGTTCTCATGGCCGAATCGACCGTCGCCGGCGCCCGCGCCCGTTTCCGCACCCTGGCGGCGGAGACGAGCATCCCCATCGACGCCGACGATCTCCTGGGTCTGGCCCGACGCTACGCCGACCAGGGGATGTACGACGAGTCGATCCATCTCTACGAGATGGCCGAGAAACTCAAGCCCGGCTCCGTCTCGCTGCGGATCAACCTGGCCCGCGTGCGCGATCAGAAAAAGGTGGCGGAGGAAAGCCGCTACGTCGCGGTCAAGCACGAAGTCGTGGCCGAGCGCGCCCGCGACGAGGTCGACTCTTCCCAATACGCCGGCCTGGCCCAGTACTACATGGCCAAGGACCAGACCTCGAAAGCCATCGAGCTGCTGGAGATCGCAAAGCTCAAGACCCCCAACAACTACCGCCCCTTCGAGATCCTGGGCCGCCTCTACTACTCGCAGGGCCAGTGGGAGCTCGCCCACGAGGAGATCGGCAAGGCCCGCAAGCTCAATCCTTTCGACCGCGGCCTGGCCGAGATCTCCGGACGCATCCAGTTCGAGCTGAAGAACTTCGAGCGCTCCCTCGACGACTTCATCGACGCCTTCCTCCTGGCGACCGACCAGAAGGGCGAGGCCATCGAGCCCGTGCGGCGCATGATCAACACGCTCAAACGCATCGACAACATCGAGCCGAAGAAACTCAACGCCCGCATCAAGGAACGCGTCGAGCAACTGCAGGCCGCCACCGAACGACTGGAACTGCGCAAGGAAGACCTCTTCCGGCTCGATGCGCGCAAGGACCTCAAGGACATCCTGCAGAAGATCACCCGCGCCGCGGAGAAGCGCGAAGACCTCATCACGGTCTCGCACGAGCTGCGCAAGCTGGCCGTCTTCCAGCACATGAAGGACGAGCAGCTCTTCCGCCTCTCCAAGGTCGTGCGCGTCCAGGGTTACTCCAGCGGCGAGTACATCTTTCGCGAGGAAGATCGCTCCATGGACTTCTACGTGGTCAAGGACGGGCGGATCGAGATCCGCAAGGACACACCCTTCGGCCCGCAGATCCTCGGCAACCTCGGCGCGGATCACATCTTCGGTGAGATGAATTTCATCGACCGCACGCACCGCTCCAGTGACGCGCTGGCCGTGTCGGACCGCTCCGCCGCCTATTCGTTCTCCTTCAGCGCCCTCGACCAGATCATGGACGAGGACAAAGAGCTCGCCGTCGGGTTGCACTGGGCTTTCTGGAGGTCGTTGACGGAAAAGGTCCGGGACGCCAACGAACAGCTCAAGCTCTTCTTCCAGGAGGATGCCAAACGCGGACACGGCCGCAAGCGGGCCGATGGCAAGCGCGAAGTGCAGCAGGTCACCGTCAAGTCGGAAGACAAGGTGGACCTCTTCCGCGAGCGCGGCCTCTCCGCCGCGGAAATGAAGCTCCTGGCCACGTTCTCCTCCGAAGAACGTTTCCGCGAAGGGTCGATGATCTTCCGGGAAGGGGACAAGGGCGACAAGCTCTTCATCGTCCTCGACGGGAGGGTGCGCATCTCCAAGTTCATCCCCGGCGTGGGGGAAGAAGCGCTGGCCGTCCTCGACCGCGGCGATTTCTTCGGGGAGATGGCCCTCATCGACGAAAAGCCCCGCTCCGCCGACGCGAAGGCGCACGAGATCGACGCGACCGTGCTGTCGATCGACCGGGCCACACTCAACGAGATCCTCTCCATGGATCCGCACGCCTCGCTCCAGTTCCTCAACCTGCTCTGCCGGATGATCAGCCGGCGCCTGCGCGAGATCAACGAGAAGATCGTGCAGTGGAAGTACATGAGCGGAGGCTTCTGAGCTCGAGGCGCGGCGCGCTTTGAACTGCGTTTGACGGTCGGCCGTTGGCGGAACTGGCAGCAGCCTCGCAGCACGCTCCTCCGCCGACCGAGCCATGATCTTCATCTCCGCCTTCGTTGCGATCTTCCTGCTCCTCTGGGTGGTCTTTCTGGGAGCAGAGCCAGGCCTCGAGCGCGTGTTGAAACGCACCGCGAGCTGGACGGCGCGCTTCCGCTATCACGACTACCTGCCCGTCTTCGTCGTGGTGGCGTTGGGGATTGCCGGAGCGGCGGTGGCGGGAGATGCCTTTCTCGACATCGCCGAGCGGCTGCATCAGGACTCACCGCGGCTGCACGCCGTCGATGCCGATGCCTACGCCTGGGCCCATGACACGCGCACCCCCGGCGCCACGACCTTCTTCACCGTCATGACCCTCATCGGCACGCCGGCCGGGCTGGGCATCCTCACCGCGGCCGCCGTGACGGCACTCGTGCTGCGCAAGAGGTGGCGCTGGGCAGCGTACCTCTCGATCACCACGGGGATCGGAGCGCTGCTCAACCTGGTCCTGAAATCGTTCTTCGCGCGCACACGGCCCGATCTGGCGGAGGCCTTGCGCGGCGCGCACGGATACTCGTTCCCCAGCGGCCACGCCATGGGCTCGACCATCGTCTTCGGCGCCTTCGGATATCTGGCGATCCGCATCCTCGAGCGCTGGAGCCATCGTGCGGCGGCGCTGGCTCTGGCCTGCACGCTCATCCTGGCCATCGCCATCTCCCGCGTCTACCTGGGCGTGCACTGGATCTCCGACATCGCCGCCGGCATCTCCGCCGGCCTGATCTGGCTCGTCACCGCCACGGTCGGCTACGAGACCTTCCGCAGGATCCGCCTCGTCCGCGCGCGCCGGGCCAGGGGGAGTTAGGTTAGGGCAACTCCGCCGGTCGCGCCAGGAACACGCCCGTCGTGTAGTGACCGAGATCCGTTGCTGGTTGCTGGTTGCTGGTTGGCTGCGGTGTCTGTCCGATCGCACAGGAAACCTCAGACAACCAGCAACTAGCAACCAGCAACCCCCCCCCGCGACCGGCAGAGCCTAACGGAAGGGAAGCAGCTTCCGCGCGGACTTTAGGGCCAGGACGATCACGCTCACCCCTCCGACGATCGCGCCCACGAGCAGTCCGGCCGCGCCTCCGGCCACGAGCTTGACGGCCCCTCCGCCGCTCTTCGTCTTTGCGTGCATCGGGATGGCCGAGGGCCTCACCACCGGCACCGCGATGCGGGGACGATCCTCGGGACGCGCGGCCTGGGCGCGCGCCTCGCGCTTCGATTCGTCTCCGCGCAGACTCCCGAACGTGCGTGCGTAGACCTGCGTGAACTCGGCCCCGAGGAGCATGATCTGCGCGGACCAGTACACCCAGATCAGGAGAATCACCAGCGATCCTGCCGCTCCGTAGGCCGAGCCGGGTGCCGCTTTTCCGAGGTAGACCGCGAGACCCCACTTGCCAAGGACGAAGAGCAATGACGTGAACAAGGCGCCCAGCCAGACGTCACGCCAGGCGATCTTCAGGTCGGGGAGGATGCGAAAAATGGCCGCGAACAGCACCGTGGCCACCGCGAACGAGACCACCAGTTGGATGATCTGCATCACCGCTTCGCCACCGACCAGCCGCCCGAGGTAGGTCCCGGCCGCGGAGATCACCGTATCGACCACCAACGTGATCAGCAGCAGAAAGCCGATCCCCAGCACCATGGCCATCGACAGGAAGCGCTGCATCACGAAGCTCTTGATGCCGCTGCCCTTCTTCGGCTCCACGTTCCAGATGGTATTGAGCGAGTCCTTGAGCTGGCCGAACACTCCCGACGCGCCCAGCATCAGGGTCACCACGCCGACGATGGTCGCGATCCGGCCGCTCTTCGGCTTCGCTGCGGCCTGGATCATCTCCTGAAGCGACTTGGCCATCTCCGACCCGAAGACTTTGCCCAGTTCGCCGGCCAATTGCCCCTGGGCCGCTTCCCTCCCGAAGAAGATCCCGGCCATCGCCACCGCGATCAACAGCAGAGGGCCGATCGAGAAGATCGTGTAATACGCCAGCGCCGCACCCAGTCGCGGGACCTTGTCCTGGTTGAATTCCGTGAAGGTCTGTTTGAAGAGGTCGATCGATTTGCTCATGCTCGTTCCCGGGCCGGGTAGAGCAAGGGCGTGGCCAGAATAAGGGGGACCGTGGGCGATCGGGCCAGTGGTCCCCCTCTCAACCGCCCATCCTCTCCTCCATCCACTCCACGCACTTTCCCAACGACGCCTTCATCTCCGCGCGCGACAGATGAATGGGGCGGCCATGGCCGGGAAGCACCCATTCGAAAGAGTAGTCGAGCAGCCGTTTCATCGAGCGGATCTGTTCGCTCCAGGAGTACCAGCACGCACTCCGAAAGGCGTACAGATGGCCGCGACGCTCGCTCCATGCGAGGTGATCGCCGGTGAAGAGGTATGTGTTCCGATAGAGGAACACCACGTGCCCGCGGGTGTGGCCCGGCGTGGGCATGAGCAGCAACTCGCGGCCGAGGTCGACGGGCTCGAGACCGCGCGGAGTGCGCTCCATGGCAAGGCCACGGGCATCGTCGGCGTGCATGACCCTTTCGCACCCGAAGCGGTCGTGAAACTTCTCGTGATCGGCGATGTCGTCCTGGTGGGTGAGCAGCATCTGGCGGACGTCGCCGAGGTTCCTCACCAGCGGCTCGGTGAACCGGGGAGAGTCGACCAGGACGTTGCCGTCGGGACGCCGCAGCAGGTAGCTGATGGCGCCGAATGAGCTTTCGCTCGTGTAGCCGCAGCGGAACAAGTCCGCATGGACGAGCTCCGGCAGCGCGGCAACGGCCTCGCGCATGTCGTGCTTCGACTCCGTTCCGATCGAAGCGGTCGGACAGGACAGCAGCGCCTTCTCTGCGGCCAGCCGGTCCCCGTCCGTCTGCGGCTGGTGAAAGACCCACGACTGCTGCCCTTCATCGCTGAAGACCGAGGGCGCGAAGACGCGGCAGGCGTCGCAGTCGATGCAGCTCGAGTCGACGAAGAAATCGCCCGGAGCGTTTTCCGGAAGGCGCAATTCCAGGTCGGCCATGCCTCGATCAGTCTACTGCTCCGCCCCACGACCGGCCACCGCCAACGATTCATCCCTCGGCGTCACGGCGCTGGGAGTCTTCAAAGACACGATTACGAAACCATTACTTCAGATGCAAGCGCGATTGCGAGCCGATGGCACCGTTGGTCCCGCTCGCCAACAGCTCCTCGACCTCGCTCAGCCGCACCTTCTTTCGCGTCTGTTCCGACGACATCCAACGAATGGATCCGAAGATCGGTCGCTCCGGCGCCCAGGGCCGGTCGTGCTTTCCGAAGCACCACAAGATCCCCGCGTGTGTATTCGGGTCTCGCCCGTCGATGGCATAGCGGTCGTGCAGGCGCACCATGGCCGCGTGCGCCTCTTCGGGAGTGTCACTCCACTCGATGATCTTCTTCCCCCAGAGCATGCGCAGGTATCCATGGATCGTTCCTGTGGCCACGAGTTGCCTCTGCGCCAGGTTCCATACCTCATCGTACGTTTCGGCCCGCTCGAGCTCTTCATCTCCGTAACGCGGTTTGCGGCGGTCGCCGCGGTGCTTGTCCAGGGTTCGCTTGGCCCAGTCCGGCAGGGCGCCCAGGGAGTCGTAGCGGGAGTTGTAGAAACAGAGGTTGAACGAGAGCTCACGGCGGATGACCGCTTCTTCCAGAAACGCATCGACATCTTCGGCCGGCGCGCCGCTGTGCAGCACGCGCTCCGCGATCTCGTGAATGCCGATGTGGCCAAAGTGCAGATAAGGAGAGAGCCCACTGAGATGCCGGATGTTTCGGTTGCGTTCCGTGGCGTAGCCGGCCAGCCCTTCGGCGAGAAACGTATCGAGCCGGGCCAGTGCCTGATCCCGACCGCCGTGGAGCGCCACCGGAGCAACGTCGTGATCGATCGCACAAGAGCGTGCCGCCGCACGCGGCTCCTGACCGTCGTAATGCGGGAGATCGAGCTCGCCGCGAAAGCGTTTCGCGGGCTGGCGCTCGCCGATCTCCGGCCAGAGGTCGCGGAACAGCGGGTGCGCGCGATCGCGGAGAAAGCGCGCTGAATACTGCTCCTTCCCGAACACGCGCATCGGCAGGATGCCGTTGCCATCCACGAGATGCACGGCCACGGGACTGCGCTCGGCGAACCGTCGCGTCTGAGGGGCGATGATCGAGGTCGGGAACTCGTCGGTCACGACGCGCCGCGCCTCCGCGGCGAGCTTCACGACCACGCCGCGGGCCTCCGCCGCGGTGCGCGGCAGAAAGAATTGATAGCCAAGCCCGCGCGCTTTCGCGTCGGCGGCGTTCGCCCGCACTCCTTCGAGGATGAATGCGTGCAGCCGGTCGTTCGCCTGGGGATAGTCGGGACGAACCGACTCGTACACCACCACCGGGATCCCCAGCTCGTTGGCCGATTCGAGCGCGTACTCGAGCGCGATGTTGTTCCGCAGCCGTCGCGCCGACTGCGCCCAGTACAACAGGTACCGCCCCCGCGGGTTGTCCTCACCACGTACCGTCACCCGCATCGCGAACGGATCGCCCGCGAGCTTGGCGCGGTGCAGCGGGAGGAAGGAGTGGGTGGGCATGCGGGAAGTCTCGCACGAGAGTCCACCGCGGGCAGGATGCCCGCGGCCCTCACCGGAGTGCCTTGGCGCGATGAGCCATGGGGCGCGGGCATTCTGCCCGGCGCACTTCCCGCGTCCAATAGCCAACTCCAGAGCGCGCATGGCCCCTCTCCCTGTGAGGGAGGAATGGCAACCCCTCGAACCGGCATTCTCACGTGCCGGCCATGTTCGACAACCTGCAGGACAAGATGGACCGGGTCTTCAAGACCCTTCGCGGCGAAGCCACCCTCAACGAGTGGCACATCGAGAACGCTCTCAAGGAGATCCGCGTCGCGCTCCTGGAGGCGGACGTTCACTTCAAGACCGTCAAGGACTTCACCAACCGCGTCCGCGAGCGGGCCAACGGCTCCGACGTCCTGACCGCCTTCTCTCCCGCCCAGCAGGTCACCAAGATCGTCCGCGACGAGTTGCAGGCCCTGCTCGGCGGGAACGAAGTGGGGCTGGCCCTCGTGGGCAGCCCGGCCGTGATCATGATGGTCGGACTACAGGGATCCGGAAAGACCACCACCTCCGGCAAGCTGGCCTTGCATCTCAAGAGCCGCGGACGCCGTCCGCTGCTCGTCCCGGCGGACGTCTACCGGCCCGCCGCCATCGACCAGTTGCGCATCGTCGCCAACAACGTGAAGGTCCCCTTCTACGAGATCGGCGACAACCGCAACCCGATCGAGATCGCCAGCAACGCCCTGCGCGAAGCGAAGACCCTGCTCTACGATACGGTCATCCTCGACACCGCCGGCCGCCTGCACATCGACGACGAGTTGATGAGCGAGCTGCACAAGATCCGCGACGACGTTCGTCCCTCGGAGATCCTGTTCGTGGCCGACGCCATGACCGGCCAGGACGCCGTGAAGTCCGCCAAGGAATTCGACGAGCGCCTGGGCGTGACCGGCATCGTCCTCACCAAACTCGATGGCGACGCCCGCGGCGGCGCGGCCCTCTCCATCAAGTCGGTGGTGAACCGGCCGATCAAATTCGTCGGCGTCGGTGAAAAGTACGCCGACCTCGACGTCTTCTATCCCGACCGCATGGCCCAGCGCATCCTGGGCATGGGCGACGTCCTGTCGCTCATCGAGAAAGTCGAAGCCGAAGTCGACCAGAAGGAAGCGGCCCGCCTGGCCGAGAAGGTCGCCAAGGACAAGTTCACCCTCGAAGACCTCCGCTCCCAGCTTCAGCAGGTCAAGAAGATGGGACCGCTGTCGTCGCTGGTGAGCATGCTTCCGGGCGCGGGCAAGATCAGCGAAGACGACATCGATGAAAAGGCCATCGTGCGCATGCAGGCCATCCTCGACTCGATGACGAAGAAGGAGCGCGAGTTCCCGCAGATCCTCAATGGGCACCGCAAGAAGCGCATCGCACACGGATCGGGCACTTCCGTCCAGGAGATCAACCGCCTGCTGAAGCAGTACTTGCAGATGAAGAAGATGATGAAGACTTTCTCCAAGGGCTTCGGCGCGCGCAAATTTGGCAAGATGATGAAGGGACTGCCGCCCGGATTCATGCAGTAACCGACGCTCATCGGGTGGCAACGCCACTCACCCCATCGCACTCACGAGTGCCGCCAATGCCCCGCGCAGAGTCTCCAGACTCTCCTCGTCGGTGAGCTCGCCGGCGATTCTTCGGCGGATGAAGGGCTCCACCAGGGACCCTTCCATCACCACATTCCAGTTCATGGTGCGGAGTGTCTCCAGGATGGCTGCTTGCGCAAAGTGGCCCCCCGAGGGGGAGGCGTTCCAGATCGCGACCGGCTTGCCCACCAGTTCGCCCGTGGAGACCAGCCAGTCCAGCAGATTCTTGAACGAGCCGGGAACTCCGTGCGCGTACTCGGGACTGGAGATCAGCACTGCTTGCGCGCCGATCAACAGCTCGCGCAACTCGCGAACCGGCGGCGGAGGTTCCTGACCCTCCTCATCCAGGTCAGGACTGAAGTGCGGGAGATCGCCCATGCGCTCGTAGGCGGTGACGCGGACGTCCGCCGGCGTGACCTGCGCGGCGGCGCGGAGCAGAGCGGCGTTGGACGACTGCTCGCGCAGACTGCCGCTGATGGCGACGATTTTCTTCATCGGAGGCCGCGCCAGTTTGCTCGCGAGACGGAAATCAGGCAAGATCCGGCCTGAGCACGAGCTCGTCATCCCCAATTCATAACGACTTTCAAGGAGGCCCCGATGGTCCCGTTGAGCGCCCTTTGGCTACCGATCCTGGTCTCCGCGGTCTTCGTGTTCATCGCCAGCAACATCCTCTGGATGGGCCTTCCCTTCTGGCACTACCGGGACTACAAGCGACTGCCGGACGACAAGGTCTTCGTCGATGGAGCTCGCTCGCTCAAGGCGGGCCTGTACGTCTTTCCCTGGATGGACTGGAAGACGATGACTCCCGAGCAGAAGGCGGACGCGCAGAAGGGACCGAGCGCGATGATGATCGTCCGCAACCCTGCCGTGTTCTCGTTCGGCAAGACCCTGTCGCTCTACTTCCTCTACTGCCTGCTCGGTTCGTTCATGGCCGCTTACGTGGCCAGCGCCACGCTCGCGCCCGGTACCGAGTATCTGCGCGTTTTCCGCATCGCGGGCGCGGCGGGGATGCTGTTCTGGTCCTTCGGCACGAACGTCAGCGACGCCATCTGGTATGGCAAGCCGTGGGGAGCGACGATCAAGCACATCATCGACGGCCTGATCTTCGGGATGCTGATCGGCGGCACGTTCGGCTGGCTCTGGCCGGCCTGAAACAGGTTGCTGGTTGCTGGTTGCTGGTTGCTGGTTGCTGGTTGCTGGTTGCTGGTTG
>JBDTOZ010000019.1:0-7389 GCA_039932995.1 Acidobacteriota bacterium | reverse complement strand
GCCGAAATGCAAGGGTCTTGCCGCGAATGGATGAGGGCGGTTGGGGTAGGGGGGGAGGGACGCGCTCGACGCGTTGCCTTGTCGGAAACTCTCGCCGCCAGTCGTCCGGCTCCCCTTCGAGCACGACACCGCGACGTGTTAGGCTGCCGTGCTGTGGCAGCCTCCAAGTCCGCCCGCGAGCCTTCGGTCAAACCGTTTTTGCGATGGCCGGGGGGCAAACGGTGGCTGGCCCCTATCGTCGCACGATACGTAACGCGACATTTGGCTGGCACATACCGCGAACCCTTTCTTGGCGGTGGCGCGGTCTTTTTCGACTTTAGGCCGCCCCAGGCAACACTCTCCGATGTCAACGAGGACCTCGTCCTAACCTACGAGATCGTGCGGGACAAGCTTCAAGATATCCTTCCCCTCCTCGAAAGCATGCCCATATCGCAGCAATATTACAACGCCCTCCGAAAATGCCAACCCGGCGCACCGCTCGATCGCGCCGCAAGGTTTCTTTACTTAAATCGAGTGGCATTCTCCGGTATCTATCGCGTCAACTCCAAAGGACAGTTCAACGTACCATTTGGAGGAGACCGAGGATTGAACGTGTTCTGGCGCGACGGCTTGCTCAACAAAGCATCGATGGCACTCAAGAACACTCAGCTGCGTAGCTATGATTTCAGACACGCACTCGTGCAATGCGCTGAAGGTGACGTCGCATATTGTGATCCCACCTACACGGTGCGCCACGACAACAACGGATTCATTCGTTACAACGAACGCAACTTTTCGTGGTCGGATCAATTACGCCTTGCCAAAGCCGCACAACGGGCGGCCGACCGCGGTGCGGTGGTCATCATTAGCAATGCCCATCACGCGGAGGTGCGCGCGCTCTATCGAACGGCGATAACGCGAACAGTTTGCCGCAATAGCCTACTTGCCGCAAATAGCACCGGCAGGCAACCGGTGAAAGAGCACCTATTTATCCTCGGCCAGCGACGCTGAGTTCTCGCCGGTTACGTCTCGCTCAAGATACTGCAAATATGAACGACCCGCCGACAAGATCTCGTACTGCACACGAGTTCCTTCAATGCGACGAGCCAATCCTGGAATACGTTTCAGCACCTTATTTGCGTTGTTGTAGCGAATCCGATGTCCGGCCGCCTGCGTCGCTTCCTCAATCTCGCGACAGTCCAATGGACGACCCGCCGTCAGCAACGCGCTTAGCGTATGGTAGGTCTGGCTGCGCTCACGAGTTGCTCGCGGCTGTATCGACCGTGTTACCCCGGCGACAGTTCGCGCCTCACCCGATGCCACTGCGTCGACTTGCGTAAGATACGATAGCAGCGCATCCTCATTTTCGATTCTTACGTCAGCGAAGTCCTCCACAACACGAAGCAGACCAAAGAAACCCTGTTCGTCATCAAGCTCTCGAAACTCGTTAAATGAAACCGATCCATGCCGTCCACGCTTGAGAAAGCGTTCGTATCGGGTGCGCTCCGAGGCGTCAATCAAAACGACGCGCGCTTTAGGCTCGAACCGCTTCAGCAAGTCAAGTTCTTCTATAGTCCTGAAACCGCTTATGACAAACTTCGCAGCTCCATCGGCCGTCAAAATCTCAATTACCTTCTTTGCCACCGCGTCGAAACCGTACAACGAGAGGTATTCTTTCGCGATATCGAATGGAGATAGCTCTGGCACTGCCATGTCGGTCGCGAGCTCTTTCAGAATCGCGCTTGCTTCTAGAAACCGATAGCCGTGCTTCTCGGACGCTCGCTCCGCAAATGTTGTCTTGCCAGCGCACGTTCGCCCAACCACCAAAATGATCGACCGACTCCACAACGTCGCCTGCAATCCTACCTCCACACGGCTGCGACGAGCGTAGTTTGGCGGCTGGAGGTTGAGCGCAACTGTGTACTCCTCCACGCGGTCGATCAGTTGCATCAGCGCTGCAACGCGAAAATCATACGACAAAGATTCTTCGACGGACAACTCGCCCATTCGTCGTGCGGCACCGTCAGGTATGAACCAGCCGTTGAAGGTATTAGGAGTGAGCCAGGGATGCTGAATCGACGCCTCAAACGTTGGAGGACTCTTAGCAACTTTCCCTGTCGTCTCCCCGTGAAAATACAGGGGCCGCGAAAGGTCGGGAAGGTGAAGGGCGATGTCGGACTTGACGATGACTCGGCGTCCTCGACGCGACCTGCTAAGTTGGCCGTCCAAATCTTCGAACGACGTGTCCGCAAACCACTCTTTTACCGCAAGACCAGGAAAATCGGACTCCACCGTACTAAGAGCCTCAATCCGAAGAGAGGTATCTTCAACAAAAAATATCGAGGCGCGGCCGCTCATCGACTCAACCTGATCGATGGCATTCTCTAGCAATCTCTCTTTGCCCAGTTCGTAAGCTTCCGCGTAGGGCTCCGTGGTGCGACGAAAGAACTGAAGTTGCAGTCCGACGCGCTCAAATACCAGTCTGGCCTGAAGAAACTTTTCGATGTTTGAGGTGTGAAAGAACACCTCGAGTACTCTCTCGCTCAAGAGAAAGACATCGCGCGGCACCAACCGACTGACTTTACTGTCACGAATAGGTAATTGCATAGCTGTCGTTGGCGCCGCTACTCAGAACAATCTGAGCGTCCGCTTCCGTGGCGACGGCCGTCACGTCGCTCCATGGCGTACCAGCGTCCCCGACGACATACAGCAAGGGACCCATGCTGCTCATACCGACCGCACATCCACGGATCGCAGAAAGTTGACTGTAAAGGGTCTGAATGTTAGGAGTTTGAGACTTCAGCTCTCGCTGCTTGAAGCCACACGAATGAATGATCGCCAAGGCTGACGCTAAGCCGTCGATAGAGCGTTCCACAACCGCAGGTAAAACGCCATGGTAGACGGCCGCCAAAGTTATCAACACTTCCGACTTCGGCACAGGCGTGTTCGCGCGAAAGAATAGCTTCTCGCGCTCTCCGCTCCGGTGAATTCCTTTCGCGAGCACCAGCATGATTCGCCACTCCGGCGGGATATCGCAGCGGGAAAAGACCGGTGGGACACCGATGGGCGTCACGGCAGAGGACGGAAGGGGATCTTGTCCCGCCCGCTTGTGACCGCCGTCGACGATAAGGCCCCCGACAAAGAAACTGTTAATGCCAATCCCTGAGGCGCCTCCCCGACCAGTTAGTGCTTGCAGGTCCGCTGTCTCGTGAGACAAACCGAGCGCTGCTCGCGTAGCCAGTGCCGCTCCCAACAAGCCGCTCGTCTTTGTGCCGAACCCAACGTGCTGCGGCGGGGCCGAGAGTATACGGATCCCGACAGCTCTGCGGCCCGCGGCTGTACGTGCAACCGTGGCGACGGCTTCGACGAAACTTTGGTCTACACCTGCAATGTTCTCGACAATGAGTCGCTTCTGCGTAAACGCTTCGATTACAACATCAGCTCCCGCTATCGCGAACCCAGCGCCGCCGAAAACGCGCGCAGTAGCGATGCCTGTGTCGATCAGGGTTATATGGAGTCGCGAATGCGCGCTAACGGTGACTAACTTCATTCGACTATCGGTCGCGAGTAGTCAGTCCAGATTCGCTCGAACTGTCGGAGCATCCGATCGAACAACAGTCCTCCCCGTTGCACAATAAACGTCGGACTGCTGCGGCTGGGCTCGCCAATGAGATAAGGACCCCAAAAGAGCTCATCATCCATTCTGAATACGTTGACAGACGGGATGCATCGATACATTCGGACCTCAAGTTGTCCGGACGTCATGGCTCTAACATGTTCAACGAACTGCAGAATCTCAGCGCGCGTCGCACCTCGTGGCTTTTTCTCCTCCGCATCGCGCTGGTCGGCCAAGCTGGTCGCGTTATCCGGAAATTCAGGATCAAGTATGAGAATGCGAACTCTTGCGCGTTGTGCCCAGTGGGTAAACTGCTCGCCGTAGTCTTCCCGAAGCGCGTTCAACCCGAAACCCATGATGTCGATGTGTTCAGATACGGCTTTCAGGCGACGGTCATATTCGGATTTTATTCGAATCGATCTCGCGCTAAAGATGCCTGTCACGCCAAATTCGGTCAAAACTTGCATCCGCGCGGCCACGTCGCGAGAGACGAGCATATACGCAAAGACTACCCATCCTGTGACTCCCGTCGCCACTAGCGACGCTCCGACTGAGATAGCGACGACGTCGTGACTGGACGTGACGAGAAGGGCCCCAAAAAGAAATAGCACCAGGTGCACGAGTAGGTACACCCAGCTCCGGGGGTCATCGGGACGAAACTGCCGCATCCACCGTGGCATCGCTCACCTCTAGGAGTGTCGCGCTTAGCTCTTTCCCTACCTTGCGGAACGTTGTTGACTGTCCAGTTGCGACTTCTGTCACATCTCCATGAACCGCCGAAACAAGCTTACTTGTCAAGGGTTCCCCAGGGAAGAAGGCCAACATCCCTTGCCACCATCGCTTGCAACTGCATTCTCTTCGCCACACTCGGCGTAAAGCCCTCCAGTGGTTTGTTTGGCCACGGGCACCTCGAGGGGGCGGGCGAGGCGGAGGACGATGAGTAGGCTGGGGGCGACCAAGCCGCCTTCGATCTCGCTGAGGTAGCTGCGGTTCAGGTGGGCGGCTTCGGCCAGCGCCTCCTGCGAGAGGGTGGCGCTGGCTGCGGAGCTGTCCCACCGGCCGGCCGAATATCTCAAGTACGCGCGTTGCCATCTCAGATTGCCTTGCGCGCGATTGATCGTATCTTGCCTCAGGCCGCTGTTCGCGATCACCGACAACAGAGACAACCGGGGCTTCTTCGCGGGGGTTCCCGGTGCAGACGATGAATCATCCCGCACCCTCGATCCGGAGGCCTTTTCTCCAACCCGAGACTCACTACTCCCTGTCCAATACGGCCACGCTCCTGGGACTCGAGCGGAGCGAGGTCCTCGGCTGGATCGTCTCCGGGGAGCTCGAGGCGCTCGACATCGCGGACGAGCTGCGCATCCCCTGGTCCGAGCTGGTGACGTTCGCTCTGGAGCTGATGGGGCAGGAAGCGATCGAGGAGGCCCTCGGCACCGACATGGAACGCGCGATGCCTGAACTGGTCCGCCTCGCTGAGCTCCGCGTACACATCCCCCGCTACGAAATCTCCGCCCTCGAACAGATCGCCGCACGCGACGGTTCCAGCGTCGACTCGGTCGTGGTCTCTGAGCTATCGACGCTGCCTAGGGAACGCCGAATGGCTCGGCGCTCTCATTCGGCGAGGCGTTGCGGTGGCCGGAATGGATAGGCCCGCGCGCGAATTGGTCGATTCCCTTCCGATGGGCCGGTCGATTGCCGGTGATTCGTCACCCCTCACTCCTTCCTCATATGAAGTCCCCGCATCGATGGGATTGCGCGATTTTCGTGGAGGATTGTCGATGGATTCAGGGATGACCAGCCTGACGATTCCTCGATTCGCCCTGACGAATATCTGACGAATGCACCCCCCCCCCACGGACGGGCTCGTCGTTGCGACTACCGGTCGCCAATCTGACGATTCCGGCGTTTTCACCTGACGATTGCCTGACGATTAGGGTTCCGCCTCCCTGGATGAGATGTATCGCGTCGAGCGTCCTTGTCCCTGTTTCACGGCCAGACCGAGGTCGACCAGCACGGCGAAGTCTTTGGAGACGGTTTCCCGGGTCACCCCGAACTCCTGCTGGCAGCGGCGGCTGGTCAGTCCTTCCCCGGAGGCGAGCGCGGCGGCCATCTTCTTCTGCCGTTCGCTCAGTTGCGCTTCCACGGCCGGGGTCACGAGAAGCCGGCTCTCCGGGATTGTGATCCGCTCCAGATCCTCACCCGGCCCGGGGAACGTCACACCGAAGTATCCGGTGTCGGTGCCGAGGAGCGGCGCGTCGAGGCCGTGGGCGAGCATCCCGCTGCGCATGCGGCGGAAACCGCTGCCACACTCCTCGATGCGGTGAAAGTACGAGAGCGCGTGCGCCAGCACCGGATTGCGGGAGCACTGTACTTGCCCTTGCGCAGCCGCTCGACGGTGATGGGCTTCGGAGCGAGCCCGGGACTGACACCACCACGCGCGGTCGGCGTAGACCTCGAGCAGGATCTTGCGACCGGCGTCTTCGTACTGCCGGTGGGCGACGGCATTGACCAGTGCCTCCCGCAACGGCTCGATCGGATACTCGTCCAGGCGCAAGCGATTGAGGCCGACCACACGCATCGGATGGCGCGTGTTGCGATCGACGAAGCGAATGGCGCGCTCGATCACCCCGGGCATGGGCCCGCGGATGTCTTCGTGGTCGCGCGCCTCTCCGTCCGCTTCCGTCGAGCGGTACGCGTCCGCGAGGACGCGGCACTGCGGAAAGACGGCCGATGGGTCGCCGGCCAGAAGGATGATGCCGGCGGCAGTGGCGTAGTGCTCGCCGGAATCCGCATCGTGCCAGACGAACCCACGAAGGAGTGCGCTCTCTGGAGCAATGCGGCGTCTTCGATCGTTTCTGCGTCGAGACCTTCCGCCGCCGCAACGAGACGGCGGGCGACAGAGTGATCGAGTTGCTTCCACGTCAGTCGCTTCAGTGGCTGTGACTCGAAGGGTGACGTGGCCTCGATGGTCTGTTCGGCGATCTCGTTCTCGTCGCTCGATGGCGTCCGCCCGAAGCGCTCCTTCAGCAGCTTGACCAGCGCAGCGCGGACTTCCTTCTGCAACTCGACGACGTTGCCGAAGCGTTTGTATTTCGGCCCGTCCGAGTCGATCTCTTTCAACAGAATCTCGGTTCCCACCTCGCGTTTCACGCTTCGTCCGCCTCGGATGAAAACAAGGAGCGGCAGCTCGCGCTCCTTGGCGCGACGGTACTCAGCGTGTGTGATCGAGATCTCGCCGACCGGCGTTCCGTACTGCTGGCCAATGATGAGGAGGTAGAGCTGGCACTCGTCGACGGCGGCAATGCAGCCTTCTCAGCGCCCTCTCGGGAGAGGCAGGTTCGAGCTCGTAGAGGACAGGCGCGCAGTGCTGCAGGAGGAACGGGTCGGTGTTCAGAAGGTTCTGGACGATGAGGCGTTCGTCCTCGAGCTCGTTCTGGACGGAGCTGACGAAGAGATCGAAGAGACTGCGGCCGGTGTCCATGTCAACGAGGAAGTCGATGTCGCTGGCCTCGTCCGCCTCGCCTCGAGCGACCGATCCGAAGACGCGGATGTTGCGCGCGCCATGGCGTTCAGCAATGGCCAGGATCTCGTCGCGATGCAAGCTGAGGAGATCGGCGGCTGTCATTCGCACCTAGGGTAGCGGGTTTCGAGCGCGCGGGACAATGAGTCTGTCTGCCAGGAAACTCGCACGCTCGCGCTCGCGCCCGAGAGCCGCGAAGGGCAGAGGGCCGATCCTCGCGAGAGCGACGGTGGACTCAAGTCCACCGCTCCACTGGAGTTTGGCCATTGGT
>JBDTOZ010000018.1:0-1845 GCA_039932995.1 Acidobacteriota bacterium | reverse complement strand
GAAGACTCGACGACTCGGCCAGGCGACCCGAAGACTCGGACAGCCGGGCGTCGATGATCTCCAGGCGCACTCCCCGATACTTGTCCGGCTCGACTTTCACGAGGAGATCGACCTCGCCCGCGAGGTCGCCGGCCAGCTCTTTCGCGCTGGGCCACAACACGGCAGTCCCTTTCCCGGTCGCGTCTTCGAGCGAGAGCTCGCGGCAGTCTTCGGCGAAGTGCCGTGTGCCGGTCACCGTCACGTCGCGCAGGAGAAAGAGCGGTTGCGTGTTGCCCGCGCCGAAGGGCTGGAACATCTCGTGCGCGGCCAGGAACTCGGCGTCGATCTCGCCCAGGGACAGCGTCGCGTCGACGCGCGCTTCGCGGCGAAAGAGCTCTTCGTCCAGTACGGCGAATCGCTCGTGCAGCCGGGTGCGTAAGGCCTCGAGATTGCCGAGGGGAAGCGAGAAGCCACACGCGAACTCGTGGCCGCCGAAGTGGGTGAACAGTTCCGACACCGCGTCCAGCTCTCCGTGCAGGTCGATCGTGGGAATGCTCCGGGCCGAGCCGACGCAGAGATCGCCTTCGATGGTCATGGCCAGGGTGGGACGGTGAAAGCGCTGCGCGATCCGACCCGCGGTCAGGCCGAGGACACCGCGGTGCCAGCCCTCCCCTGCCAGAATGAGAACGCGTTCCCCTCCTTGCACCTGCGCCAGCGCCGCCTCGCGCACTTCCTTTTCGATCTCCTGCCGTTCGGAATTCATCCGATCGAGCTCGCCGCAGATCTTCCAGGCCGCTTCTTCGTCGACGGCGGCGAAGAGATCGATGGCGGTATTGGCCGAGGCCAGCCTGCCGGCGGCGTTGATGCGTGGGCCGATCTTGAAGCCGACATCTACCGATCGTAGAGGCCGTCCCGCCAGCCCGAGGCGCTTGAGCAGGGCGCGCAGACCCGGATTGCGCACGTTCGCGAGCCCGGCCAGTCCGAGCGAGGTGATGGTGCGGTTCTCGCCGGTGAGCGGCGCGACATCCGCGACGGTGCCGATCGCCGCGATCTTCAGCAGAGATTCGATGGAGATCCTCTTGCCGCTCCGGCGGATCAGCTCACAACAGAGCTTGAACGCCACGCCGACGCCGGCCAGCTCTTTGAACGGATACGTACAACCCGGCTGCTTCGGATTGAGCACCGCGGCGGCGACGGGCAGCGTGCCCGGCGGCAGGTGATGATCGGTGATGATCACGTCGATGCCGCGATCGATGGCCAGTCGCACGGGCTCGACGCTGGTGATGCCGCAATCCACCGTGATCACGAGCTTGACGTTGCGCTCTTCGAGCACCCGTTCGAGTACTTCCATCTTCAGGCCGTAGCCATCGACGAGCCGGTGCGGGACGACGAAGCCGGCGTCCGCACCGAGGGAGCGGAGCACGGTCTGCAGCATGACGATGGAAGTCACCCCGTCGACGTCGTAGTCGCCATAGATGACGATGCCCTCCCCATCGCGGACCGCGCGCGCGATGCGCTCACAGGCGTGGTCCATCCCGTGAATCCCGGAGGGGTCGTGCAGATCCTCGATCGCCGGCGCCACGAACCTGCGATACGCCTCCCCATCCTCCACCCCGCGCCGCACCAGCAGGGCGCGCAGCTTGTCATTGGCAACAGGGAGACGGGGATTGTCGGGAGGCGGTTCGAGGA
This sequence comes from Acidobacteriota bacterium, assembly GCA_039932995.1. Classification (GTDB taxonomy): domain Bacteria; phylum Acidobacteriota; class Thermoanaerobaculia; order Gp7-AA8; family Gp7-AA8; genus QHVT01. The sequence goes on along the minus strand of JBDTOZ010000018.1, from coordinate 177 downwards.
GGGTCCAGAAGTCGTGGAGCACGTTGCTTTACGGTAGCGTACTTTGGTTCATTCCACAGGGTGAAGAGTCTCGGGGACGGTTCACCACAGAGGCACAGAGACGCAGCGCGGACTGCGCCCGCAACCAAGGAACGCCGGCGTCTCGCCGGCTGGCTGTGCGGCGTCCTCGCCGCGGGC
>JBDTOZ010000017.1:0-1904 GCA_039932995.1 Acidobacteriota bacterium | reverse complement strand
AGGCAAAGCAACGTACTGCTAAACTGATCGACGATGTCCATGGCCTCCGCAACTCCCGCCACCTGTCCTCGCTGCGCCGGCTCTGGGTGGGTTCCGTTGCCTGGGGACGACCTGCGCGTCGAGGCGTGCGACTGCCAGGGCGATCTGCGGCGGCAGCAGCGGATGGCGGGGGCGAGCATTCCCAAGCGCTACAAGCACTGCACGCTGGACACGTTCCGGGTCAGCGTCCCGGTGCTGGGCAACGCCAAGCGCCGCGTGCAGGAGTTCGTCGACCTCTGGCCCAACACGCCGGACGGCAAGGGGCTGTTGCTCATGGGCGGCTGCGGGTCGGGCAAGACCCACCTGGCCGTGGCCGCGCTGAATGAAGTGGTGCGCAGCGGCAAGCCGGGCAGGGTCGTCTTCGCGAACTTCCAGGACCTGATTCAGGAGATCCAGGCCTCCTTCGATCCCGATCAGACGGCCACCAAGGCGGAGATCATGCGTCCGCTGCTGGAGGCGGACCTGCTGGTCCTCGACGAACTGGGCTCGGTCAAGCCGACGCAGTTCGTGCAGGACATCCTCTATTACGTGATCAACACCCGCTACAACGAGGAGCGGGCCACGATCTTCACGACGAACTATCTCGACTATCCGGCCGACGCGAAGCAGGAGAAGCTCGAAGACCGGATCGGCGTACGGCTGCGCAGCCGCCTCGCGGAGATGGCCGACCGGATCGACTTCAGCGGAGCTGCCGACTTCCGGCGGAACAGCGTCTGATGAAACGCGGTGTCTTCGACACGCTGCGCCGCGGGCTGGACAACCTGGTCGCGAACTGGCAACTGGTGGCCATCCGGGTCGCCGAAGGGCTGTTCTTCGCGCTGCTGGCGGTGCTCACCGCGTTCGCCATCCTCGTGCCGATTCTGGTGTCGGTGGGGATCGAGCTGGCCGAGATTCACACGCCCGACGACCTCCGCGGCGCGGCGTTCTCGCTGCTCGAAAAGTGGCCTCTCCTGGCCTGGGCCTTCGTGGCCGTGCTGCTGCTGGTGCTCGTGTTCGTGGCCGTTCACTCGGCGGTCGAGGCGGGCTCGGCCCGCGTGTATGTCGACGGCGACCGCGCCGGCGGGCCCGAAATGGAAGGAGCGCGCACGCGGTTTCACGCGTTCTCGATGGAACGGTGGTGGGCCGGAGCACGGCAGGGCTGGTGGACGATCTTCTGGATCTACAACCTGGCCTGGGGAGTCGGCGGCTTGTTCCTGCTCATTCCCCTGCTGCCCACGCTGGGCATGACGCTGATCTTTCAGGACGTGCCGGCGGTGTCGATCACCAGCGGCTGCGTCGGACTGGTGCTCACGGCGTTGCTGGCCATTCTGGTCACGGTGGTCACCAGTATCTGGACGAATCGCGCCATCGCCGACTGGGCCACCCTCGGCACCGGCGCCAGCAAGTCTCTCTCTCACGCCTGGGCGGCCATGAAAGCCGACCTCGGACGTCACGTGCTGCTGGCCCTCGGGCTCCTCATCGTAGCCATGGCCGGCTCCAGCGTCTTCGCCAGTTTCTCCGCCATCGGAGCCCTCGGGCAGGTGATGCACGAGCGCGCCCTCTTCGGCCTGGCCTCCCTCCCCCTTCGCTTTGCCGGCACGTTCCTGAACATGATCTTCTCCTCCTTCGTCAGCGCCTGGGCCCTGGCCTCGTTCGCGGCCCTCTCGGTGGAGTCGTCGAGTCGTCGAGTCGCCGAGTCGTCGAGCGGCGGCGTTCCCGTTTCTGGAACGATTTAGGCTCACAGTCTCATAGGCTCACAGTCTCATAGGAGTTCGACCGGCCAAGTTACGCCTTGAGACTCTGAGACTATGAACCTATGAGACTCGGCGACGACCACTCGACGACGCGACGACTCGAAGACTCGACGACTAGACGACTCGACGACT
>JBDTOZ010000016.1:0-13011 GCA_039932995.1 Acidobacteriota bacterium | reverse complement strand
CCAGGTGCGAGCCGCCGTTGCCGGATCCGAGTGCGGGCGTGCCGGGATAGCCGGTGGTTTTGTCGTAACCCAAAGCACTCACGTCGATCGTCGCACCGGCGTCGATGCGCAGCTCGTTGGTCACGTTGATGGTCAGCGCGCCGCCCACGGGATGCCGCACCACGGCACCCGCGGCCAGATGGAGCGAGTCCGTCTGGATGGCGCTGGTGGTCAGCGGTCCGTTGATGGTCTGGTCACGCGTCTCGATCGGATCCGCCGACTGCAGGTCCACGCCTCCGGCCAGCGCGAGCGAATCGAAACGGTAGATCCCCTGCCATTTGTCGCCCACCACAAGACTGATCGTTTCCACACCGTTCGGTGTGAGGGTGACGGTCTTCGTGTTGATCGTGGCAATGCGCCACGTGCCGCGCAACCCTCCCGCCGCATCGAGGATGCGCACCCAGTGACCGGCGAAATACGCGGGGATGTTCGCCGCACGATCGGTGACCAGCGTCGCTCCCGTGGTGCCACTGAGTGCGAGGCCGCTCCCGAGCGACGGAAGCTCGGTGGTCCCGAAGCCGATCGTGCCTGCATCGACCGTCACGTCGCCATATGTCGAAGCAGGGCCGGCCACGCGGATCATGCCCGGACCCCCGTCGACGCCGCCGCAAGAGGTTCCGGCCCCCTGGCCCGAGAGTGCGCTCAACGCCGGCAGCGTGCTCGTTCCATCCGTGTATTCGATCGAGAGCGCGCCGCCACCGCCCGCCTGACAGGCCGCGCCGCCGTTCGCGTTGATCGCGCCGGTGCCACTGATCTTTCCCGTCGTAATCCACACAGAGCCGCCGGAGCCACCCACGTTCCCGAAGGTGTTGTTGCTCGACCCGCCGGCCACGATCGAGCCATCCACGATCACCGACCCGGCATTGATCCGGACCACGCCTCCGCCGCGCGAGCCGTTGACGTCTCCGCCCCTTCCCGCTTCCGCCGGGCGGTACACGCTCCCGTAGGTGTGACCGGACGCATTCAACGTCCCGCCTCGTCCGATGTGCGAGCCGCCATTGCCGGATCCGAGTGCGGGCGTGCCGGGATAGCCGGCGTTGCGGTCGTAGCCGAGAGCGTTGGTGTTGACGGTGCCGGTGCACGACACATACGTGGCGGTGGCCGTGACGTTGACGCTGGTCAGCAGCGGATGCGTCAGCGTTCCCAGGATCACCAGCCGCTGGAAGGGGTGCGCTCCGTCGATGGTCACGGTCACGCCTTCCCAGACCACCACGGCCTTGTTGTCGAAGGCCGTGTTCGTCGAGGCGATGGTCGTATTGGTCTTGATCTCGGTGGCACCCTTGACGACGCGGAACGACACGTCGGCCAGGGCAAGCGACCCGGAAGCCGCAGTTGCGGTCGCGCGCAAAGTGAACAGGCTTTGATCGGCGACGTCGGGGATGGTGAAGAGGACTTCGTACACGTCGTTGCCCTTGGCGGTTGCCGGGAACGTCGTGACCACGCCATTCGGATCGGTGACCGCGATCTCCACCTTCTGCAAGACGTTGGTCCCGTTCGGAGCCTTGGCCACGACACGCAGCGGAGTCACGTAGCCGACCGGCAAAAGCGCATCGGCACTGAGGCAGCTCCACGCGATCGTCGGCGGCGCACTGTCGATCACGGGCTTGATCACCACCGGCACCGGAGCCGCGGCACCCACGTTGGAGGTGTTGTCCTCGGCGCTGACGACGAGATCCTTGGTCACGTTCACCGAGCCATCGATGAACGGAACCGGAATGAGCGTGGACCAGACCCCCGCGGCCAGGGTCATCTCGTAGCTCTGTCCGTCGAACGTGGCCCAGGCCCGCTTCACCCCCGAGTCCTGATCGGTGACCGTCGCGCGCGCGTCGATCTTGGTCGCCTGACCCTCGACGTATTCACTGTTCGGCGCCGGGGAGGTGACGGTCACACTCGGCGCAACCAGATCCTTGAGCACGCGCAGCATCGTGACCGGACCCACGCTGCCGTAGGTTGCGCGGAGGTTCGCGTCCACCGTGGCCATCACCGGAGCCGTGGTGGCGGTGAACGTGCCGCTGCTCGAGCCGGCAGGAATGGTGATGGAGGACGGCACCGTGACGACGGCGTTGTCGCTGCTCAATTCGACGAGCGCGCCCTGGCTCCCCGCGGGAGCGAGCAGGGTGACGGTGCCGGTCACGGTCCTTCCGCCCGTGACCTCCGGCGGCGCGAAGCTCAACGCGCCGACGCCGGCGTCGGCGGGAACCACTCCGGCCGGCAACTCCACCGACTCGAATGGGTCGGGGTGACGATCCAGCGCGCGCACGAACACCGGATCACCGCCCGCACCGCGGATGGGCACGCGGAACGATCCGTCTGCGGCCACCTTGGCGTGGAAGGAGCGGGGCAGGCCGGTCGTGCCGTACTCGATGGAGCGCAGTTCAGCGGTGGAGGCCTGCTCGAAGGAGAGATCGAGCACCACGCTGGGCGGAACGCCCGCGGTGACCTCGTGCACTTTGACGTCATCGACGAACCAGCGCAGCGACGTGGCGGTCTTCTCGATGCGGAACTCGCTGCCCGCGGCGTAAGAACCGCTCTTCCCGCTGTTCGCGCCATTGGCCCAGACCTGATAGGTGGCGTTCGAGAGCAACCGGAACGACTGATGGGCGACCTCGGCGTAATCACTGCGCGTGTCTTCGGGCGCCAGGCCCACCTGCGCATTCGTCGTCTGCGATGGGGAGAAGGAGAGGTAACCGTCACCGTCCATCCGGCGCATCGCTCGAGCACCACCGCCCGAAAGACGGTTCTCGAGATGAAAGACCGAGAGGCCGCCGGCGGTCCCGGCACCAAGGAAGTTATCGAGATGGAACAGTGGAGGATCGACCGACGGAACATTGCCGTTGCGCGAGGTCACATTGAAGGGCACGTCGGGATCACTGACCGCACCCGCGGCTCCGACGATCACCGGACCGGTGAGCCCGTAGGCGATGGAGATCTTCGACGGATCGAGGAGCGGCGCGGCCAGGTTGCCGCCTGTCAGCGAGGACGCCGCGTCCTTTTGCACCGCGGTCGCGCTCTCCACCAGATCGTCCGAGACCACTCGAGCGGTGGCGAGCTGGATGCTGTCGAACGAGTAGACACCCCGCAGGCGGTCGCCCGGCTGCACGTTGACGGCACCGCCATCCAGACTCTCCAGCGCCACAGAGGGCGCCCCGGCGGCGAGGACGAACGAGCGCCTCATGCCGTCGGCCTGCAGGAAGATTTCGCCCGCATCGAAGAAGGCGATGGCGGAGTTCGGGCCGGCCGGGCTGGAGTACTGCGAAGTGTCGGTCACGGCCTGTCCGGAGACCACTTCCAGCACCGGCAATCCGTCGACGGTCCCACAGACGGCTCCGCAACGCAGCAGCTCCAGCGACCGGAACTGGCCTCCCAACTTGGTGAACGACGCGAAGAGCGACTCGCCCGCCAGCGGCGTGAAGTTCACGAACGTGGCGTCGTCGTCGAACTGCCACTGCGCGCCGTTCTTGCGCACAGCCACGTACCTCCGCCCGGCGCGACCGCCCGGCGAGTACATGAGGTAGCCACTGTAGTTCGTGGCATCCTGGGTGAAGACGGTGGCCGTGAAATCGAGAGCGACCGTGGAGGGATGCTTCGTCACGGCGCCGATCCGGTACGTGCCACGTACCGAGCCGTCGGGCGCATAGACACGAACGCGATTGCCGGCCAGCGACGGCGAGATCCAGCGACGCTCGGCGAGCGTCACGGTCGCGCCGTTCACCGATGCCACAGTGGCTCGTCCGAACGCGGGAAGCTCGGTGGCACTGGTGGTGGAGATAGGGATGCTCTTGTTGTCGATGAGGAGAGCGGTCAGGCCGTTGACCCTGCGCACGATCGTGCCGGCAGCCGCGTTCTTGGCGCCGTCGTAAGTCGAGAATCCGCCTCGCGCATCGACGGTGTACAGACCGGAGGTCGATCCGTAGTCGAGCACGATGGCGCCCCCGCCACTGCCCGATCCGTCACTGGAGCCTTTGGCTTCGATCGTCCCCGCACCGCCGAGCACTCCGGGGGTGGTGAGCCAGACCGATCCGCCGGCCCCCGGCCCATAACGCGCGAGGTTCCCGTTGGCCTTCACCCCACCATCGATGGTGATCGTGCCGCTGGCCTCGATCCGAATTGCGCCGCCGCCGATTCCGCGGCCGCTCCCTTCTGCTTCATTCGGAACATTGCCGCCGCCGCCGGACTCCTTCGGTTCGTAGACGCTGCCGAACGCGGCGCCCGCGGCTCGCTGGTCCACCCCGGCCCGCCCGATGTGGCTTCCGCCGGAGCCGTAATCCGACACGCCGGAGCCGGGATAGGTCGTGTTGTGGATGAAGCCGGTGGCCGATACGTCCGCCGCTCCGCCGCAGGAAACGTAGAGCCGTTGCACGCGCAGGGCGCCGGCCGAGAGTCCGTCGGCGGCGCTCTGCCTCAGGATGCCGCCGCTCAGCACGACCACGTTGCGCAACTGATGCGGCCCGACGACGGTGAGCACGCCGCCGGAAGCGACGATCAGGGACTGATTCTCGAACGCCAGATCGGTCGCCGCGATCGTGGAGCTGGTGGTGATGCTGATCCCGGTGACGGCGGTGAAGCTGCCCAGAAGCGTGGCCTCGTTGGCAGCAACGCTGCGCGCCAGGACACGAACCTCGAACGAGGTGCCGTCTGTCGTGCCGGCCGGGATTGTGTACTTGACCTCGTAGTAATCGCTCGTGCCCACGCGGGTGGCCAGCAGCGGAGCACCGACACCGATGGTCAGCTCCACGTGCTCCACTCCGTTGGCGGGCACGGGCGGCACGGCGGAAACGCGGAAGGTGATCTCGGTTCCTGCCGGAACCATCGCACCCGGACTCGAGCACGCCCACTGCAGGACAGGCGCGTTCGGATCGACGAGCGGCTTGATGAAGATGGTCACGTCGCGCGTGGTGACGTTCCCCTCGTAGTCGAAGACCTTCACGACGACCGTCTTCGCCACCGGCTCGCTTCCTTCGACGTTCGGCACGGGGAGCGTCTTCGTCCAATGTCCGGAGACGAGCGCCAGGTCCTGCTCCACCCCTTCGAACGCAACGGTCACGCGCTGCACCCCCACCTCTGCGTCGGAGGCATTGACCTCGACGACGAACGTCGCGCCGGTGCCCTCGTCGTACTGCTGGTTCGCGACGGGCTGCACGATGGTCGCGGAGGGGGCGATCTCGTCCTTGCGGATCAGCACGGAATGCGTCGCGGTCGTGACGGCGCGGCCCGGGAAATCGTCGGATGCGGAGAGCGTGAGGACGACGCTGGTGTTGCTCGGCGTGGCCGGCGGAATGCTCACCGTGAACTGCCGCGTCAGGGTCTGAGGCGTCGGCGTGACCGGCGACGCAGACGTCACCGTGCCGGCGCTGCTCGTGAGAGCGAGCGACTTCACGGCCACGTCGTCGCGGGCGGCAGTGAGCACATTCAGCAGTCCGCCGGCGTAGATCTGATCCGGGGGCAGGACGTCGAGCGTTTCGATGACCGGGGCCGTATTGGCGATCACGTTGAATGGGAAGGGAGCGCTGTCGACGACGCGGCCCGCGCGGTCGGTGACACGCAGCCGCAACGTCGCCGCACCCGGTGCGGTCGTGCTGGGAACGACGATCGTGCTCGCGGTCGAAGGGATGCTCACCGGGAAGCGCGGATAGGTCACGACGTCGGCGGGCTGCACGGAGAGAATCGTGCGCACTTCGCGCACGCCGCTGGGGCTGGCCGCGACATAGGTGGGCACGATCGGCGTGAACTGCGGGACGCCGGCGCCGGCCGCGGGCAACGTCGACTCGATGGAGAGTGAGGGAAGGTCGGCAGGTCCCAGGACCATGGCCGAGGGGTCGGCGGTGGTGTTGGCGGGGACGTCGACGTCGAAGCGCGCCAGCGCGCGTGGACCGATCTCGATGGCGTCGAAGACGAGCGCGCCGGCGAGCGGGGTTCCCGACGTGCGATGGATGGTGGCTGGATAGCGCTCGTCGAAGGCCGAGACGAGCAGCCGGCCCTGAGCGAAGATCGTCCCGGCGCCACCGTCGACGTAGCCCGCGTTCTCCGCGCCGAGGTTGCGTCCGCCCCGCGCCTGCAGCGTGCCTGCCCCCACTTCGTAACGCTCGGTGACGCGGACGGCGATGCGTCCGCCGCCGCCGCCCGAGTCGCTGTCGAGAGAGGCATCCTGATCGGATCCGTTGGCGGTGATGCGCGTTCGCGCTCCTGTGACCAGCGAGCGCGCCCGCAGATTGACGCTGCCGCCCGCACCTCCGCGCCAGAAGCTGGCGCTCGACGAGCTGTCCGCGTGGATGTCCCCGGCCAGCACGACGCGATCGCCGTGCAGTAGCACCACGCCGCCGCCGTTCGCGCCGGGTGTCGAGCCGCCGGAAAGCTGGGCCGCGCCGCCACTGCCAAAGTCGACCGGCTCTTCGAGGGAACCGTAGGTCGCATTCGTCAAACCGAGGGAGGAGCCTCCCAGGCCCGCGTGACTTCCATCGGCGTTGGTGGCGCCGCCGGTGGATGTCCCGTCGCCGGTGGATGTCCCGAGGGTGCGGCCACTGCGCGAGGAGTTGGTGAAGCTCGCGTCTTCCCGCGTGCGCAAGCCGCCCAGGTACCCCTTGTCGCTGACGTCGATCCTCGAGTCCGCATCCACGAAGAGGCGGCCTGTCACCGTGACATCGAGCCTGGTCTCCTCGGGGATGCTCAAGACCGCCCCGTCCACGAGGATCAGATCCTTCAGCGTCAGCGGCACGGAGATGTAGACCCGCACGCCGCCGCGCACCAGGAGGCTCTTGTTCACGTACTGATCGGCGGTCAGTGCGGTGATGTTGATGTCGCCGTTGATGACCGGCGCGGCCTCCACCGGATCGATCGTGATCGGAAGCTCGACGTCGTGCGCCGAATCGCCGTCGGCGATCGTGGCCGTGATCGTGAACGGCGACCCGTCGGCGGGCATCGTCAGCACGGCTTTGGTCTCGAAGACGTCCGTCGTGCCGCTCTTCGGCGCGGTCACCTCGACCGGCGCGGCCAGCGCGCTGGAGCTGAAGCGCACGGCCGTGACCTTGACGTCGTCCGTGGCCTGCACGCGCAGCGTGGCCTGCCACCCGCTCTGATTGGAAGGAAGCGCGGCGCCGTCGAGTGGAGTGATCCACGCGGCCACGGGCAAGGTCGAATCGTCGACCCTCTCGTAAATCACCTCGTGTGTTTCGCTGACGGCATTGCCACGCTGGTCGTAAACCGTGATGCCGATCGGCACGCGCGTGTCGGCATTCTTCGGCGGAACGGAGACGTCCTTGCGGAAGGTGGTAATGCCGGTGCTCGCGTTGAACGTGCCGCTGGTGGTATCGAGGACGGTCGTGCCGTTGACCGTGAAGACGGTCCTGGCGATGCCGGTCTCCGCGTCCCGGGTCTGCACTTCGATGGTGACGGTGCCGTTGACCCCGAACTTGTAGCGGTTCTCGGCCTTCGGCAGGAACGACACCAGCGACGGTGGCGCCTGATCCAGGAGGATCGCGATCGGCGTCTCGCCGCTGCCGGCGTGATTGACGGAGTCCGTCACGGTGGCCACGACGCGGGCGGTGCCGTCCTTGAGCGACAACGGAGCGGTCCAGAGGAACACCGCCTCGCCGAACTCGACGCCGGTCGAAGGACGCGTCAGATTCCTCGATCCGAGAATCTGCCGGAGCTCGCTCCCGTCGAGCGCTGTGCCGCGCAGTTCCAGTGCGACCGTGACCGAGATGCCCTCGTCCTTGAAGCGCACGCGCGATTCGACCCGTCCGCTGGGATAGACCGAAGCGACGTCGTGAGTGACCACGATCTCGCCTGGCGCTTCGTTCGGCGCGACGTTCCAGGTGAAGGAGGCCTCGGCGCTGGTATTGCCGGAGAGATCCGTGGCCGTCGCCTTCAGCGTGAACGTCGTGCCGGTGGTCGTGACCGGAGCCACGAAGTCGTAGGCGAACGGTTTCGTCTTCACGCGCGCGATCGACACGCCGGCCGCATCGAGCCAGTCCGCGTACGCGACGTCGCTGGCCTCCGTGCCGCTGCCCGCATTCGTGACGGCGATGCCGGCGCTGTAGAGAACTCCCGAGACCAGCTTCTCGCCCGCCGCGACGGGTGAGACGATGGCAGCGACCGGCGGCACGCGGTCGAACGAGAAGAGCTCGAACACCCGCGGATCCTTCTGCACGTTCGGCGGGGTCTGCGTGTCGCGTACGTTCTCGACTTTGATGCGGTAGAACGACGACTCGGCGATGGCCACACCGACGGGTGCCATGACGATGGTGGTGGGATCGGCCACATCGAGATACCGCGAGACCGGGATGTTCTCGACGGCCTGACCCTTGTAGGCGTCCAGCCGCTCCAGGGTCAGCACGCCGCCGTTGCTGCCGTCGAAGGAGGCGATGTCGACCGGCTTGTTGAACTTGATCCGGAACGTGACCTGCTCCGGGACGGGCTGGCCCTCCGGTGGATCGAGCTTCACCACCGCCGGCTCCGTGTAGTTGACGGTGGTGAAGCTCGTGCCGATGTTCGTCGATACCGCGAGACCGGTCAGATCCTGGATGCCGCTGTGGATCACGAAGCGGTAGAGGACGTTGCTCTTGAGCGGGAACGTCTGACCGATGGGAGGAGGCGGCGGCGTGACGGTCACGACGTACGTGCCGTCCGGCCGCACGGAGCCCTGCACCGCCGACTGCACGGTGGATCCGTCGTCGGTGGCGATCAACTCGAACCAGTTGCGCGTGAGAAACGATGCCGCCAGCGGCTCGCTGAAGGTGACGCTCATCGGCGCGGACGGCGAGACGTTCGTGGAGTTGGCGGGAGGATCGATCGAGAGCACCCGCGGGGGCGTGGCGTCGAGCTTTACCCGCGCCAGCGTGAAGGAGCCGGTGGAACCGTTGGGGATGGAGGCGCTCTGACGCGCGCCGATGGTGTTCTCGTCCGGGCCGATGTACAGCACGGAGAGGGTGGTGTTGTTGACGGGAATGCCGCTGAACGAGAACTCCCCATGCTCGTCCGTCCGCCCCTCCAGGCGCAGACCTCCGGTGAGCAGCGGGCTGGCGACCGTGAGAATGACGCGTGTGCCGATGGACGGCTCGCCCAGGCCCTGCTCGGCATCGACGTCACCCTGGACGGTGAGCGTCACGCTGGAGCCGATCTTCAACGTCAGGCGCAGCGGCTCGCTGCGGCTCTTCAACTCGCCGGCCGCGGCCACCGTGGAGGTGTTCTTCTTCGCGGTGACGCTGTACCAGCCGAACGGCACCGAGGGCAGCGTGACCCGGCCGTCCGTGGACGTGAAGATGCGCCAGGTGCGGCCCGCGCGGATGATCACTTCCGCGTCCGTCACAGGTTGATTGGCGTCGTCGAGGACCGTCACTTCGACCGTGCCACTCTGCGGGAGCACCACGCTCTGCTCGTGCGTCAACGCGCCCACGGGGAAGGCGCCGCCGGTGTTGACCGTCCGTCCTTCACCTCCCAGCTCACGCACTTCCAATCCATAGCCGACTCGCCGGAACATGCGCGGAAAGACGACCGGGCTGCCCTGCGCCGAGCGGAAATACGGATAGTCGGGTGTGTAGAGGTTGCAGATGGTGCACTGCGCGGCCGTCACTTCCACGAGCGGGGCCAGCTCGCCCGGTCCACCCGTGTCATTGGGGAGGTAGACCTTGACGGTGAGAGTGCCCATGCGCTCCATCTCCAACTGGATGTTGCGCTGCTCGGGCACGAGCTTGCTGATGAAGAGTCCCGCCGGTCCGACGGCGATGCGCTGCGTCGAGAGCTCCCAGGCCTGCAGTTGGAACGGGCCTTCCGGCACACCCAGGAACTCGAACTCGCCGGCGGCACCACTGGTGACGCGCAGAGAAAGAGATCCCTGATAGCTGATCGGCTCCCCGCGCACGGGCTGGCTGGGCGGCGTGGTGTCGGGATCGGTGAGCGTGCCGCTGACCACTCCCAGGAAGTCGAGTTGGACGGAGGCAGACGCGGTCTGTCCGGTGGCGACCGTGAAGACCGTGCTCCGGCCGGAACGTCCGCGGGTCTTGGAGAACGCGAACACCGAGTAGTTCGCGCCTGCCGGGACATCCTCGAAGAACGCCACTCCTGCGTCGTTGGTGGTGGTGAAATCGAAGCGGCCGTTGCCACGCAACAGCGACACCTCGGCATTCGGCACGGGCTCGAAGGCCAGCAGCGGGTCGACCACCGTGATGCTGATCGAGCCCACCCCCGCGCCCCCGATCCGCACCTGCACATCGCGCTGGCTCACGTCTCCTTCGTCGAGGAGCTCCCCCTGATAGTCGCCGCGGATCTCCTGGTTGTCCGACGCCACGGCCGTGATCCGGAAGGGTCCGGTGAAGACGTTGCCGATGATGAAGCGGCCATTGATGTCGGCCTGCAACGGATCGAGCGGCGTCCCGATCATCCGATACGGCCAGGCCAGCTCGCGCAGCCAGTAATGCGCCAGCGGAACGGGATTGCCATCCGATTCAAGAAGCACGCGGCCTTCGATGGACGACTGCTGCCTCATGACGATGGCCAGGTTCGCCACCGGTCCTCCGCCGGGCGGCGTCCGGCCCGAGACGATGCCGGTCCGGAAGATCCCATCCTGCTGAAACTCCGCGACCAGGTTGAAGTCGACGTTCGCCGGGATGGCCGCGAACTCGAAGGATCCGTCCTGCCGCGTGAGCGCCGGCGCGTAGACGGCGGTGCCGGTGGTGATGCGCACCGAGGCGCCCGCGACCGGCGTGATGCCGTCGTGTGCGAATACGCGTCCACTCACTCCGCCGATGGTGAGCAGCCGCAGGTGGATGTCGCGGTTGTCGCCCTCATAGGCGAGGACGACCTTCTCCTGCGCGTAGCCGGCCGGATGCCGCACCGTGGCGAAGTACACATCCCTCTGCACGGGCACGTTGTGGAAGGTGACCAGGTTCGTGACCGGATCGGGGTCCGCGACCACGGTCTTGGGCAGGACCTTCTGCATGTAATCGTCCCAGACCGGATAGGTCATCGAGACCGGTCCGATGGCCTGCGAGTAACAAGGAGGAGTGGAACAAGGCTGCGCCACCTCGATCTTGGCCACCACGGTGCCGAGGCCGGGGAGACGTAGCTCGGTCACCGCGATCTGGTCGGGGAAATCGACGCGCACACTTCCCTTCACGTACTGCTCGCCGTAGGGACCGGCCGAATCGGCAGTGACGGCGTAGACCTCGTCCGTCTGCGGCACGTGGAGGTCCGCCAGCTCATACGTCCCGCCGCCCTTGTTCGCGTACGTCGTCGGCGGATAGCCGGGCGCAAACACCTGCGCACCCGCCACCGGCTCGCCTTTGCCACCGATCAGGCGAACGCGGGCCGTGGCATTTCCCGTGACCAGCGAGCGCAGACGGATCGGGAAGCGATTCGAGCCTCCGACGAGGGTCGGCAACTGGAAGGAGCCGCGGCGGGCGGTCTGCGGATCGAAGACGGAGACCCGCGCGCCCGACGCGATCAGCGGAAGGTCGGGGAACAGATACGAGCCGTCCGCATTGGCGGTGATGGAAGGGAGCGTCCCGATCGTGATGACCGCGTAAGGAACGACCTGATCGCGCGTGACGTCGGAAGGCTGGGCAGGATCGTCCCGAGTGACCTCGCCCTCCAGGAAGGCGAACGTTTCATTCGGCACGATCTGCAGCACGAGCGTCTGATCGAGCACCTGATCGCCGCGCAGCTCCACCTCGACGGCGGCGCTGTGCCGGCTGATCGAAAAATCGGCGGCCACGATCGACATCAGACCGGCCGGCACGCGAGGGAACTCGAAGCGGCCGTTCACATCGGTCAGGCCGGTGCTGAGCGGAATGTCCGGGCTGCCGAAGCCCACCTGCGCGCCGGCCACGGGCTGCATGGTGTCCGAGCGCAAGACCAGCAGTCTCACGCGCGCCACGCCCGGCGGGGGTCCGGCTTTGCGGAGCGCGATCAGGTCCTGGGTGAGGACCTCGCCCGCCGTGCGCAGAGAGTTGGCCGCGTACACGGCCGCGCCATCGGGATCGATCATCGTGAAGACGAGCGGTCCCACCGGCAGGCCGGTGATCTCGTAGTTCCCGTTCGCGTCGCTGGTGGCCACGAAGGAGCCGCCGAACAGCGTGCTCCCGGCGCGCACTTCCCAGTTCGGAATGGGCGCGCCGTCTTCCCACCGCAATTGTCCGCGCGCGCTGCCTCGGCCCAGGAAGACCAGATTGACGTTGTGGACCTCTCCGGGAAGACGCACCGCGCCATCGAGGGAGGCCTGCTTGCCGTCCGCCGCCTCGGCCAGCAGGGTGTAATGGCCCATCAGACCGGCGTCGAGATCGCGCGGGACATACTCGAACAGATAGCGCCCGTCCGCGCCGGCCACGTCGTACTGCACGAGCTGGTAGAAGCCGTTGCGCTCCGGCGACAGTTCGGTCACCGTCAGCTTCACCAGAGTCCCGGGCAAGGGAGCGTTGTCGCCCTTGAGAACCTTGCCGGTGAGAATCGCGGCCGGACGGTCATTGTCCACGCGAGGGACGATCCCGGACGCGGCGAAATCGCCGCCCGCACCCGTGAGCTCGCGGATCCGCTCGAGGGCGATCTCATACGTCGCGTTCGTGGAGAGGGTCTTGTCGAACGTGATCAAGACGATGCGGCGATCATCCTGCAGGGCGGCGCCGGGAACCTGCAGCTCGGCCGCCGGATCGGAAGGGTCGTTGCGACGGGTGGCGCTGTAACTGGCCGCGGGGACGTGGATCGTCAGCGCGAGCAGGTCGCGCAGCTTCACCGCGTCCGCAACCGTGACCGGCCGGTTGAAGAGGAGCGACACCAGGTGACCGCCGGCGTCGAGATGCAGATCCTGTGCGGCTCCCAGCACGCGGAGCGGCGTCTGCCCGACCACGTTCACCAGAGGCGTGGCGGACCCGTTCTGCACGATCAGCGTGCGCGACCCGCGCACGACGTCGATGGTGACCGCACGACCGGGCGTGGCATTGCTGACGTCGATGTCGGTCCGCAGCGTCGTCCCGGCCACGGTGT
>JBDTOZ010000015.1:0-4387 GCA_039932995.1 Acidobacteriota bacterium | reverse complement strand
GGGGCCGCGGGCATCCTGCCCGCGGTGGACTCTAGTCTCTGTGGAGCGGTGGACTTTAGTCCACCGGGCACTCGCGAGGGGTGAGCCGTGAGTCGTGTGAGTTTTCTCGCCACGCTCATGTCGAGAGCCGCGAAGGGCAGAGGGGCCGATCCTCGCGAGAGCGACGGTGGACTAAAGTCCACCGCTCCACTGGAGTTTGGCCATTTGACACGGAAAGTGCGCCGGGCAAGATGCCCGCGCCCCATGGTTCATCGCGCCAAGGCACTTCGGTGAGGTCCGCCGCCCAAGCGCGTTACTCCTTCCCTCCCTCCACGGCACGGCGTGCGAGCACTCCGTCCATGGTCAGGAAGAGAGAGGCCAGCGTCTCGCGCGAGGAGGGATCGGCCGCGGCGAGGAGAGCCATGACCTGATCGCGTTGCGCGACGTAGGCCAGCAGCGCCACTCGGGTGCGCGGCTCTCCGTCGAACGCATTCATGCGCACCAGCGTGGCCGATTCGTCGAAAAACTGCCGCGCCGCCTCGGCGGCATTGGCGTAGTTGTTCCGCTGAGCCTCCTGGCTGG
The DNA here is from genome assembly GCA_039932995.1 of Acidobacteriota bacterium. Lineage (GTDB taxonomy): Bacteria > Acidobacteriota > Thermoanaerobaculia > Gp7-AA8 > Gp7-AA8 > QHVT01. Next base: position 3,826 of record JBDTOZ010000015.1, on the reverse strand, counting down.
CCACGCCCAGGCGGCGATGCGCATTGGCCAGGTGCAGCTCCAGGTCGGCTGTGACGAGCTCCGCGCGGAGCGTGCGCGACTCCAGCCACTGCGGCACGTAACCGGCCCCGAACGCGAGGGCCAGCAGAAAGAGAACGATCAGGAACCGCCCCCCGGAGCTGCGTCGCGGCGGAGCGACCGGGGAATCCACTTTCACCGAGGAATCAGGTTGCATCCCTGTATGGTACGTCGGCTGGACGTTGGTGGGGCGGAGTGCTGTCTTCGCGTCGTCGAGTCTTCGAGTCGACGAGTGGGTCGCCTCACTCCCGCAAATGCAGGCGGGCCGTGCCCATGGGGTCGAGGTCCACCCAGGCTCCGCGGATGGCGGTGAGGACGCGGTGGCCGAGCCAGTCCTTGAAATCGAACGTGAACGGCGCATCGACCGCGGCAGGGATGTCGGACCAATGACTCTCGTAACGCGCGGCCGCGTCCGGCCTCGTGAAGAGGACCTTGTTCCCCCCGATGAGGATCGGTACGAACGCGTCGGGACGTGAGGCGAGAAACCGGTAGAACCCTTCGCCCACCCCGGGCCAATTGGGATTGAACAGATCGTCGACCGCCACCACCCCGTCGGGCAGGAGGGCCCGTTCCGCGACCGCGAGGTCGTTCATCACGTCCTCGGGGCGATGGCCGCCGTCGATGTGAAAAAAGCGGCAGCCCGTGGTGGTGTCGTCCGTGGTGAGTGTGCTCGACTCCCGGGCGAACACGCGCAGGCGCGCTTCGTCCAGACCGCCCAGCGCACGCAGATTGCGGAGAAACAGCGCCAGGCTCCCTTCGCCCGAACGGTCGCGGTTCAGCTCCTGCTGCTCGAAGACGTCGCACACTCCGAGCACTTCGCCCTCGCGGGCGGCCCGGGCCAGGAAGAGTGCGGTCTTGCCGTGGTGTACCCCGATCTCAAACAGTGTGCCGGTGATGGCTTCGCGTTTCTGCACCTCGTCGAGGAAGCCGAAAAGATAGGCGTCGACGGGGAAGAACCACCCTTCGACGTCGCGCGTGTCGTGAAGGTAGCGGCGGACTTCGGCGGCGATCACGACCGTGTTTTACACCAGAAGGTGTGCGCGGCCTCGCTGCCGGTATAATCACGGCCGTTTTGCGCGACCTCAAAATCTTCTCCGGTCGATCCCATCCTTCTCTCGCCGAGGAGATCTGCACGCATTTGGACGTGGAGCTGGGGCACGTGACCCTCTACAGCTTTTCGGACGGCGAGCACTACGTCCAGATCGACGAGAACGTGCGTGGGGCGGATGTCTTCATCATTCAGCCCACGTGTCCTCCCTCGGTGAACGATCACCTGATGGAGCTCTTGATCATGCTCGACGCATTCAAGCGCTCCTCGGCGCGGCGCATCACCGCCGTCCTGCCGTACTACGGTTACGCGCGGCAGGACCGCAAGGACAAGCCGCGGGTGCCCATCACGGCCAAGCTGGCCGCCGATCTCATCAGCGCCGCCGGTGCGGACCGCGTGCTCACCCTCGACCTGCACGCCGCGCAGATCCAGGGCTTCTTCAACATCCCCGTCGACCATCTCTTCGCCGCGCCGGTGATCGTGGGACACCTGAAGGCGATGGAGCAGGACAATCTGACCATCGTCTCGCCGGACGCGGGAGGGGTGGAGCGGGCCCGGGCCTATGCGAAAAGGCTGGGGGCCTCGCTGGCCATCATCGACAAGCGGCGCTTTGCCGCCAACCAGACCGAGGTCATGAACATCATCGGCGAGGTGGAAGGGCGCAATGTCTTCATCGTCGACGACATCATCGACACCGCCGGGACACTCATCCATTCAGTGCAGGCCCTGCAAAAAAAAGGGGCCAGCTCCATCTCGGCCGCCTGCACCCACGCCGTTCTCTCCGGACCGGCCGTGCAACGCATCAACACCTCCGCCCTCGATCTGGTCATCACCACGAACAGCATCCCCACGCAGGAGAAGGAAGCGGACTGCTCCAAGCTCAAACCGCTCTCCATCGCCCCCCTCCTGGCTGAAGCCATCCACCGCATCCACAGCGAGGACTCGGTGAGCTCGCTGTTCGAGATGTGACCGGCCGTGTCGAGTCGTCGAGTCGTCGGGTCTTCGGGTCTTCGAGACGTCGGGTCGGGTCGTCGGGTCTTCGAGTCGTCTGGTCGTCGGGTCGTCGAGTCGTCAAGTCGTCGAGTCTCACAAGACAGTCTCACAGTCTCACAGTCTCACAGTCTCACAGGGTTTCGCCGGACGAGCCTCTATGAGACTGTGAGCCTATGAACCTTTGAGACTCCCCGTAAGGCTCGACGAGGACGACGGACCACTCGACGACCCGAAGTCCCGCCAACCGCCAACCGCCAACCGCCAACAGACGACCGACAACCGCCAACCGAGGGAATAACCCCCTGTTTCCCAGCCTTTACGGCGGTTTGCGATCTAGTTCATAAGAGGGAGTCAGCACCATGGCTGAAGTTACGTTGGAAGTGAGCCGCCGCGAGGGCACGGGCAAGGAAATCGCGAAGAAGCTTCGCGCTGCCGGGAAGGTCCCGGCCGTCGTCTATGGCGGCCACAAGGATCCCGTGGCGATCACCGTCGATCGCAAGGCGGTCTCGGAGCTCGTGCAGAAGAGCGAGCATGGCGTGCGGTCGGTCTTCCTGCTGAAGATGGCCGGCAGCGATCAGCAGCGCCACGCGATGATCAAAGAGATCACCATCAACCCGATCAGTCGCAAGATGCAGCACATCGACTTCGTCCGCGTGGTCATGGACGAGATGATCAAGGTCACCGTGCCGGTCCATCCGGAAGGCATGGCCATCGGCGTGAAAGAGGGCGGCCTGCTCGACTTTCAGGTCCGCGAGCTTCACGTGGAGTGCCTCCCGACCGCCATCCCGGACTCCATCGAGGTGGATGTGACCGCTCTGGGCGCGCATGAATACCTGCGGGTCAAAGACCTCAAGCTCCCCGAGGGAGTGAGAGTGCTGGACGACCCCGAGCGCGTCGTCGTCGGCGTGACCATCGCCCGCGCCGAAGTGGTGGAGTCGCCCACCGACGCCGTCGTGGCCGAGCCGGAAGTTGCCAAGAAGGGCAAGCCCGAGGACGAGAAGAAGTAACCAACCGCACATCGATCGTTTTTCAAAAGCCCCGCGCCGGTCGCGGGGCTTTTCTGTTGGACGCAGGTCCGTTTGGCCCTGTTCGCGTGAGAGACCACGCTGTGCTATCTACTGACCAGACTCGATCAAGGAGCCTCATGCGAAGAATCGTTGCACTCCTCCTCCTCTCCATTGCCGTCGCTGCCTGCCAGCAGACGGAAAAGAAAGCATCTCCCCCGGCAGCCCAGGCGGCGGGGGATGGAACGCAGGCCACGGACACGGCGGCCGCTCCCACGACGCCGACCACCACCGGGGTCGACGTCGGCGCGGCCATGCCCGCCTACGCCGCCACGAACCTGGACGGCTCCCCCTTCGATCTGGCCAGCACCCGCAACAAGATCGTGGTTCTGAATCTCTGGGCCACCTGGTGCGGCCCCTGCCGGTTCGAGATCCCTGAGCTGCAACGCATGCACGACACCTATGCCGCGCGCGGCCTGGACGTGATCGGCGTGAGCGTCGACGAAGGGGCCGCGGATGAGGTGAAGAGCTTCATCGCCGAGCACAAGATGACCTATCCCCAGGTCCTCGATCCCCAGGGCAAGCTGGCCAACATCCTGGAGACCTCGGTGCTGCCGACGACGGTGGTCCTCGACCGGACAGGCAAGATCCTCTGGAAAAAGTACGGCGCCATCGAAGCGAACGACGCCGAGCTGAAGGCCGTGATCGAAAAGGCGCTGTAGGC
>JBDTOZ010000014.1:0-4150 GCA_039932995.1 Acidobacteriota bacterium | reverse complement strand
CGCCAACCGCCAACCGCCAACCAAAGAGAAACTGTGCTACAACGCCGCGCGTCATGTGGACCGCCCGCCGTATTCTCAAAGAGCTCGCCGATTCCGATCGCCGCCGCGCCATCCTGGCCACCTTCTGGAGGCAGGCGGACGCACAGCAGCGCATGGTCGTCCAGATGCAGTTGGCCAAGGCGCTGCACTTCCGTGAGGAGACGATCCGGAAGATGCCGCCGGAAAAGAAGGCGGATCTGCTGGCCTCACGGATCGGTCTGCCCGAGCTCGATCAGTACCTCGAGATGGCTCTCATGCAGTACCACACCACGCAGAAGAACGAGATGATGGCGGCCTTCCTCGACCGTTGGAACGTTCCCCACGAAAACGGGTCCATCGAGAGCGACGACTACACCACACCCACCGCCGACGCCGTGCGCACGGCCGTTCAGGAGCTGAACTTCGATCCCACCGACGTGCGGCTCTACCTCGCCACCGCGGGACTGCTCATGGGCGATCAATGGCGCGAGGCCACCTGGCCGGTCGTCGACGAAATGGCCGCGCAATAGCACCTGAGCCGGGCCGGGAGCCCGCTTCCAGCTCAGGCGCTCAATTCCGCTCTCATCTCTTCCACGATGGCCTGCCACCGCTTCACGGCGCCGGCGTCCGGGGACTGGCCGCTCTTCACGAGAGGAAGGATCATGCCTTCCCCTTCGTCGCCCAGGCTCGAGACGAGGGGGAATCCGTACGTGGCTCCCATCCCGGCCAGGCCGTGAAAGTGACGCGCCAGGCGCTCGATCGACTGGACGTCCGGGGAGTCGCTGCTGAGCTGCCCGAGCAGCGACGTCATCTCGCTGAGGCGAACGAAAGCCGTCTCCCGGAAGCGGCTGCGCAGATCGCGCAGCATCGGGTCGTTGATCATTGCAGCACCGTCGGTCATTGCAGCACCGTCCGGATGTCGGCGGCCAGCGTCATCGGGTCGAACGGTTTGAAGATGACCGCCTTGGCCCCGAGTTCTTTCAGGCTATCCACTCCGAAGGCGAGCGTTTTCGCGGTGAGAAAGACCACCGGGATCCTCTCCGTCTCGGGCCACTGCCGGAGTGCGCGAAGGGTGGCCGGGCCATCCATGCCGGGCATCATCAGATCCAGGAGGATGAAGTCGGGACGCTCGCGGCGCGCCGTGGCCAGCCCCTCCTCTCCGCTCGCGGCAACCAGCACGGTCATCCCTCCCACCCGGCCCAGACTCATCTGGGCCACGTAACGAACATCTTCTTCGTCGTCGATCACGAGCGCCCTCACGAAGAGGCTCCGGCCCGATCCGTCAGGAACTGTCGATAGTCGCCCACGGCGCGGAGGCGGAACCAGAACGTGCTGCCCTCGCCCTCGCGACTGTCGACTCCGATCGTTCCGCCATGACGCTCGACGATGGCCTTGGAGATCGAGAGTCCCAACCCGGTGCCGGGCTTGGTGCGCGCGTCGCTCGAGTCCGCGCGCTCGAAGCGCCGGAAAAGCCTGGCTTGCAACTCGGGGGCGATGCCGCTTCCCCGATCTTCGATCCTCACCTCGACACTCTCCCCCACCGCCATCACCTCGATCCGCACGATTCCTCCACGCGGAGAGTACTTCACTGCGTTGGAAAGGAGACTGGTGGCCACCTGGACGAGCCGCTCCGAGTCGCCCAGAGCGACGCTCTCGGTCTCCCGCAGCTCGACGGTCACTCCTGCCTGCAGGGCGGCCTCGTTCGTCGCCGCGACGGCCTGCTCGAGCACGCGTCGCAGAGAGACCGGCTGCATCTCCATCTCCATGGTGCCACGCTGCAGCTTGTCGAAGTCGAGGATGTCGTTGACCAGAGAAATGAGCCGGACGCTGTTGCGCTCGGCCACGGTCACCATCCGTCTGGCCTCTGGGGAAAGTTCTCCCATCACGTCCGAGGCCAGCAGTCCCAGTGAGGCGCAGATGGAGGTGAGCGGAGTGCGCAGCTCATGACTGACGGTGGTGATGAAGTCCCTCTTCATCCGCTCGACCTCGTGCCGCTCGGAGACGTCGAGGATGTGCGCCGCGAAGTGGCGCTGGTCGTCGGCCGCGTAGAGCTCGAACAGGGCGATCTCGCAGGTGAAGAGTTGGCCACTCTTCTTCCGGCCCACCGATTCGGTCATCCGACCCAGATTCACGTCACGGAGGGAGACGAAGGCCGGCCATTCGAGCAAGGTGTCGAGCGCGCGGCCGTCGAGCTCCCCCGCGGAGTATCCGAAGGTGCGCTCCGCGACGACGTTCACGCTCTCGATGAGGCCCTGCTGGTTCGTGGCGATCAGGCTGCCGAGGGCGTTGTCGAGGATGGAGCGCATGCGGGTCTCGCTGCGCCGATGCTCTTCCTCGGCGATGGTGCGCTCGGCGATCATCCGTCGCAGCTCGAGCTGCACCATCACCTGACGCGCCAGCACCCGCAGGGCGTCGAGCTGCTCGCCCGTGAGGGTGCGCGGTTTGCGGTCGATGACGCAGACCGTGCCGAGGTTCAGACCTTCCGGAGTGGTGAGCGGAGCGCCCGCGTAGAAGCGGATGTAGGGCTCGCCGACGACCAGCGGGTTTCGCGCGAAGCGGTCATCGGTGAAGGCGTCCGGCACCAGCAGGACGTCGTTCTGCTCCAGGGCGTAGCGGCAGAAGGCACTCTCCCGCGGGGTCTCGGTGACGGCGATGCCCACGCGGGCCTTGAACCACTGGCGGGTCGAGTCGATCAGGCTGATCAGAGCGATGGGCGCCTGGCAGATCGACGCGGCGAGCCGGACCACATCGTCGAACGCCTCCTCGGGCGAGGTATCGAGGATGGCGTAACGATCGAGAGCGGCAAGCCGCGCGGCCTCGTCGACAACGATGGAGGGTGACCTCATGACAGATTGCGCGAGGATACCGCCGCCCAGGTTACGGGGGGGTTACACGCGACCGGCTAGTGTCGAGACTCAATCGACGCCCATGCGATAGCCGAAGCCGCGCACGGTGAGGAGAATCTCAGGGGCGTCGGGGTCCCGCTCGATCTTCTGCCGGATGCGCCGGATGTAGACGGCGACGTTCTTGTCGGAGGCGAGCTCGTCGTCGGCCCACAACTGGTCGACCAGAAAGTCGCGGCTCACGGCCTTGCCGGCGCGGGTGGCCAGGATCTGTACGAGCCGGAACTCCTTGCGCGTCAGGCAGGCCCGCCTGCCGTCGATCAAGGCGTCTTGCAGGGTCGGATCGATGGTCAGCCGGCCCGCGCGCACGATGCTCTTCTCATCGTCCACACTCAACTGTCCGGACCGGCGCAACTGTGCGCGGATTCTGGCGATCATCTCCGCCGGCTCGAAGGGCTTGACGATGTAGTCGTCGGCTCCCGTGTCCAACCCGGCCACACGATCTTCGATCAGGCGCCTCGTGCTGAGGATGACGATGGGCATGCGGTGCCGTTCGCGGATGCGGGCGCATGCATCCAACCCGTCGCCGTCCGGCAGGATGAGATCGAGCAGGATGAGGTCATAGCCGCGGCGGTTCACCTCTCCCAAGGCCTCCGCGATCGTGCCCGTGGTGGTCACCGCGAAACCTGCACTCTCGAGCAGGTTCTGCAGCGTCCGGCGCATCAGGAGCTCATCTTCGACAACCAGGATCGCCGGGGACATCGCGCCCTATTGTACGCAACCACTCACATCGTGAGGAACCGGCCGGAAAACAGGACATCGCGGCACGACTTCAGGAGCTGGTCCGGCGAAGAGCGGGCGCCGTTCCAGATCAGGAGCGGAAAACGCGGCATGTAGGTCGCGAACCAAGCCGCGAGGTCGGTCGTGTCTTCGTGACGGTCGTCGATCACTACCAGATCGCACCCGTGGAGCGATTCCCCCTCGCGGGAGATCAACACGAAAGGCAGGGCCGCGCGCAACTCCTCCACGAGGTCAGTCGGAAAAACGAGAACACACATGCGCCTGCGCGGAAAACGAATCAGCTTGCCCACGCACCCAAGGTAGCGGGCTTCTGTTACCGGGAGATTACGGCGGGCAGAGTGGGGGTCGATTGCCCGCAGCCATTCGGATCGATGCAACTGCCGGTCTTGACGGCGCTCCCATTGGGATCGAGTCCCGCTCCTCGATCCGCGTTCGCCGGAGTGGTCTGCGCGGCGCTGAGAATGGCCATCATCACAGCCACGAACAGG
>JBDTOZ010000013.1:0-8419 GCA_039932995.1 Acidobacteriota bacterium | reverse complement strand
AGGAAGAGCGCTGGGCCCACACCACCGGAGGCGCCATCGTCGACGACCCGCCCGCCACCGAGTCCCATTCCGAGTCGCGCGGCGAGCCCCTCTCCATCCGCGTACAACGCCTCGAAGACCAGGTGACCGCCCTCTCCGCCGAATTGCGGGAGCTGAAGGGGAAGTTGGGCGAGTAGGGTTTCGGTTGGCGGTTGGCGGTTGGCGGTTGTCAGGGGTCTACGCGGGGCCTCGGTTTACGCCGGAGGCGTAACGGACATGAGCCGGGGGCAAGCGCCGCAGGCGCGCAGCCCCCGGTAAGGACGCATAAAAACAATGCGCCCCGGCAGGGGCGCTGGAGCGATCGTCGGAATCGTGACGACTACGCTGGGCCTCGGTTTACGCCGGAGGCGTAATGGACATGAGCCGGGGGCGCCGCCCCCGGTACAGCGGGTTTTGAGTTGCGCCCCGGCAGGGGCGCCGGAGTAATCGTGACAATTACGCCGGCTCTTGGGTTTACGCCGGAGGCGTAATGGACATTAGCCGGGGGCCAGCGCCGCAGGCGCGCAGCCCCCGGTATCGCGGGTTTTTAAGTTGCGCCCCGGCAGGGGCGCCGGAGTGGACTGGGAGTCACCAGAGAAACCGCTCATCAAACTCCACGTGATGTTTCTTGAGCAAAGCGAGATATTCGCTCTGAAACGGGTGCTTGCGATGATGCTCCTCTTGTGTGGCAATGTAGGAGCGGACGGAGTCGATGTTGGACCGACTCACCGTAAAGGCTCCGTAGCCGTCCTGCCATCCAAACCGTGGAAGGTGCCTCTCTTCATGAGCCCACTTGGAGGAGGCGGTTTTGATGTCGCGCAGGACGTCGGCCAGGCAATGCGTTGCGCGCAAGCCGAGGAGGAGATGGACGTGGTCCTCGATCCCGCCGATCTCCTCGGGAATCCCACCGAGCGTCTTGATGCAACCGCCGAGGTAACGATGGAGGTCTTCTCGCCAAGCGGGCTCGATGAAGGGTTGACGATCTTTTGTGCTGAAGACTACGTGGTAGTGAAGGCTCAAGTGAGTCGACGGCATGTGCCACTCCGGCGCCCCATCCGGGGCGCATGATCTGTTCGTCCCTACCGGGGGCGGCGCGCCTTCGGCGCTTGCCCCCGGCTCATGTCCGTCACGCCTCCGGCGTGGGGACCCAATCACTGCCAGTTGATCGCGAACTTTTTGAGGAACGTGTCTTTGGTCAGTTTCCAGAGGGGGACGGAGACGTTGCCTTTGAGGTATTGGCCGCCGAAGTGCAGGGCGATGACGGTGCCGGTGTCGAGGTCGACGATGCAGGAGCCGGAGTTGCCGCCCAGGGTGGAGGCGTCGTGGCCGAGGATCTCGGGGGTTTGTTTGAGGCCGGTGGACTTGCCGGGTTGCAGGCGTTTCACGTTGAAGATGTTGTTGAAGATGTCGAGCTGTTCCTGCCGGCCGTTGCGGGAGTCGAAGGCGGGGTAGCCGATGACGGCCAGCTCGCCGTCCTTGGTGGCCTTCGGCGGTTTGGAAGAGACACTCAGCGGCTTGGGTGACGGCTTGCTCTTGGTTCCCTTGGCCACCTGCAAGAGGGAGAGGTCGTAGGTGGGGTGAATGCCCAGGACTTTTTCGATCTTGAACTCCTGGGCCACGTCGCGCTGGAACTCTTCCTTGTAGTCGATGCGAGGTTTCACGCCGGAGAGGAACGGATACTCCTTTCCCTTCTTCTCCGAGAAGATCTCGGCCACGTGGCGGTTGGTCATGAGGATGTTCTCGCCGACCAGGAAGGCCGTCCCGCACCATTCATAGGTATGGTGGCCGGTCAGGTCGACGCGGCCGACGCTGGGGAAGATGCCTTTGAGCAGGTCGCGCTTGCCGTTGAGCTGCTTCCATTCGTCCGGTGGAGGGGCAAAGTCGCCATCCTGGATGAGCAGCGCCGGTCGTCCGAAGAGGAGCACGATGGCTTCGAGACCGAGTTGTTCGCCGGGAGTGAGGTTCGTGTCGCCCGCGCTCATCTTGTCGAGTGCAGAAGCGCCGTCCTTGAGTCGCTTGTCGACGGTCTCGGTGCGCGGCAATCCGAAGATCTCCGCCTCATCCGGTGCGGCCGGCCCTTCGTTCAGTCCCGCCGGTGGCCGTAGAGATTCCAGACCCGGGACTTCGAGATCGCCTGCCCGGCGCACGGCCTCCGTGGCCGCGGCCACTTCTTCACGCACGCGCTTTGGTTTCGGGAATGCCCGGCGGGCCATCTTCAGCAGTTGGTCTTTGTCCATGAGAATCTCCTCGTTCTAGGAGTGTCGTGAAGTGGGGAAGGCCCTACCCTTTCCCGCCTTTGCTCACGAAAGCCGGCTGGCCATCGTCAGTTCCCGCGCGCGTCTGTGCCTCGGAGAGGTGAGGCCTGGCGACGGAGGACCTCCAGAATCATGGCAGATTGCTCCTCCGAATTCGGAAGGAGCGCAAAGCGGACAGTGTCGCCGCTGCGGACGTCCAGTCTGCCGAAGGGAACACGGAACCGGATGGCGTCGCCGCCGCTGATGAGGATGCCCTGACGGGTCGTGGGATCGTAGCTCTTGACCGTGCCCACGCTCTCGTCCTCGGGCGCCGGCGCGCGCGCGGGCTGGTCGTCCAGCTTCATCTGGTCCACGTCGTCGGTGAGGAGAGGGGTGGCCTTGGCAACGCGCCCGTTGTAACCGACGCGGACGACATTCTCCCGGTGGCCGGGCAGCGGCTCGATGCTCTGCAATTTTCCTCCGCTGCGGATGAGCGCATAGGCCACGAGCTTCACGTCATCCGCCGCGACGGCCTGGCCGTACCAGATGCAGTTGGAAGGCGCGGTCGTGGCGGCGGCTCGATCGACGATCCGGAACTCGAGCTCGGCCAGTCCGGCGCGCAGTTTCGGGCCGTCGCCTCGCGCGCCGGAGTATTGAAGCACCGGACGGGAATCGCGGGGCACCGGCGTCCTGGGCCAGATCCAGGAGGAGGACCGCGAGTCGGATAGATCCTCGATCTTGCTCTGCGCCGCGATCCATTCGCGCGCCGCTTCGTCCGTGACCGGTTTCTCGTGCGAGCTGTAGGACCCGACTTTCACCGCGGACAGAATCTCTCGCGTCTGCTCGCTGCGCTGATAGAGGGTGTAGACGACCACGCCGATCAGGATGGCGGTGTAGATGCCGAGCTGGTAGGTCCACCGGCGCGTGTTTCGCGCGCCGGTGCTTTCCGCGAGCAGGGCTTTGGCTTCAGGGGTCAGGTGGTATTCACCCTTCGTGCGGGCCACTTTGAGAGCGGCGTCGAGCTCGGCACCGCGCAGCAGTTTCTCGCGCGGTTGGCCGGCCAGCTCCCACTCCACCGCCGCGCGCTCGATGTCGGACAGCGCCGCGCGGCTGCGGGTGACGAATGCACTCTCGATCTCCGTCAGATGGGCGGCGTCCTTCTCCATCAGCCGGATGGCCTCGACGAGCTCGCGGCCGACGAGAAACAACTGCGGGTCCTGATTGCGTGCGCTCCAGCGCTCCGCGCGAATCTGCAGGGGCGTGAGATACCGGGAGCTCCAGGTCTCGTTGCTGGTGCGGATGGGATTGACCAGCCGGTCGTGGGCGAGCTCGAACCACGTGCGACCCCCGCGCTCTTCGCGACGGACGATGTACCTGTGCACCAGGACGGCGATGTCGGTGTTGAGCAGACCTTCCGTCCTCTCGATTCCCAGCAGCACCTGCGTGCGCACTCCGCGAGGAGTGATCAGCGAGCGGGAAAACCAGTCCCGCACTTCGCGCTCCGTGGTGGACGGCTGGTTGCGCAGGACTTCGGCGATGCAGGTGTTGTAGTAGTCGGCCAGGGCGGTGTCGACGGAGACGCCGGTCAGGTCGTCGATGATGAGGGGATTGCTCCGCGGCTTTTCCCACACGGTGTAGCAGACCACCTGCAGTTGCACCGGCTCGACGTGCGGTCCGTAATCGACCCGGGTCGATCCGTCCGAGAGCATCGTGGTCACGCGGCTCAGGTCCTGGACGAGCGCCTCCGCGGCCTGGAAATCGACGCCCTGGTCCTGGGCCGGCCGCCGGATGGCCTCGACGGCCTGTTCGCGCGTGAGCAGCGACAGCCGCTGGCGTGCCTTGAGGCGATAGGGAATCAGGTGGGAGTAGTCGTCGAGCAGGGCGATGGAGTCCTCACGCATGGCGAAAACGGCGTAGAACGAGCGATCTTCGAGTGCCTTGCCCAGGACGGTGAAGAACTCGCGTTTGGCCTCGATGTCCGTTTCATCCACGCGGAAGATCTCTTCGAACTGATCGAAGAGGAGGGCGATGCGCACGCCCTCGCGATCCTGCAGCGCCTCGAGGCGCGCCAGATAGTCCGGAAGCGCGATCGCTTCCAGCTCCGCGAGCGTGAGTCGTTGGGGCTCCGGCACCGAGTTTTCCAGCGACAGGATGGCCGAGAGCACGTAGCGGTTCGTGCCCGCCGCCGGCAGAGTGCCCGGCTCGCGGGCCGGCTCCCGATGGGTGCGGATGTCGTAGATGACGTGGAAGTCTTCTTCGCGAAGGCGCTTGGTGAGCTGCGCTTCGAGCAGCGAGGTCTTGCCGGCACCGGAGGGGGAGTAGAGCAGGACGATGCGGTCGGCCAGGAGCAGGTGAAAGAGACGGGAGGAGTCGTCGCCGCGACCGTACAACGTCTGGCCTTCCTTGAACGCACGCGGACCGACATAGGGATTCGTCATTTCGGCCTCACCTTCACCCGCCCGGCAGTGAGGTCGTCTTTGAACTTGTCCTTCCATCGATCGACCAGCTCGTCGACGAACTCCGTGACCGAGCCCTGAAAGATGGTGATGTCCTGCTGGCCAAAGTAGCGGTCGAGGTAGGCGTTCACGCGCTCGAGGTCGTCGATGCCCGGTTGATCGGGATCGACTTGCACGGCGACGTGGGTGAAGGTCTCGTCGCGCCGCTCGTTCATGAGGGTGCGGAAGAGCACCCGCAGGTTCCAGTCGGTGATCCGGAACCCGAGGAGCATCAGGGAGGTGCAGTGGGCCTGACTGCGGATGAGCGGGTCGGGTCCGAGGGTGTGCGGCCCCTGGCCGCCGTCCGCGGAGGCGACCAGGTAATCGAAGTAGTTGTCCTCGGTGAGCACGATCGACTTCTCCTGATCGAGGCGGCCGAAGAGGTGATAGACGAGGGGTCGTTGGATGTCCAGATCCGCAGGGAGCGGCGGCTCCCTGAAGCCCTCGTTCCAGTGGCAGATGGCGGATTGCGGCTGGACGTGCGCGTCGCTGAGGGCCGCCTCCAGCACGGTGGCCAGATTCGCCGTGAGATAGAGCGAGCAGGGAAGATTGGCCAGGATGCGGTGAGGGTCGCGCGCAGAGGCGACGGTGCGCCAGGCTTCGACGATCAGCTCGTCGGTGGGCAGCTCCTCCCGTTTCTTCGGGTCGATCCGGTCGCCATAACGGCGCAGGGTTTCCCGGCGGTAATGCGCGATGAGCTCGTCCCGCGGAAACTGCGAGTCCTGATTGATGGAGAGGTATTGCGCGATCTCCGGCAGCTCGTCGTCCTCGTGCAAGGGATAGCGATACGTCTCACCCCAGCGCCGGGCCAGCGTGGACGCGTCGCCAAACATCTGTTCGTACACGCCGAAGCCGAGGATGGGGGTGCACTTGCCGCGGCTGATGTTGTTGAGCAGGGAGTCCCATCGCTCGAAGGAGCGCCGGCGGCTGGAGAGCGAGGGAGAGCTGGCCCAGAGTCTCCCGTCGTTGAGACGCATGTAGAGCACGGGCATCCAGGCGTCACTGCGCTCGCGAATGGCTCCCCGAGCCACGGTGACGGCGCGATCGATGTCGACATCCCGGTGCAGTTCCTCGAAGAACTTCTCCAGAAAGGTGGAGGCGCTCTCGATGGTGACGTCGCCTTGCATGGCCAAGACCACCGGAGTCCCGGCCTGCACGGCCAGATCGGGTCCGAGACGGGCCACGGATTCGCCGCTGGTGGTGTACTCGGCGCCGGCACTCCGGCAGGAGGCGAGGACGACCAGGGGAGGAGGATTTTCCAGCTCGCGCATGCGCTGCACGACGTCCGAGGCGTCGACGACGTCGCGGTTGCCCGCCTCATCTTCGAGCACCAGACGCGGCCGCTCGCCCGGGGCGCCGTGGCAGACCAGGTAGAAGACCTCGAAGGGCTCGGCGCGCAGGGCGTCGAAGATGCCGTCCAGCGTGGCAGCGCCGGGCTTCGCCAGTGGCGTGATTGCGAAGCCAGCCAGGCGACGCGTGGCCGCCGCGACTTCGGCCGCGTACTCGATGGGTGCGAGCGGCGGATACCCGGACTTTTTCATCACGGCCAGATCGGCGGGCGCGGCCACGGCCACGAGGGCCTTCAGTTGGGCGGGTTTCTCGCCGCGCAACGCCTTGCCACGCGAGGTGTAGACGTGGCGCGAGAAGACGATGTTCTCGTTGGTGAGGAGCGAGGCCTGGTCGTCTTCCGGGTCGCGGAGAGTCTCCCATCGCAGCGAGTGCAACCGCGGCGCGCTCTGGGACAGCGAGAGCCGGAAACGGACGGCGCGATCGTCACGCGCCGCAGCGGCCTCGATCGCGCCGCGCAATTCGAGACGCAACTCTCCCCCCTCGGCGAAGAGTTGATGGGTGAGCAACCGTCCGTACTGGGCGGGATCCCCTTTGGCTTCGTTCAACGCCGCAAAGTCGAACGCCAGCGGCGTGGTGATCTCCGTGCGCTTCACGGTCTTGTCGTCGGGCTCGACCCGTCGCACCACCGCCGTAAAACGCACTTCGTCATATCGCGTCAGTTCCAGGTCGAAGTCGAGGTAGTCGGTCATAGGTGAGTGGCCGGGTCGCCGATCACGAGATAGGCCTCGGCGTCATTGCGTTTCGTCCAGAGCTCGACCAGCGCCGCCGCCGGCACGTCCTCGAACTCCGACCGCTCCAGCTCTCCGGTCAGTTGCACGGAGTAGCCGGCGAAACGGTCGGCGAAATCGCGCATGGCGTGTCCGACCGGCTCTCCGGCCAGCACGTGGTCCAGGAAGTTGCGGAAGGGCGCGATCTCCGTGGCCCGCGCTTCCGAGGCGATCGAGAATCCCCACGCGCGGTCGACATGTCCGGCCACCGCCACCGCACCGCGCCGGAGCAGTTCCTTCGGCAGCGCCGCCAGAAAGGGCGTCCGGGCCAGTACTTTGGGAGGGCCGGTCCCACGTTTCGAGAAGCGGTCCTCCGCGGGCGTTCCGGCGCCGTAGCAGGCGAAGTGAAACGAGATCAACCCGCCCAGGTCCACGCCGGAAGGAACATCGGCCGCACGAAAGTAATGCTCCTCGCGGATGGCTCCCGGTCCCGGCCAGTCGTGGCAAAGGAGGGCTCCCTGATTCGCGGACTGCCGTGGATCGTCAGGAGGGAAGCCCACGCCGTGGCTGGCGGTGAAGAGAACGTCGGGCGGCTGGCGAAGGATCTCGGCCAGGCACGCTTTGGTGGCGGTGCTGCCGATGTGATTCGTGCCGGGGTACTCCGCGGCCAGCGGAGCGAGGAGCCGGTCGGCACTGAGTGTCGTGGCTGGATCGTGGCGAGGGCCGAAGAAGGCCACGCTGCGCGGTGCGCCGGCGCGCGTCGCCTTCTCATGGGCGACGACCTGCTCTGCGTAATGGTGATACTCCTCCGCGGTCTCACACTCGAGCCGGCCGACCGCGTAGTCGACGCCCAGCTCGTGTACGACGCGGAAGGGAATCTTCGCGGAGTTGCCGGCCCAGAGCAGGTAGTAAGGGACGCGGGTGGGATCGATGTCGCCCACTCCGACCGAGTAATCCGAGAGCCAGCGTGCGCGGCTCTGGCCGCTGTAGGTGAGGAACCGCACCAGCGGTCCGACGGTGGCTTCGCGATGCGCGTGCAGCGGCGCGAGGGCATCGCGGATCATCGCTGCTTCGTCGTCCGGTGCGACGATGGCCCAGCCGACCGAGGTCAGGTCGAGCGGACTGGCGCCGTAGGGGAGGCCCATGGTTCCGCCAGTGGCCTGACTCCGCGCGCGAAGATGGGCGTCGTCTTTGGTCTCGATGACGCGCGCCAGCTCCTCCACGGAGAGCGACGGCTGGAGGTACTGGCCGGTCGCTCCGTCGACGCCATTGAACACGATTCCGTCGGCCGGCATGGGGTCTCCCTACCTGGGAGTGTCCGGCGAAGGTGTTTTCCCCACCCAAGGGGCATGGTTTGACCGGAGCGCCGGCGTCTCGCCGGCTGGACGGGCGGCGTCCCGCCGCGGGCGGGGGAAGCGTGCGGAGAAGGAGGCGCGTGGCTCCGAGAGGCGCGCATCTTCTTCGACCGTCACGCGGCGCGCAGGCGAGGACGCCTGCGGGCCAGCCGGCGGGACGCCAGCGCTCCCAACGGCTAAGCGCGGCCACGACTTTCTATCGGCTGTCGGCTATCCGCGGAGCGGGACGTGGTCGCCGAAGCGGTCCTTGACCGCGTTCA
>JBDTOZ010000012.1:0-2793 GCA_039932995.1 Acidobacteriota bacterium | reverse complement strand
CCGCGTTCCCCGGGCCGAGCCCGGGGCTACATTGTGGAACGCGCCTTCGCGCGTCTGCGCTGGGTGAGGCCCCTTCCCTACCGACTCTGGCGCTTCGGTGGGCGGGCCACGATGGCGCGAACGGCGGCTTCGAGCCGGCGGGCCCGGGTCTCCGGCCGCTTCGCGTCGGCCAGGGCCTCGACGTATTCGCGCTGATAGGTGTAGCTCAGCTCAGTCCAACGATCCCAGGCGGTCGGAGTGCCCCGCAAGGCGCCCGCGAGGTCGGGGGGCGGCTCGACGGTCCGTTCGTCGGTGTCGAGCTCCAACTTCACTTCGAGAGTCTCCGATCCCTCCAGTCCCGCGGCCTCGCGATTGCTCTTGCGCAACGGAATGCCCACCGCGCCTCCCATGGACGCGATGGTGCTGCGATAGGTATGGCCGTTCAACGTCACTCTGACCGGCGCGCGCACTTTGCCGAAGAGCGGCTTGGGATCGAAAGGGACCGGGATGAAGCACATCGCTCCCTCATGGACGAGCGTGACTTTGAAGGTCTTCGAGGCCATGCGCCTATTGTGACACCCGCGTGTGATGGGCATCGATTCGATCCCTCCGCATGGCTCATCGAGTACGATGACGACCAGTGGCGGGATGGGCAGCGACATGGCGTTAGCGTTGTATCTCGCAACCGCCGCGGCGTTGCTGTGGATCTGGAAGCGCTTCGTCCCACTCAGTCGCGCGGCCGCGCTGGTGCTGGTCCTCTTGCCGATGGTCTTCACCGGCAAGGCGCTGCTCACGAACCGGGTCTACGCGCCCATCGACCTGCCCTTTCAATACGAGCCGCTGGTTTCGCGGGCGGCCGCGTTGGGGGTCGACAAGCCTCATGAGATCGCGCTCTCGGATCTGGCCATCCAGATCATTCCCTGGCAGAAGGCGGTGCGCTATGCGCTGGCGCGGGGCGAGTGGCCGCTGTGGAATCCGTTCATCGTCTGCGGGGACGTCCTGGCGGCCGCGGCGCAGCCGGCGGTCTACGATCCATTCACGCTCATCGCGTTGCTCGTTCCCCTGCCGGACGCCCTGACCTTCGGGGCCACGCTGACGTTCTTTCTGGCCGCGCTGTTCACCTTCTCCTTTGCCCGCGCCCTCGGCTGCAGCGAGACGGCCTCGATCGTCTCGGCCGCCGGCTACGCCTTCTGCGGGATGATGGCCTTCTACGTGGGCTGGCCCCTGGCCCGCACCTGGGCCCTGCTGCCACTGGTGCTGTTCGCCGTGCGCCTCCTCGTCAACGAGCGCCGCACGCCTCTGCTGATCGTGGCCTTGACGCTGGCGATCTTCGCCGGTCATCCGGAGAGCGTGCTGCACGTGGTGGCCGTCGGCGCCGTCTACGGCCTCTTCGAGATGGTGCGCTGCCGCAACGGGAAAGTGTTCTTCCGCGCGCTCGCGGCCGGCCTCACGGCGCTGGCGCTCGGCGCGATCTATCTCCTGCCGTTCTTCGAGGCAGCGCCGCAAACCATCCATCACCTGGTCCGCGAGCAGTTCTACGCACCGACTCCGTACAGCGCGCTGGTGCCGGCCAAGGTGCGCACGGAGCGGATCGAGCGCACGTTCCTTTCTTTTGCACGCGATCAGGACCCGCTATCGGCGCGTGTGGGCAGTCTCATTCTGGCGCTGGCGCTCAGTGCGGTCTTGCTCGCATGGCGACGATCCGAGGTCTGGTTTCTCTTCGGGCTGGCCTTGGTGGGCGTGCTCGTGGCATGCGGGATTCCTCCACTCCCGAACCTGCTCCACGGGCTGCCGGTCTTTGACCTGGCCATCAATGAGCGGCTGGCGTTCGCGGGCGCGCTGGCCATGGCCCTGCTGGCGGGAATCGCCGTCGACGCGTGGCAGCGGCGCGCCTCCCTGGTCGTCCTGGTCACGGGCGCTGCGTTGGGCGCGGCCATGCTGGTGACGGACGTGCCCCAACAACGCATGGCCGAGCTGATGCCGCTGCTCCTGCTCGTGCTCACGCCGCGACGCTTCGTGGCTCCGGTGGTGCTGGCGTTGGTGCTGTTGCAGCGATCGTTCGAGGACGGCTCGATCTATCCGTCGCTGTCCAAGGAGGCCTTCTATCCGAAGGTGGCTGTTCTGGAGGGGATTCCGCGAGAGGGTCTCTTCCGCGTGACCGGCATCGGCACGGCGCTGATCCCCAACGTGGGCACCATGTACGGCCTCGAGGATGTGCGCGGCTACAACGCCATGACCTTCAAACGGCTGGCGGACACGTGGACCATGTGGGCCCGACCGCAGGGTCCGTGGTGGGCGAGCGTGGATGATCCCTCGCGGCCGTTTCTTTCGATGATCAACGTGCGCTACATCCTCGATGGCAACCGGCTCATCGAGAACCCGGCCGTGCTGCCACGCGCGTTCGTCCCCCGGGTCATCCGCTACGAACGCGAGGAGGCCCCGGTCCTCGAGGCGATGAGCAAGACCACCGACTTCGCCGAGCGCGCCTGGATCGAGACCACACTCTACAACCCGCACGAAGTGTCCAATGGCCCGGGAACGGTGGCGATCCGACGCGACGGCCTGGCGTATGAGCTCGAATCGGTGATGGAGCAGGATGGCTGGGTGGTGATCTCCGAGTCCGCCTGGACCGGCTGGCGCGCCTACGTCGACGACCGCCGCGTGGATCTCCAATACGCCAACCACGCCTTCCTGGGCGTCTACATGCCCGCGGGCAAACACCGTCTGCGCCTGGTCTATCTGCCCCAGTCCTTCACGCGCGGACGGGCCATCTCGGGATCGGCCCTGCTGCTGTGTGGCGCAGCCGCGTGGTAC
>JBDTOZ010000011.1:0-1572 GCA_039932995.1 Acidobacteriota bacterium | reverse complement strand
GCGGACGCTCAAAGGAATCACGTTTGCCTTCGTTGCTTTCCTATTCAGTTGTCAAAGAACCGGCCTCGCCGAAAGGGCGGCTAGATTGCCTTACCCCTTCGTCCGTGTCAAGCGGGATGTTTCCGGCGCGACTCCGTCACGCGAACTCATCCCGGCTGACCCGGACACATCGACTGCCAAGTGTTTTTCTGGAGCTTGAAAAGATCGGACTACCGAAACTGCTGCAGGGACCGGGGATTGTAGGTCCCGCTTGCGACTCTGTCAACTTCGACATTTACTGCGTCGCGTTGGGAACTCTGCTAACCGAAGAGGGGTGGTTCCTATTCCGGCTGTTTCCCGCTCCTCGCCTGCCCAGCTGTTTCTACCGGACCCGCGAGCTCCGCCGTCGGCCGCAAGTCATTTCTGACGTGCAACTTACGGCTTGTTTTCCAGAGAGCCTTCCCGCGTAGGGACCCGGGATAACGGCACTCGCCCGAAACCTATTCCAACCAGGATCACGGCCAGGGAGAGCACCACGGAGCCCCAGTAGGAAACCGGCCGGTAGGCGACCTCGACCTCACTCCTGCCGGCCGGGAGACGGAAGCTCATCAGCGCGCCTTCCATCAGCTCGGTGTTCAGCCGCGTCCCTCCCGCCTTCACCAGCCACCCGGGCGCCGCGACCTGGCCCGAGCCGATCCAAACGGGAGTCCGCGCCTGGACGGTCAGACGAAAGCGGTCGGGGCGCTCTTGCCGGATGGCCACGTCTGCATCGCCCTCCCTGGCGTAGAAGCGTGGCAGGACCGAGGGGTTCTCGAACAGGGAGCCATCCGCCCCGCGGTAGAGGGCTCGCCATCGGCCTCCCGGCTCGACACCCGGCTCGGTCAGGAGGTAGCGCACGTTGAGCAGGTCGAACAACCGGTGTTGGACCGCGACGATCCTGTCGAAGTCGATGGCCGGCTCGTCCCTGACGATCGGTGCCAGGAGGTTCGTGTATCGAGCGTACGCCATCGGATCGCTGCCCCGCACGTCCTCCAGCCCGTACTGGGCCGAGGCGTTGGGAAGAAACATCCACTCCAACCCGGCAACGCGATACGGCGTGTGGGGGGCCAGCCGATGCAGCGCCTCGATGATGGGAAGCCGCGGCCGGAAGTAGCGTCCGTCCACCAGTGCGTTGAAACTCCCGTTGAGCGTGAACAGGTCGCACAGCAGGAGCAGGCACGCCGCCGCCGGGGCATGTCTTCGGGCCGTCAGGATCACCACGATCAGAATGAGCACGCTGGCCGGCGCCACGAGATCGGCGGGCCGCAGCCACGCCTTCCGCAACGCATAAACGTAGAGCGCTCCGGCCGCGCTCAAGGCCGCAAAGAGAAAGTACCAGCGGCTCAGACGGTCGAGCACCGTCGCCCCCACGACGGCCGCCAGAAAGATCGCCACAAAGCGCAGTTTGTCGTTGGCCGTGATCGAGAACGGCGGCAGCGATTGAAACGCTCGCCCCAGCGGCGACCACCCCATCGCGATCAGCCACAGGGCAATCGCCAACACTCCCCATAGACGATGGCGCGCAGGGGTCTGGCGGGACAGCAGCGCGGCGCA
>JBDTOZ010000010.1:0-3606 GCA_039932995.1 Acidobacteriota bacterium | reverse complement strand
ACTCGAGTCCACCGCTCCACTGGAGTTTGACCAATTGAACGCGGGAAGTGCGACGGGCAGGATGCCCGCGCCCCATCGCTCATCGCGTCTCTCCACGACTCACCGGATTCGCCCCTCTGCGTCTCTGTGCCTCTGTGGTGAACCGTCTCCCTCGCTCTTGCGAGGACGCAACTAAGATCGAGATTCACGGCCGCGCCAAGACTCCCGGACCCGGTAGCGCAGCAGATTGCCCAGGAACTCGAAGACCGCCGCCACCCGTACGAAGGAGCGCCGGCCGGTCAGTCCGAGGAACTCCGTTTCCGTTTCGCCGACGCGAAATCCGAGACGGCGGGCCTGGATGAGGATCTCGGCGTCGATGAACCAGTCGGTCGATTGCAGGTCCAGCCGCTCGCACGCCGAGCGGGTCAGGACCTTGGGCTTGGCGTTGATGTCGCGCACCGGGAGTCCTGGGAAGAACAGATGAAACAGGCCGTTGAGGCCGAGCGAAAAGACCTTGCGTTTGAATCCGTCGCCTCGCTGCCTGCGATAGGTCATCGCCAGATCGAGCCCCTCGGCCTGGAGCAGCCGGTAGATGCGCACCAGATCCTCGACCAGGACCTGGCCGTCGCCGTCGATGAACGCAACGTGCCGACCCGCGGCCAGTGCCAAGCCGCTGCGCAAGTCCCACCCCATCATTCCCTGCTTCTCCACCGCCGAGCAGACGATCCGTGGGTCGCCGGCGGCCAACTCCCGCACCACGTCCGGGGTCGTGTCGCCCTGGCCCGCGACGTAGTTCCCCACCAGCACGAGCTGATAGTCGTCGACGCCGGCCTCGAGGAGAACCCGACGAATCCGCGTCGCAAACGCACGCGCCGCGCTGCCGGCGCGGTAGCACAGAACGACGACCGAAAGCTCTGGGCGAATGATCACTCGAGCAACAGAGCGCGCTGGCGTGGTGTCAGCGGGCGTTTCAGGATACGCCCGGCGGGCCGATAGCCGGCCAACGCCGCATCGGAACTGCCGAGCAGGAGGTCACCCCGCGGATCCGTGACCAGGTGGAAGGTTCCTTTTCGATTGTCGAAATCAAGGATCACCAGCGTCGCGAAAGGAAACCGGTCGCCCGCGCAGGTGCCTGCCGCAAAGCACTCGGCCTCCAGTTCGCGCCAACACTCCAGCCCCTGCGGAGTGGCCCGGCAGCCCGTCCCGCGGTCGGGCGTCATGCGCAAGACATGGATGGACGGGTCGTCATAGAGCAGGATGAGCCAGCTCTGCGCGAGATAGTCGGCCTCCGTCGCCAGATACAATTCCGATGTCGGCCCACTGCGAAGAATGATCCCGGTGCCGGGCTTCAAGGCGGGGGCGCTGGTGACGATCGAGAGGAGCTCCTGCTTGTGCAGGCGCCAGGTCGCCATCCAAAGGTCCTGACGCTCCAGCCCTCCCCACACTCCGAAGCCGACGAAGAGAAGCGGCACGACGAGAAACCCTGCGCGGAAGCGAGGCCACCGCTGCACCGCCCAGCCGGCAAGAACGGCCACTGCCAATGACGACCACGTGCGCGACAGGATGTGCGTACGATAGTGAAGCTCCGCCATTTGCAGTCCGGCATAGGCGGCGTTCGCAACCAGGGCCATCGCGGCAAAGATCGTGGCCAGCAGGAGCGGCCGCATGGTGCGCTCCTGCTGCTCAGGATCGTGTGCCCGGCCTGCACGGAACGCGAACCACGCCGCAGCCAGTCCGGAGGCGAGTCCCATGGCCCACAGAGGAATCGCCGGCGCTGGCCGCGGATACCAGACTGGATGTGCAAAGGCCCATCGCCATGGCGTGAAGTTCTCGCACCACAGCATCGCCGTGCGGCTCAGACGCGCCGCTAGAGACATCGGTTGCATGGCCGTAGCCGCGTAGCTGGTGGGGTCGTGCAGAAACTGCCACTCGATGGGAACGGCGGGAGCCAGCGCGAGACCGAGGACTGCCAGCACCGTGAGAATGCCGCGCCAGGCAACGGTCCCACCGCGCCAGAACAAGAGCAACGGGACGAACGGCAGGGCGGGGATCGCCACCTCGACGGTCCAGAGGCTGATCGCCGCGGCTGCGGCTGCCCCAACGATCCACCTCGCGCCCCCGCCCACCACATGGCGCAGGCAACATCCGAGGGCCAGCAGCAACATCAGCGCGCTGCAGTCGTAGCCGAGCGAAGTCAGGTTGCCGGTCAGGTAGTCACTGGTCGCCGTGAGGGTCAGACAGATCGCCAGAAAGCGCGTGATCCGGCTTCCCGGCCGCAGTAGCCGGGCCATCCAGCCGGCAGCGAGCGCCTGACCGAGCCAGGTCGCGCCGTAGAGCAGATGCAGAGTCCAGATCGGCTCCGGCGTGGCGAGAGCCAGGCGGTACGGCAACGTATAGAGGCGGCGCAGCGGCGCACCTGCCGGCGTCAGCGCCGCCATGAAGCCGTGTCCCTGAAACTCGCGCGCGAGTCGCAGCAGCAGCGTGTCGTCCTGCCACAGACCGCGCATCGGCGCGGTCAGCCCCACCGCCAGCAGGAGCAGCGCCACGTAGAGCAACCGGTCGCCGCTCCAGGCGCCGGCGAGCTGGCGCAGCCCACGCGCGCGGGTCATCGCAGACGCGCTGCGCGGCTTGATCGACATGGAGCGGCGATTCTACTCGGCGGATTCACCCCAGAGATACAGCGCGTGATCGATTGGGAGTCGCCAATCCGTTCGTACCGGCAAAGGAGACATTTCATGCGATTCTCAAAAGGCCTGCTGGCCGTGGCGTTCCTCATCAGTGCCCTTCCGATGTTCGGAGCGGCGTACATCAAATTCGACGGCGTGGACGGGGAGTCCAAGGCCGCCGGCCATGAGAAGTGGATCGAGTTGAACAGCGTGCAGTTCGAGGGAGGGTCCTGCGCATTCGTGGGGCGTACCCTGCGCCTTCGGATCGCCAGCACCAACCATGCGGTTCCGGCGTCGATCAATGAAGCCTGCCGGTCGCAGACGCCCTACCGCAACGTGATCGTCGAAGAAGATGGCCAGCGTCACGTGCTTCGGAACGTGAAGTTCAGCGCCTGTCCCACTTCAGCAGAGGTTCCGGTGCAACTCCAGTACGAGTCGTGCGAAACGCATCCCACACCGGGGAAAGTCGAGATCGGCGCGCTCAAGGGCGGCAGCAGCGAGTCCGCGGCGCGGCGCAGTCCGACCACTCTGGAAGGACTGACGCGCCAGCCTCTGGAACTGGTCATTCGGCGCGCGACCATCAACGGCAACACCGCCACCATCGCCCTCGTCGGAGGCTCCTACTCGCCAACCCTCGGGCAGGCCATCGTGGAGGCGACGGCCAAGGGCAAGACCTTCGACCCGATGATCCTCAAGGCCGCCGGCCAGCAGTGGACCTTCTCGAAGGCCATGTTCACATCCGCCTCCTTCTCCCCCGGCCAGGACGCGATCTTCAGCTTCCAGTTCCAGGCCATGAACGGCTCGCTCCCCGCCTTCCAGGCACTGGGCGGCAACTGACGCGGCGTCAACGCGCACTCGACCATCCCCGGTTGCTGTCCCCATGGGGTTGCGGCTAGAGTCGTGTCCAGGTTGAAAGCGTGGGTGATTTGCGAGCGCCGGTGGGCCGGATGCGAGACGCCGC
>JBDTOZ010000009.1:0-12255 GCA_039932995.1 Acidobacteriota bacterium | reverse complement strand
GGGCCGGGAGGCTTGCGCTGCAGGACGCGATTCGAGATACGACAGACGTGCTCGGTGGTGACCCGCATTGTGGCGGCGCCGGGACAATCCACTGCCAGCGGGCACTCGCAGCCATCTGACCGTATACTGAAAGCGTGCGTTACAAGATCACGGCTGGCGATGATGAAAGCTATCAGAACATCGAGCGCTATCTCGTCGAGTGTCAACCCGGCCATGTGAAGGTGCAGCTTCCCCACCAACGCATCCTCAGCGCAGACGATCTTTCGGACAGCACCATCCGCGCATTGAAGGAGTTTGGCGCGCGCGTGGCCGAGGAGTATCAGTTCGCCATCGACCGCGTGGGTTAACCAAGGGTTAGCCATCACGCCCTGAAGAGCTCTCCCTCGCCTCACACCCGCACAGGCGCCGCTTCCGGGTGAGGTTCGCCGCGTGTGAGCAGTTGCAGGATGGGGGTGGTAGCGAAGGTGGTGATCACGGCCATCAGGACGAGCATGGCGAAGAGCGTGGGCGACAGGATGTGCAGGTCGAGGCCGATGTTCAGGACGATGAGCTCCATCAGTCCGCGTGTGTTCATCAGAATGCCGAGCGAGGACGCGTCGCGGTTGCCGAAGCCGGTGATGCGCGCCGCCACGAAGGTGCCCCCGAATTTGCCGATCGAGGCCGCCACGAGGATGACCCCGCAGATGACCCACTGCGACGCGCCGTGGACCAGTCCGATCTGCGTGCGCATCCCGGTGAATGCGAAGAACGCGGGCAGGAACAGCACGATCACCAGGTCCTCGATCTTCTGAATGAGCTCGCGGGAAAGACGCGAGTCATGCGGGATGATCGCCCCGAGCAGGAACGCTCCGAAGATGGCGTGGATCCCCGCCACCTCGGTGGCCAGGGTCGAAAGCAGCAGACCGATCACCACCACGGCGATGGCGCTCTGCGAGACCGCCCCGCGCAGCTCCTGCGCCCGCACCGCCCTGACGACCAGCGGCCGCGCCACAAGCAGCATGAAGGCGAGGTACAGGCCGGTCAGGCCGAAGGTGACCAAGGCTCCGGCAGCATTCGCTTTGGCCACGGCGAGCAGAAACGCCAGCAGGCACCACGCGGTCACGTCGTCGACGGCCGCGCAGGTGAGGGCCACGATCCCCATGTGCGTCTTGTGGATCCCGCGATCGGTGAGGATCCGGGCCAGCACGGGAAAGGCGGTCACGGAAAGCGACACCCCGAGGAACAGCGCGAAGACGGCAAAAGGGACGTCGCTCGTGGAGAGCTTCGGATAGAGCCACAGCGCCAGCACCGCGCCCAGCACGAACGGCACCAGGATGCTGGCGTGCGAGATGGCCACGGTGGCGTGCGTGCGGTCCTTGAGCTGATCGGTGTTGAGCTCCAGCCCCACCAGGAACATGAAGAGAATCACCCCGATCTGCGCGATGACCGAGAGGAAAGGAGCCACCGACGTGGGCAGGACGTAAGCCATAGCCGCGGGTGAAATCTGCCCCAGTAGCGACGGGCCGAGGAGAATGCCCGCGATCACCTCGCCGATCACCGGAGGTTGATGAATGAGCTTGCAGAGCGCGCCGCACACGCGGGCGGCGACGATCACCACCAGCAGCGCCAGCAGAACGTGGAACAACACATTCGCATTGTTCGTGACGACGCCGGTGGTCGTGCCGGTCGTGGGCGGAGGGGGAGCCACGAGGGTGGAGCCCGCGGATCGAACGAGCAGGAAGAGCCCGACCGCGCCGCCCACCATCAACGGATATCCCAGCGCGCGCGCCCACCTGCGCCCCCGCGGTACTTCGGATGTCATACCCGCAAAGATAGCAACGACTGCCGGACGGACGGAAGTGGGTCGCCGCCCATCCGCAGCCGGTGTCCTGGTTTGCAAGGCCGACACGAGTGTCGTGTCCAGGTTGAAAGCGTGGGTGATTTGCGAGCGCCGGTGGGCCGGATGCGAGACGCCGCGACGAAGCGATGCGGGTTCATCGTTGAGGAGCGGCGGCGAAGCAGACGGCTCGCCGCCGCCGCAAAGCACCCACTTTCAGCCTTGACGCGACACTAGCAACGGGCGACCCGCAGCTAGTACCATCCGGCCGTCCAATGGTCCTGATCAACAAAGCGATCAACGAGATCACCGTCAAACTCGTGTACTACGGGCCTGGCCTCTGCGGAAAGACCACCAACCTCGAGAAGATCTACGCCAATCCGAAGCTGGACAACAAGGGCAAGATGATCTCGATGTCGACCGAGACGGACCGCACGCTCTTCTTCGATTTCATGCCCATGGAGCTGGGAACGATCGGAGGACAGAAGGTCCGCGTGCAGCTCTACACCGTGCCCGGACAGGTGTTCTACGACGCCACCCGCAAGCTGGTCCTGCGCGGATCGGACGGAGTCGTGTTCGTGGCCGACTCGCAGGAGTCGATGAAGGAGTCGAATCTCGACAGTCTCAAGAATCTGAAGGCCAACCTGCGGCTCAACCGCCTCGATCCCGACAAGGTGGCGCTGGTGTTCCAGTACAACAAGCGCGACCTGCCGAACGTGGCCTCGGTCGAGTCCATGAACGACTACATGAAGCCCGGCAACGCGCCGGTGGTCGAAGCCTCCGCGATCACGGGCACCGGCGTCACGGCCACTCTGCGCACCGCCGTGGCGCGCATCCTCGAGAATCTCAAGAGCAACGTCGACACGACGTTGTACGAGCAGCCGCCCCTCGCAGCGCCGGACATGAGCCAGAAGGCCGGTGTGGCCACGCACTCGGCCGGAACGCCGAAGCTGTCGATGAAGTCCGAGCCCGCGGCTCCTGCCCCTCCTCCGCCCCCCGCCGACGAGATGGATCCTTTCGACACCAGCCACATCGCGGTGGACGTGGAAGTGGATCCGTTCGAGGAGTCCGAATCCACGGCCGAGCCGCAACCGCAGATGGCCGCGTCCGACGATCCGTTCTCCGCGCCGATGGTCCATGCGGATCACGAGCACGCAGAGCTCGAAGAGCTCGTCGCCAACGCCCGCGCCGTCGTGGCCACGCTGGAAGTGGCCCTCGAGCGCGCCCGCGAGAACGAGCGTGTCCTGACCGCGAAGCTGAAGCGGTAGACACTCTTTCGCCACGTTTGCCGGTCCGCGTCACCGTTCATGTTCGGTTCATTCGGATCTCTCTACTCTTCGCGGCAAGGAGAAAGAAGCCATGAAGACCATGAGAATCATCACCGTTGTTTCCCTGACCCTGGTGCTGGTCCTGGCCGTGGGCGCCTTCGCTGCGACGACGGCCAAGACCACCGCGAAGACCACCACCACGACCACCACGACCAAGAGTCACGGAATGGCCGTGCAGGGCAAGATCTCGGCGCTCGATGAGAAGGCCAAGACGCTGTCGGTGACCTCGGACAAGGGCGCTGCGACGGAGCTGACCTGGAACGATGCCACCAAGGTCAACGGCGGCACGCTGAAGGTCGGAGAGCGCGCCAACGTCCGCTACCTGCACCGCGACGGCAAGAACGTCGCCACGGTCATCGTGATCCCCGCCGCGAAAGCAGCGGCGAAGTAACCTCGTGCAGATGGGCCCCGGCGGCTTTTGCCGCCGGAGGCTCATGACAAGCGCATCCGGAACACCGACCCACCACCCTCCCTCTCCAGCACGTCCACGCCTCCGCCATGCGCGCGCACGACCTGATCGACGATGGCCAGACCGAGTCCCGACCCTTCCGGGTGAGCGCGCCTGGCGGGCGCGAGGCGGACGAAGCGCTCGAAGATCCTCCGCCGTTCACCCTCCGGCACACCCGGGCCGCGGTCGGCCACGTCGATCTCGCAGCCGCCATCCGCACGATGACGCGCCGTGACCTCCACCTGGCCTCCTCGCGGCCCGTAGCGCGCTGCGTTCGAGACGAGATTGCCGATGGCCCGGACGATCGCGGTGTGGTCACCTCGCACTACGCAACGCGCGCGCTCCCCGAAGACGATCTTCACGTCCCTCTCGCGCGCCGCGGCGCCGCTCAGGGCCACCGCTTCCTCGATGGCTTCATCGATCTCGAACGACTCGTGCTCGCGTGGGGCGGAGGCGTCGCCCCGGGCCAGCTCCAGAAGATCGTCGACCTCGTGCGCAAGGCCCGCTGCAGCCCGGCCGATGACCTGCAGCGATTCCTTCCGCTCCGTATCCGATAGCGTGCCCCGTCCGAGCTCCTGCGCTTCGGCGGCAATCACCGCGGCCGGAGTCTTGAGCTCATGCGCGGCATCGGAGACCAGCCGCCGCTGGGCGTCGAACGATCCCGCCAGGCGTTCGAGGAGTGAGTTCACCACGTCCGCAAGATGGCGGAACTCCTGGCCGGCGGCCACGACGTGTACGCGTTGCGAGAGGTCGCGGGCCGTGACGCTGCCGGCGAAACGGGTGATCCGCTCGACGGGATCGAGAGCACGGCGAATGGCGATGAGGAGGATGATCGCCGAGGCCGCACCACCGGCCAGGACCAGCAACGTCAAGGCCGCGTCGAGCGTCCCCAGAGTTCGCTCGACTCCCTCCACCGAGCGGAAGACCACCAGGGTCAGACCGGCTGCGCGCTGTCCGAGGTGAACGACGCGGAACCGGCAGAGCCGGACGTGCCCGGTGAACGGCTCAGCGGCCGTGAAGGGCGTTTCGGGGCGCGTCGCGAACGATGCCAATTCGGCGAACCTGGTCCGCCGCGCCAGGTCGCCGGTCGTTCCGAGAATCCGGGTGGCGTCGAACAGCACGGCGGAGTGATGCTCGAGGCGGTAGGCGAGGATGTTCGACTCGACCCCTTTACGGAGGGACTCGTGCGGCAACTCTCCTGCGCCCCGAGTCTCGAGATCGGAGGCCATGGCGATGGAGAGGGTCTCTAGCTCGTCATCGAGGTCGGCGGTCATGATCCGCTCGGTGGCCACGCGTGCCACCGTGGCGAACAGCGCCAGCGCGGCCAGCGTGACCAGGGCCCCCGTGGCGGCGATGCGCGTTCCGGCTTTACGAAACATCAAGCGCTCCGCAGCCGGTAGCCGGCGCCGCGAACAGTCTCGATCACACCGGTCTCGCCGGCCGCGTCGAGCTTGCGGCGCAGACGGGCGATGAGCACGTCGATGGTGTTACTCATCGGCTCCTCCCGTTCTCCCCAGGCCTGCTCCATCAGCTCCTCGCGTGAGACCACGCCGCCCGGTGCGCGCATCAGCGTCTCCAGCAGACGGAACTCCCGGGCGGTCAGGGTCAGCACCACGCCATCGCGACTGACGCTGCGCTTCCAGGGATCGAGCTGCAGGCGGCCCGCGATGAGAAGCGTGGACGGCCGGCGCTCGTTTCTGCGCAGGAGAGCCTTGACCCGCGCCTCGAGGATCTCGACGTCGAAAGGCTTGCCCAGGTAATCGTCGGCACCCTGATCCAGACCTTCCACGGTGGAGCGAGCGTCATCGAGCGCGGTGAGCATCAGCACTCCGTTGGCGAAGCCGCGGGCGCGTGCGTTGCGACAGAGCTGCACGCCGTCACCGTCGGGCAGCCTGCGGTCCAGTACGAGCACGTCGTACGGATGAAGGTCGATCAGTTCCTCGGCCTCCTCGATCGACCCGGCCTCGTCGCAGGCCAGGTTGATGCGAGTGAGCGTGCGCAGCACGATGTGCCGGAGACGTTCATCGTCTTCCACGATCAGAGCGCGCATTCGTCTTACCCGTTCATCTCTACGTCATGTTCGACGAGGCACAATCCCCGAAGTGTCGATGGTCCTTCTGCTCGCTGCTCTCCATCTGCCCCTGGTCGAGAAGCCTGTAGTCACTGGACGATCGTATTTTGCACTGCTGCTCACCGGCGACGGCGGGTGGAGGGCCATCGATGCTGGTCTGGCCGCGGAGATCAACCGTCAGGGGATCCCGGTGGCCGGCTTCCTGTCGGATGAGTACTTTCGCGAAAAACGCACGCCCGAGGAGCTGACGCGCGACATCGACTCGGTGATCGCGCATTACGCCGCGCTGTGGCGCAAACCGCGCGTGATCCTCATCGGCTTCTCGCGCGGCGCGGACGCGATCCCGATCGTGCTCGCCCACATGAGCCCCGCTTCGCGACAGAGAGTGGCATTGGTGGCGCTCCTGGGAGCGGCACACTCCGCGGAGCTCCAGGTCGTCCCGTTCTGGAAACAGAGCACCGTTCCCTCGATCGCGCTGGCCCCACTGATTCACCAGGTGAAGGGCGTGCCGATCCTTTGCGTCCACGGCGAGGACGAAGAAGAGAGCCTTTGCGACGTCATTGCGCAGGGAGATGCCGTCGAATTGCGCATTCCGGGAGGACATCACTTCGGGGGACGGTACACCGAGATCGCGCGGTCGATCCTGGCGGCGTTGCCGGCGCGGCCATGAGCCCGCGGCGGTGGGGCACGCTGCGCTGGATTCTTGCGGCGATCCTGATCGCCCTCGCCGCGCGCGTGGTCTTCCACGAGCTCCGCGACTTCCACTACGCCGGTGCCCTGGCCTATCTGGGACGGCTGTCCCTCTCGCGCATCGCGCTGGCGCTCCTGGCCACCGCGGGGAGTTACGCGGCGCTGGCGGCGTGTGACGCACTGGCCGCCCGTCAGGCTGCGACCCCGCTTCCGCTGCGACGGACCGTGTTTGCCTCCTTCGTCTCCTCCGCCGTCAGCAACACCGCGGGGATGTCCGGACTGGCCGGCGGAACCCTGCGCTACCGGCTGTACAAAGGTTGGGGCCTCACCCCGGGCGAGGCCGCGCGTGTGGTGGGATTTTCGACCGCGACGTTCTGGCTGGGCTTTCTCACCCTCGGCGGAGCCATTCTCACCGTCCACCCGCTCCTCGTGCCCCGCCTCTTCGGACCGTTGCTCCTGACGGTTCCGCTGCTCTACCTGCTCGTGACGGCGACCACGCATCGCGTGGCGGTGGCTTCGCTGCAATTGACCACCGGCGTCGTCGACTGGACCTGCGCGGCGATGGTTTTCTGCGTCCTCCTGCCGGCGGGGCGGGTCAGTCTGCTCACCGCTCTGGCGGTCTTTCTCGCCGCCCAGTTCGCGGGAGTGCTCAGCAACGTGCCGGCCGGAGCCGGCGTGTTCGAGGCCGCCGTCATCGCGGCGCTCTCCCGCACCGTGGGACTGAACGCGCTCATGGGAGCACTCCTCGCCTATCGCGCGATCTACTACCTCCTGCCGCTCGCGCTGGCAGGACTGCTCGTGGCCGGACGGGAAATCCGCCGCAGGCGCGACTCACTGGTTTCCCTCGGACGGGGCGTGGTCCGGACGGTCTCACTCGTCGTTCCTTCGTTGTTCTCGGTCGTTCTCTTCGCGGGCGGCTCGATGCTCCTCGTGTCCGGTGTGACCCCCGCCGAGCCCTGGCGTGTCACCTTGCTGCAGACCAACATCCCCCTGGCCGTCGTGGAAATGGCGCATTTGCTGGGCAGCCTGTCCGGCGCGGGGCTGCTGTTCCTGGCCCGCGGCATCCAACGGCGGCTCAACGGTGCGTACTTTCTGTCGCTGGCGATGCTCGGGGCGGGCATCGTGGCCTCGCTGCTCAAGGGACTCGACTACGAAGAAGCCACGCTCCTCGCGCTGATCGTGCTGGCCCTCTTGCCGTACCGGACACAGTTCTACCGCCGCACTTCGCTCATCGACGAGCCGTTCAGTTTCGGCTGGATCAGCGCCATCGCTCTGGCCGTCGCGTCGTCCGTGTGGCTGGGCTTCTTCGTCTACCGCAACATCGCCTATTCACCCGCGTTGTGGTGGCACTTCAGCTTCAGCGGAGACGCGCCGCGATTCCTGAGGGGCAGTCTGGCAGTGGCGGCCGTCGTCCTGGCGTTCTCCGTGCGCAAGCTGCTCCATCCCGCGCCGCCCGACCTTCCTTCCCCCACCGAGGCCGAGCTGGCGAAGGCCGCGGGCATCTCGCGATCGTCCCCGGGCACGCCCGGCTATCTGGTCCTCCTCGGCGACAAGACCTTGCTCTTCGACGACCCGGCCACCGCATTCCTCATGTACGGGGTGCAGCGCCGAAGCTGGGTGGCGATGGGAGATCCGGCCGGCCCTGCCGAAGCGGCACGTGCCCTGGCGTGGCGCTTCTTCGAAGAGGCGGACCGGAACAACGGATGGCCCGTGTTCTATCAAGTGCGACGCGCGTACTTGCCGGTGTACATCGAGCTCGGTCTTCAGTTGGTCAAACTGGGAGAAGAGGCTCGCGTGCGCACGGAGACCTTCACGCTCTCCGGGCGGGACCGCAAAGCGCTGCGCCATTCCGTGCGCAAGGCCGAGAACGACGGAGTGACCTTCTCCGTCCACGCCGACGCATCGACGCTGATGGAAGACCTGCGCACCGTCTCCGATTCGTGGCTGAGCGCACGCAATACACGCGAGAAGGGTTTCTCGCTCGGCTCGTTCGACGAACGTTACGTTCGCAGACTGCCCGTGGCCGTCGTGCGGAGACGCGGCGAGGTCGTGGCATTCGCGAATCTGTGGGGCGACGACGCCCGCGAAGAACTGACGATCGACCTGATGCGCCACTCCGCGCAGGCCCCCGCAGGGATGATGGACTTTCTGTTCGCCTCGCTGATTCTCTACGCGAAGGAGCAGGGCTACGGCTGGTTCAACCTGGGCCACGCACCCCTCTCCGGCGTCGTGGCGCGAGCGCAGGGTCCGCTCTGGGGTCGCGCTGCGGCTCTCGGAGTGGAGCATGGTAGCCGCTTCTACAACTTCCAGGGGCTTCGCCAGTACAAGGAAAAGTTCGATCCCGTTTGGGAGCCGCTGTTCCTCGCTTCACCCGGCGGAATCCGATTGCCCTTCATCCTCAGCGACGTGGCCGCGTTAGTGTCGCGAGGAACGAGGGGGATCTTCAAGCGCTGACAAATCCCCGAGTGGCAAAGGCACTTCGGAGTCATGCGAGCGGCTTCGCCTCTCGGTGGCAAAGCCGCTCTCATGTCCCAGAGCTACTGCACGGTGAACGCGAAGGGACTCGTCGTTTCGCCGTTGGGGGTGACCAGGCGGATCAAGCCGGTCGTCGCGCCGGTGGGCACGAAGGCCTGCACGAAGTTCGAGGTGACGATGCCGATCGTGGCGCGCACGCCGTTGAACGTCACTTCATTCGTGCCGGTCAGATTCGCCCCGGCGATGGTGATGCTGAACCCTTCGGAGCCCATGCGCGGCTGAAAGTCGGTGATGACCGGTCCTCCCGTGGTGACGGCGAAGGAACTGAAGCTCGTGGCCGTGCCGTTGGGGGAGGTCAGCCGGATCGGGCCCGTGACGGCCAGAGGCGGCACGAGGGCGAAGACGCGATTCGACTGGGGCGGTTCGAAGGAGGCCAACACTCCGCCGAACGTGACTTGCGTCGTGCCTTGCAGATTCGCGCCGATGATCTCCACGCGCGTTCCCGGAGGGCCGAAGAATGGGTCGAAGCCGCCGATCTCCGGCAGATTCGGAGTGGTCACGTTGAAGGCCGTCGCGCTCATGGCCGTTCCGTTCGGCGAGGCCACGCGGAAGAACCCGCTCGGCAGGGCGGCCGGGATGAGGACGTCGATGTGCGTCGTGTCCACGGGAGTGAACCCGATCGGCGTGAAGCCGAACGTGCTCGTGCCGAAGCTGACGTCGAAGACTCCTCCCAGGTTCACTCCCTGGAGGCGAACCGATGTTCCGCCGGGACCGCTGGTGGGGCTGAAGCTCGTGATCTGCGGCGTCTGCGACTGCGCGCCGACGATGAACGAACCGCTGGAGACGGCCGTGCCTCCCGCCGTCACGATGGAGAGCGGACCGGTCATGGCAAACCCGGGGACGGTGGCATTCACCTGCGTGGAGGAGATGCGCGCGAAAGGGGCTCCCACTCCATTGAAGAACAGCACGTTCTGCACGTCGTTCAGATTGGTGCCGAAAATCTGCACCTGCGTTCCGGCCAGTCCGTTCGGGGGCGTGAAGGAAGTGATGGCCGGCATGAGCGTCGTCGGAGCCGCGGTCACCATCAAGCTCCCGGCGGCAGTGGTGAACAGCGCACCGTTCAACGTGGCGTTGACGGTGAACGGGAATGTGCCTGTCGGCGTGGTCGCGCTCGTGAACAGGGTGATGGTCGCGGTGTCGCCGGAGACCGGATTCGGCGCTGCGCTCGCGGTCACTCCGGGCGGGAGTCCGGCCAATGCCAGGGAAATCGGCCCGGGCGTGCCTCCGCGGTTGAGGGTCAGCGCATAGCCGGCACTCTGTCCCCGCTGGACCGTGCGGCTGGCAGGGGCAAGCGTGGCGCTGACGAGCGGAGAAATGGGCGGCGGTGGATCGATGGTCAGGATCACGAAGTCCGAGTTGTCGTTGCACGCCGCGGCGCGGGCCACGACGCTCAGCCGGAGTTGGAGAGACTCCGTCACCATGGCGGCCTTGACGACTGTCTGGGAAACATCGCCGAACGGGAGAGTGAACGGTTGCAGTGCTCCGGGAGGCATGACGTCGGTCGTGTACATCACCGCGCCCATGCACCCGCTCGGCGGCCGGGTGGTGCGCACGCTGAGCAGGAACGATTTCCCGGCCGGGACATGCGCACCGCTGGTGGGCGTCAGGATGATGGGCACCAGCACCGGGTCGCCGAGATCGGTGATCCGGTACCGGAGGGTCACCGTATCCGACGGAACGGGGGGATCGGTCGTGGCTGTGACGACGAACTCGTACGGATCAACCTGAGGGATGGCGTTGCCGTCCGCCTGAAAGCGGATGTCGAGCGACCCGTTGGTCTTTGTGTCCGTGATCGTGAACGAATTTCCGTTCGGGAAGCTCGCCGTCAGGCGTCCCTGCGTAAACGGCGTCACAGTGAGGTCCACGCGGCCGCGGAAGCCCCCTGCCGCGCCGATCGTCACGCTGCTCATCCTGCTCGTGCCCGGCTGGATGAACATGACGTTCGGATCGGTATCGAGGAGGATGCGTTTCTGCTGGTCCGTCACCGTGATCTCGACGGTGTTGGACGTGATCGGCCGCGCGCCTCCTTCCGCGGGAGCTACGCTGCCATCGACGGTGATCTGGTACGTCCCCAGTGGTGCGTTCGCATCGACATTGAGGACCACTCGTTTGGCATCCGCGGTGAGCTCCGCGGAGACAGGGCCCTGCGGTACGACCCTGGCGCCGAAGGGCGTCACTTTCTCGCCGCCTGTGGCGATCACGTTCACGTTGATCTGCCCACTTCCCCGCACGTCGATGCTCTGCGTCTCGGGACTGAGGACGATCGACGACCCGGTCGTTTCCACGGTGACCACGGCCGGCACTTCCGTCACACCCGTGTTGGCCGGCTTGACCTCGAAACGGTAGCGGCCCGGCGTGGTGCGGTCGACGGTGACCTGGAACGTGACCTGGTCATCGGAGATCACCCGTTCGGGAATGACCCGGCGAGTGAACTTGCCCCCGGCCGGTTGCTCGAGTACCTTCACGGCGATGTCGAACGGATTCGTGTAGCCGAGGCGAATTACATCGAGCAGAAACGTGGCCGGCTCGCCGGGATTGACCTGAAGGGCGGGACGGTCCGGGCGTAACTCCACCTGTCGCATCAACTCGATCCGGACCCCAATGGGCTCGACCTGCACGTCGGCCATTCCCCGAATCATGAAACTGCAGCCGTTCGGCGCGAAACAGCTCGTGGCATTGGCCGGTGTTTGCACGGTCAACGTGCTGGTCATTCCGGTCGGGGACGGTGGCGCGAAGGTGGGCACGAAGCCGTCCGGAAGGCCCGACGTACGCAAGGTGACCGGACCTTGGAACAGGGCCCGGCCGCGGACGATCACGTCGAACTTCGCCGGCTGGCCGGGGGCCACGCGGACGATGCTGTTCTTCACATCGAGACGCAACGGGCGGCGCACGGTGAGCGTGAAGCTCTCGCTGCCGCTGCCGCAGTCGCCGCTGCGTCGAATGCCGATCAGCGTGAGCCGGTAATCCTGTGCGGGAGTGGTGACGGGGACGACGGCCGTGAGAGTGACCACGGTGCCGGGCGAGACCCGCGTTGGGCTGACGGTGGCGGTGAATGCAGGCGGATCGACCGTGACCTTCACATCCGCAACGGCCGTGGCACGGGCGAAGCCCGCCACGCACGTCACCTGAAAGGACTCGGTGTAGGTCTCGCCCGCGAACACCTCGCGCCTCGGCGCAGGCGACGGCGGAAGCTGAGCGAGCACCGAGCCTCGATGCGAAACGACGATCGCGAAGAGAAAAAGCAGACGGGTGATGAAGGCGTGGAAGCGCATGAGAGGTCCTCACGACCGCGCGCCGTGCGCCCGGTCCGGTTCGATGCGGCTGGCCAGCCTCATGTTTGGTTGAATGCCTTATGTACGGGGCCGCG
>JBDTOZ010000008.1:0-4260 GCA_039932995.1 Acidobacteriota bacterium | reverse complement strand
GGCAAACCGCGCCCGCGCCATCGTCCGCATGCCAGTTCTTCTCGAAGCCGAGCTGGCCAAGATAGAAACGCAAGGCGCGGCTCAGATCGGCCACAAAGAGCACGGGGCGCAAGTACCATCGAAGGCCGCCCGCGCTGGGCTCAACGTGCACACTCATAAGCGCCTCCTTACAATGTCCAACGGTCCAGCACTCAGCCGCCGGAACCGCACGCGCTACTGTAGCATCCACGCTGCTGGTGCTGCGGTTCCGGTCGGCTGGAGCGTTGAGTTGAACGAAGCCGCTACGCGGCGCGCTTCGCCTTCGGAAGGCTTTCGGACCTATCATGATGCCGTCGTTCTGCACGTGAGCAGGGCGCCACCAGATCGTGAAGCCATTGGGCCTGAGTCCCTTCCTTGAAGGCTACGCGCACCCGAGGCCCTGCGCCCTTGACGAGCCGCAGGATCGCCTGTGCGTCGATGGGCACCGTGGCTTGCAACACGACCTCCCCCGACTCATCGCGCTGGTGCGCGACGACCGGCGCCTGGTGCAGTCGAAAGCGAGATATTGCCGGCTCTTTCATGGCAGCCGCTCCTTTCTTGCTCGTGAGGGGGGGGCGGCCCCCGGTAGCAGGTTGGTGCGTGCTTTCGATACCCGTTAGGCGGCGGGATCACAAGTTAGGGTAGGATTCTGTTCGTCTCGGTCACTCCTAACAGCGGGGGGTCCATGACTTTTTTGTCCGATGCAGATATTCAGCGGCGCATTCGGGGTGACGGAATTCCGAATGAGGACCGAATCCACATCAGGCCGGAGCCGAACGAGCGACAGCTAGGACAATGTTCGATCGACCTAACACTTTCCGATCAGTTCGCGCGCTTTCGCAAATTACCGTTGATTCGTCGGACGCTTGACCTGAAACGAAGCGACCAGGTTAGCAATCTACAGGATCGATGGTTTCATCACTACACCGTTACTGATAACAAAGGCTTTGTCGTAAGACCTAACGAGGTCGTGCTAGCTCAAAGCAATGAGTACGTTCGGCTGCCCAAGTCCGCCCTAGGCTTGATTACAGGTCGGTCGACATATTCGCGCATAGGCTTAGAGGTCCAGCTGACTCAGGATTTAAAGCAGCCGGGGAATGGCGCGCGGATATTGTTTCAGATCAAGAACAATGCACCGTTTTCGTTTCGGCTCTACCCGCATATGCGTATCGCGCAACTACTCATTGCTAACCTCGAGTCTCCAAGTACGATCGCCTATGACGACGACACCGACTCGAAGTATGCCGGAGAACGTAACGGAATAACGGCGCGATGGCCTACTGATCCGGAACTCGAGAACCGGCCACTCGTCACAAAAACGTCATACTTTAGACCCTTTCTTGACGTGCTGCTCATCTCGCTAGGTGTGCTCACGATCGGTGCCATTCTGCGGACTGGCATTACCAACCTTGGTGATCCGTTGATAGCAGTGACGGCTGCCCTCACGCTCGTAGCGGCCATCGTACGAATGTACCTATATTTTAGAGCGTAAACCATGGTCACATGCAGCCACATCAATCAATTCGATTCCTCGAAACTCGGCCTGCGGCGCGATCTTCGTTTTTTGGCTATTCTTGAGGGTCTCAGCCAATTAACCTGCGTCGGACTTCTGCGGGTCCTCGCGTACAACGCGGCCGGACGCGTGCTGTATGACGGCGGAAACTTCGATCCGGCATCACGTACCTGGTGTCCTCTCGCGATCGGCATCGGCATTGCGGATTGGACAGAGGCGCACGTCGTTACAGTCGGCACAGATGCGCTCGCCAAAAGTCTGATCATAGACCTCGGACGCCATTACTTGACGACCTTCCATCTAAATCCGGTTTCAGGAATTGACGGTAGATTTTATAGAGACGATCGAGCAGGTGATCTTCGTGTCGGATGCGAGACATTGTTGCGTTTGCGCGGAAGATGCTACGAGCTTCGGTCGGCCTGACGTCCGGTGCAGCGTAGAGTTGGACGAAGCCGCTACGCGGTGCGCTTCGCGTATCGTCAGGAAGAACCCCGCCCGGCGCATACTCAGCTCTTGGCTCCCTTGTAGGGGGTCAGGGCCCCAGTGTCTGCCGGGAACCGCTTATGCGGCGAGCGGGGCGGCGGTGGTTGAGGCACTCCGCCGACGAACCGGTCCGGCCTGGCCGCGAACGCGACGGCCAGAACACCGGCGCGTTGCTCAGTCAGGGCTTCTGCTCGACCTTTGTGGGTGACCACTTCGAGGTCTCAGTTGATCCGGGACGAAGGTTCGAGGGGGAGTCTCAGCAGAGCCGTTCCGCCCGTTTAGGCGCCGGCCGACTCGTCGTGTTTGACGCGACCTCTGTCGTACATTGCCGCCAAAGCTTTGCGGTTCGCCTTTCCTTCGGCACGCAATAACGCGAACAGTTGTGCGGCCTCCAGAATGGCGCATCGCGAAACCTGCCACGCAAGGCGCAGGATCCTCTCCAGCTTCGGGTCGTATGGCGATTGCGACCCGTGCATGAGATCGGAGCGCGTCTGATAGAGATCACCGATGTCGGATTCAACATCGGCGGGCGTCTTGTCCGTACGCTGAAAGTTCAGAAAAAGTACGCGCCGAATGACAACGTCCTCGATCCCCGCCACATGCCCCGTCATCGTCAGTCTCTCGAGGGCGGCGGTGTACTTGATTATGGCAGCAGCAGTGTTTGGCTCCACGATACCTTGGCCGAACCAATTCAAAGCATCGAGAAGGCGCTGATTGAGCTCATCGGGCTTCGTGTCGGACCGTATCGGGTCAATAGCATCGCCGAACAGCTTCCACAGGTGCGGCGTATGCCTTTGAATCTCTTCGTACCAATGCTCTCCCGCCGATGCACCGCGGCCACCCTGATGCATCGACGCGAAGAATCTGCCGCCGGCATTACTTGACAGTTCGTGTGTCTCGTACGGCGCCCGCGGTGATGTCGCACGGCCGAGACGCTCGGGAGTGGATGGAACAAAGAGCCGGAGTACATCCAAAGCCGCGTCGATTGTTCTTTCCGCGCGTCTCTTCGATACGGACGCGTGCGACTTCGGAACTTCGACCGATCCGACCCACCCGTAGTCACCGTAAAACTCTCGGATCTTTCGATCTACCGTGGCGGCAAAGGCATCCGCCTCCGCAGCAGCAGCCTCTTGCGACAGATCGGACCGTCGCTTCGCCGACCCATTGGCGAACGCCTCTCGCTCGGCGTTCACAAAGTCCGAAAGCGCCTGACTAGATTCAGCGAAAAACGCTTCACGCGTGCGGAACTTCACAGGTCCGACCGAAAACACGGCCGGCTCTTTGTCGTAGAAGACGATACACGGGATGTGCCGGGTGACTTCCACCAACCTTGCCGTGGCGAGGTGCTTCGCTTGGTTGACGAACTTCGTGACAGAGCTCTGCGAGATTGATGTGCCACCCTCGACGAAAGTCTCGACGAACGATGATCGGAGCGCACGAACATAACTACCCCGGTCGTAAGCTTTGTCTTCATCCGACCCCGGCTTGATTGTTCGATCGGCAATCTCATTGAAGCGATCATACGCCTCACGCCCGCAAAAGAGGTGACCGCCTTTGGTCAGACTTAATGTAGCGAATGTGTCTTGACTGTGCTGCGAAATGTGAGCAATTACCTCCTGCGGTGTCATCAGGTAGAAACGGTCGACCGCTTCCAGAATGAACATCACGTCCGCTATATTCTGTTGTTCCTTGTTCATCGCGCAATTGTAGTGCGTCCAACTGGTGGCTAAGGGTGTTTAGGCTGCCGCAGTCTAGCGCTCCGCCTTGCAGGCGATCCGGACCTCAGCCCTCAGCGTTGGCGGGATAGGCTGCATCTTTCGCAGCCTTTCGCTCGAGGGATAGGCTGCGGGGGTCACTCCCGTTATCCCATGACCAGTGTGTCCATGGGGCTTCCTACACCGCGGCCCCCGGTCTTGGACACGCCGGTGTAGATCATGGTGGTCTTCACGTCAGTAAGGCCGAGGAGTTCGATTCACCGCTCGGAGCTTCGGAAGGCCTTCGCCACGTCGGGATCGAGCAGGACGACGTTGGTGCCCTTCTGATCCTCGACGAAGAACTTACCTCGCACACCTCCACGAAGGTCGTACTCCTCGCGCATCTCGTCGGTTGCTGGTTTCCTCGTCGCCTTCGTCGTAGACATGTCTTTCTTTGTTCGTCGTCAGGTGCATACGGATCGGTGTGCACTGGATGCACGGAGTCAGCCCGTGGCTTCGAGGGCGGCTTTGATGACCTGGCCTCGCGAAGAG
>JBDTOZ010000007.1:0-22573 GCA_039932995.1 Acidobacteriota bacterium | reverse complement strand
CCTTCCCTCTTCCGAATTT
Organism: Acidobacteriota bacterium; assembly: GCA_039932995.1. Classification (GTDB taxonomy): domain Bacteria; phylum Acidobacteriota; class Thermoanaerobaculia; order Gp7-AA8; family Gp7-AA8; genus QHVT01. Next base: position 22,554 of record JBDTOZ010000007.1, on the reverse strand, counting down.
CCAAATTGTCATGTTGCGACCGTTCTGACGATCAGACGGTGCATGGGTGTGATTCCAGATGAAACGACAACTGAGACAGATCTACGAAGCCTTGTCGAAAGGGACGCTCTCGCAAGAGGAGGCCCTGGAGAGGATCAAGGCCATCAAACAGCAGGAACAGCGGCCGGAGCGGGGTGTGCTGCTGGCCACCCCGGTGTGGGAGCCGAGTGGTGTCGAAGTGCGCATTGGCTCCAGTCCTACGGACTTCGCTGCCCATCACATCGTGCTGTGTGCGCTGCCAGCGATCGACCCCAGGGCAGTGGAAGCGCTGGTGCCGTTGAGCCGGTGCGAAGCGTGGGAATCCGGATCGGATGCCGCGATCGCGCAACGGTACATCGACTGTGCGCTCGCATGCTTCGCCCGGCTGCAGGCGCTCATGGAGAGCAGACCTCAGGGCAAGGTGCTCTTTCAAGTTCTGGTGGGGAGTGACGAGGAGTCGGCGCTATTCGCCGGTCTTTCCGGGTTGCTCAAGACGGCCACGCTGGAGAACCCCCAAATCCTCGGTCAGCTCATTCTCGTCCCCGGGGATCTGACCGCAGAGGGTCTCGGACGGCTCCTTCGTGAGGAAAGTGCAGTGGGGCTGGATCCACTGGTCCGCTACGAACAAGGAGGAGTGCGGAGGGTCCCGCGATGGGACGAGCTCGCGCCGGATCTTCGCGTGCCGCCGCCCACGTTCAAGGATGGTGGCGTCTACCTCATCACCGGAGGACTGGGTGGATTGGGAACGCTGTTCGCGAAGGAGATTCTCGCGCAGGCACCGCAGGCCCGGATCATCCTGACGGGCCGGTCGCCGTGGACCTCGGAGCGACAGATGCAGGCCGACGGACTCAGCGACGGGCGCCGAGTCACGTACCGGCAGCTCGACCTTTGCGATCTCGCGGGTGTCGAGGAGCTCGTGGCCCGGATTCAACGGGAGCACCATCGGTTGGACGGCGTTCTTCACTGTGCCGGGATGACGGCCGACAACTTTCTCCTCAAGAAGCCGGCGGATGAATTCCGGCAGGTGTTCGCGCCGAAGGTCCAGGGCACCGTGAATCTCGACCGCGCCACCCGTGATCTCGAGCTCGATCTCTTCGTGCTCTTCTCGTCCGTCGTCGGCGCGATGGGGAACGTCGGCCAGGCGGACTATGCCGCTGCGAACGGCTTCCTCGATCAGTTCGCCGCCTATCGCAATGGCCTGGTGGCGGCGGGACTGCGGCATGGGCGCACCCGCTCGATCAACTGGGGGATCTGGGAGGCCGGGGGGATGGGGATCGATCCCGACATCCGCGAGCGCTTGCAACAGATCACCGGAATCCGGCCGATGCAGAGCGCCGTCGGGATGGCGGCGTTTCACCGCGGTCTGGCGTGGCCCTGCGATCAGATGCTGGCCTTGGAAGGGGAGTTGGCGCACATGCGTCGCACCGTCGTTGCCGGACGTCCTGTGGAGCTGGCCCTTCCGCTGCTCGTCGCGGGCAATGCGCCGGTGACCAAGGAGCCGGAGAAGAGCGCGACCGACGGGCAGTCGCTGGAAGAGAAGACCGAAGAGTACCTGCGTCGCCAATGCTCGGAGTTGTTGAAGCTGCCGTTCCACAGAATCGATCCGCAAGCGGCCCTCGAGAAATACGGGATCGATTCGATCCTGGCCATGAAGCTCACCGGTCAGTTGGAGAAGACGTTCGGCACGCTCTCCAAGACCCTCTTCTTCGAATATCAGACCCTTCGTGAATTGAGCCGATATTTCGTCCGTGCGCACAGCGGCCGCCTGAACGCGCTCTTCCCTGCGAAGAACGAAGCGAATGGGGAGCACCCGCCGGCCCGCCCCGTCACGGAGTCGCCGGCGCAGGACTCGACGCGACGGACCGCGAACAGGACTCCGGCGACGCTTCCCCCGCACGTTCCCGGCGCAACAGGAGACTCCGGGCCCATCGCCATCATCGGACTGAGTGGCCGGTACCCGGAGGCGATCGACCTGGAGGCCTATTGGCGGAACCTGCGCGACGGCAAGGATTCCATTACGGAGGTGCCCAGGGAGCGTTGGGACTGGAGGGAGTACTTCAGCGAAGATCGCACGGCAAGCGGCCACCACTACAGCAAGTGGGGCGGCTTCATCGCCGGCGTCGACGAATTCGATCCGCTGTTCTTCAACATCTCCCCCAAGGAAGCAAAGACTCTCGATCCCCAGGAGCGGCTGTTCCTCCAACACGCCTGGATGGCCGTGGAGGACGCGGGCTATACCCGCGCCAGTCTGCAGGGGTCGCAGGAAGACGATCTGCCCGGTCAGGTCGGTGTCTACGCCGGCGTGATGTTCAATGAATACCAACTGCTCGGCGCGGAGTCGAGCGCGCAAGGAAAGCGGTTGGGGATGGCGGGAAGCGCGGCCAGTATCGCCAATCGCGTGTCTTACGCGCTGAACCTGCACGGCCCCAGTATGACGCTGGACACGATGTGCTCATCGTCACTGACGGCGATTCATCTCGCTTGCCAGGATCTGAAGCTGGGACGCACCAGTCTGGCCATTGCCGGCGGCGTAAACGTCACCATTCACCCCAACAAGTATCTCCTCCTCAGCGCGGGACAGTTCATCTCCAGTGACGGTCACTGCCAGAGCTTCGGCGAGGGCGGGGACGGGTATATCCCCGCGGAAGGGGTGGGCGTGGTCGTCCTCAAACGTCTGGCCGAGGCTGAGAGAGATGGGGACCACGTCTACGGGATCATTCGCGGGAGTGCCCTCACGCATGGCGGTAAGACCAACGGGTTCACGGTCCCGAATCCCGGGGCACAGGCGAGCGCAATTACGCGGGCGCTGCTGGAATCGAAGACCGAGCCGCGCCACATCAGTTACCTGGAAGCGCACGGTACGGGGACCCGTCTCGGCGACCCAATCGAGATCGCAGCGCTCAATAAAGCATTCCAGCAGTCCACGCAGGACACCGCCTTCTGCCTGATCGGATCCGCGAAATCGAACATCGGTCATTGTGAGTCCGCCGCGGGAATCGCCGGCCTGACCAAGGTCCTGTTGCAGATGCAGCACGAGCAGATCGTGCCGTCATTGCACTCGGCCCAGTTGAATCCTCACATCGACTTTTCCGGCAGCCCTTTCGTGGTCAACCAGTCGTTGCAATCGTGGAAGCGGCCGGTGCTTGGAGGCAGAGTCGTACCGCGCATCGCCGGCATCTCGTCCTTTGGCGCCGGCGGGTCGAACGCCCACCTGATCGTCGAGGAGGCGCCGCCACCGGTGGTCGAGACGCCCAGCGGCGCCAATGTGGTGATCCTCCTTTCGGCGAGGACGCCCGAACAGCTCGTGCAGAGAGCCGTCGACCTGCTGGGCTTCATCCGGACACGAGCAGGGGCGATCGATCTGGTGGCCATGGCCTACACATTACAGGTCGGTCGCGAAGCGATGGAGGAGCGGTGCGCCGTGGTCGCGGACTCGGTGATGACGCTGACGGAAAAGCTCCAGACCTTTGTGGCCGGAAAGACCGACCTCGAAGACGTCCATTCGGGCCAGGTGAAGCGCAACCGCGAAGCGCTCTCGGTCTTTACGACCGATTCCGATCTTCAGCAGACCCTCGCTCAATGGCTCGCCGGCCGCAAGCTCTCCAAGCTGGCCGATCTGTGGGCGAAAGGTCTGGACGTGGATTGGAGCCAGCTTTACACCGGCGCTGTGCCGCGGCGCATGAGTCTCCCCACGTATCCTTTTGCCAGGGAACGCTACTGGATCGACCTCGACGCCGCCCCACAATCGCACCCGGCCGCCTCTCCCGCCTCCGTTCTGCACCCTCTCCTCCACGCCAATACGTCTGATCTCGCTCAGCAGAGCTACAGCTCTACGTTCCACGGTGGCGAATTCTTTCTCACGGACGGCGAGCGCGAAGGTCGGAGGACTCTCTCCGCGGCGGCTTCGCTGGAGATGGCCAGGGCGGCGCTGCAGAGTGCAACGCCCGCGTCTCGCGAAGGCTCGCTGGAACTGCTCCAGGTTCGTTGGGCAGAGCCGATCGTCGTGACCGGGCGCCAGATCGGCGTCGCCGTGCTTGCAAGAGAAAGCGGGGAGCTCGAGTACGAGATCTACAGTGAGCTCGAGGGCGAGGAGATCATTCACTGCCAGGGTCGCGCGACGTTGGGTGGTGGGGCGGAGGCGGTCCCATTGGAGCTCGATCGTCTCAGGAGCCAGATGGTCGTGGATCGGAGCGCGGTTTCCGGCCACGAGAGCATCCAGGCGCTGCATCGGGGGCCCGGCCAGATCCTCGTCGATCTGACGCTGCCCAAGAGCCTCGTCCAAACCGCGGGTGAGTACTTCCTTCATCCGGCCCTCCTGGACGCCGCCCTGCAAGCGGCGGGATGGCTGGACGGCGGAGTGCTCGCTGCTCAGACGCCGGCCATTCTCGAGTCGCTCACTCTGCGGGCGCCCTGCAGCGCGTCGATGGTGGCTTGGATTCGGCGCGCCCCTGTTGCTGGAGCGGGGCCATTGGACGGGCTGGACATCGATCTCTGTGATGCACAAGGTCGGCTCGCCGCCCAATTGCGAGGGCTGAGCTGGCAGCCCCTGAGTGGCGAGGTCTCTACGGAGGTAGGCCTCGTCCCGGCACAGGAGGGCGCGCCAGAACAGGATGCGCCAGTCGTGTCCGTGCGGAGGGAGATTGAGTTCGCTCCACTTCGTCCGGTCAGCCCGGAGCCAACCCGCCGCGGCAAGCCCGCCGGGATTTCTCTTTCGCTCCCGGGCGCGGCCGGCTTCAATGAAACCATCGCACCGGCCGCGCGCCCCCTTCCCTTGCGAGGTGCCGTTGCGCTGGCTCCGGCCGGACACGATGGCGCCTTCTCGAAGCATGCAAATTCATCGGAATCGACGGTCCGTCTGTATGACGACGGGGATGGCCTGTACTCACTGGAAATCGGCCGCTCTGGGCCAAGTCATGAAACGGTTGCCGATTTGGTTCGCGCTCTCCAGAGAGCGCAGGACGAGCCTTTCCTGAAAGTGTTGCGGCTGCGGGGGGTGGAGCTCTGCTTCCCTCAGGGCGATCGCGCCGAACTTGGCCAGGCGATCCACCACGGCGTGCTGAAAGCCATTACGGCATTCCCTGCCCCCATCATCGCCGTCCTGCACCACGACACCACCGGCGCGGGCTTTCTGACCGCCGCGCTCTGTGACGTCATCGTCTGCAATGAGGACGCGCACTACGGCTTCACCACGCCGGCCGGACTTGCTCCCACGCCCGCAGAGGCCCGTCTGCTCGCCGGTCGCCTCGGCGCAATGCAGGCTCACGATCTTCTGTACGTCGACCTGGCCCCGACCGGGAGGGAGTTGCGTACCAAGGGCTGGAGCGCTTCCATTGTGCCCGCAGCGGAGGTCGAGACGTCGGCTCAGAAGCTGGCGTTGACGTTCGCGAACAAGTCGCTGGAAGCGCTCCGCCTTTTGAAGAAACATCAGAACCGCCACCTGGCCGGCTTCGTCGAGGCCATGACCGAAAGCGCTCTTGACAGGCCTGCAGCGTTGGCGAGCGGAGCCGGTCTCGCGCCGGCGCCGATGGAAGACGCGGCGTCCTTCCGATGCGAGATGCCGGCTGATCGCGTGCTCGTGGTGAGGCTCGCTGTGGCGAATGGCTCGACGACGGCCCGGTCGCTGCTCCACGATCTCGAAACGCTCTTCACGAGCCTTCGGCGGGATGCGTACTTCCGGGCCGTAGTGCTCTTCAGTGATTCGGCCGAGTTTCTTCCCGCACAAACGATGGATGCGACCTTCGTCCTCGACCTGCAGCGACTCCTGGACGAAATGCCGATTCCCGTGATCGCGGCACTGGCCGCGGATTCGCGGGGAGACGCCTGGCTCGCAGGTCTGGTCTGTGACGCCGTCGTGTACAGCGAGAGCGGTGTCTATTCCGCGGCAGGTGTGGGGCAGAGTGCGGAGGCCATGCAACTGGCCGTGGCCACCTTCACCACGCGGTTCGGCGCCGCCGCCGGTGCCGAGATCCTGCTTTCCGCCGCGGACGATTCGGGCGCCGACTTGCAGCGACGCCTGGGCTGCGCGCTGGTTGTGGCCGGGTCGCATGTTCTGCCGCGTGCGATCGCACTGGCCGAAGGGTGGACCCGCCTGCCCGACTCGGCCCTGGCTTCGTGGAAGCAAAGTCAAGCCGCCTCCATCCGCGAGAAGTTGCGCAATTTCGAGGACGTGCCGGAAGTCGCATTGGACGGGGACGCGAACGAGCGGACCCTCACCGCGCCCGCCCGCGTGGCGCTGCGCTCTTCGGTCGTCACCGTGACCGCCCATCCCCAGGACATCGTGGTCGTGGCGATGGAGGATCGCCAGGCGAAGAACATGTTCTCTGACGCCCTCATGGAGGGCATGGTCGAGGCGTTTGCACACATTGAGGAGACGCCTGCCTACAAAGTCGTCGTCATTACAGGCTACGACACTTATTTCGCGTCGGGCGGTACGAAAGAGAGCCTCCTGGCCATTCATGCCGGAACGTTGCGTTTTACGGATTCGACGATCCTCCCGCTCCCATTGCGCTGCAAGTTGCCCGTGATCGCAGCCATGCAGGGGCACGGCATTGGCGCCGGCTGGTCCCTGGGGATGCTCGCCGATCTCGTGCTGCTCAGTGAGGACGGCCGATATGTGAGTCCCTACATGGACTACGGATTCACGCCCGGCGCCGGCGCGACCTGGAGTCTGCCCGAGAAAATGGGCCAGGACCTGGCCCGCGAGAGTCTGCTGACGGCGCGGCCCTACACCGGCAGGGAACTGAAGGAGCGGGGATTGAAGCGCTCCATCCTTCCTCGGGCCGAAGTACTGCCCGCGGCCCTGGCTCTGGCCGCACAGATTGCAAAGGCCCCGCGCCGGCGCCTGATTGCACTGAAGCGCCAACTGACCGCACACGTGCATGCGCAACTCGAGGAAACGCAACAGCTCGAGCTGGCCATGCACGAGAAGACCTTCGTCGGTCAGGCGCAGATCCTGGCCAAGATTGAAGCGAACTTCCGTCAGGAAGCCGGACCGTCTCCGGTCGTTCCTCCGCCGGTCTCCGAGACTCCGCAGTCCGGCGCGATGACGATGGAGCCGTCCGTCGACGAGGATGCACTGTCCCTCGTCACAGCCGTCCTTCGCGCGCAATTGGCCACCGAGCTCCAGATGCGCGAGGACGACGTGGACGGGAGTGCGCAGTTCATCGATCTGGGACTCGATTCCATCGGCGGCGTGACCTGGATCCGCAAGATCAACGAGAAATACCAGACCACCATCGACGCCACCAAGGTCTACAGCTATCCGACCCTGGAGCAGTTCAGCCGCTATGTGAAGGCGGAAGCGGAATCGCGTGGCACCTTGTCGGTCCCGAAGGTGGCTCATTCCGCTCCGCCGATTCCCGCCTTGGTCGCCCACAGTCCTTCGGCGCAACGGACGGTGACCGGTGCAGCGGTGAGGACGGTGAAGGGGAAACTCACCTCATTGCGCGGCGGGGCGGCAAAGCGTTTCGCAACCGCGGCCCCCGCGGCCCCCGCGGCACGGGCGGTCGAGCCCATCGCGGTGATCGGAATGGCCGGCCAATTTCCCCAGGCCCGGAATCTGGATGAATTCTGGCGGAACATTGCGGAGGGAAAGAATTGCATCACGCAAATCCCGCCGCGGCGTTGGGATCTGAATGCCTACTATCAGCCGGGCGAATCGTCCCCGGGCAAGAGCAACAGCCCCTTCGTAGGAGCCCTCGACGAATTCGACCTCTTCGATCCCCTGTTCTTCAACATTTCGCCGGGCGAAGCGGAGCATATGGATCCGCAACAGCGCCTCTTCCTGCAGGCGTGCTGGCACAGCATCGAGGACGCCGGCTACGCGGCGCAGGCGTTGTCCGGGAGCCGCTGCGGCGTCTTCGTCGGCTGTGCCAATGGCGACTATCACCAGTTGTCGCGTCAGCATCAACTGAGCGCGCAGGGCTTCACGGGTAGCGCGATGTCCATTCTGGCCGCGCGGATCTCCTACTTTCTGAACCTGCAGGGTCCTTGCGTCTCGGTGGACACGGCCTGCTCGTCGTCGCTGGTGGCCATGGCCCAGGCCTGCGACAGCCTGGTTCTGGGCGACAGTGATGTGGCACTGGCCGGCGGCGTCTTCGTGATGGCCGGGCCGGAGCTGCACATCAAGACTTCGCAGGCGGGCATGCTCTCGGCGGAGGGACGGTGCTTCACGTTCGATCAGCGGGCGGATGGGTTCGTTCCAGGGGAGGGTGTGGGCGTGGTGATGTTGAAGCGTCTCTCGGATGCGCGGAGAGATGGGGACATCATCCAAGCGGTCATCGAGGGTTGGGGCGTCAATCAGGACGGCAAGACCAATGGGATCACCGCGCCGAATCCGGAGTCGCAGACGCGCCTGGAACAGGAGGTCTACGACAAATACCGGATTGACCCGGCCGCGATCCAATTGATCGAGGCCCACGGAACCGGTACGAAGCTCGGCGATCCCATCGAGGTTGAGGGACTGAAGAAGGCGTTCGCGAAATACACCGGCAATCAGGGCTACTGCGCGATCGGCTCGGTGAAGAGCAACATCGGACACTGCCTGACGGCGGCGGGCATCGCCGGCGTGATCAAGCTCGTCCTGGCGCTGCGCCACAGACAGTTGCCGCCCACCATCAATTTCGAGCGCCTCAATGAGCACATCGACCTGACCGGGAGTCCGTTTTACGTCAACGACCGGTTGCAACCGTGGGTGCCGGGTTCGGCGGGACAGCGTCGGGCTGCGATCAGCTCATTCGGGTTCAGCGGTACGAATGCACACATCGTCATCGGCGAACATTCGTCGCCGGCGGACGGCACGAAGCAGCCTCTCGCAGAGGTGAGCCCGCAAGGGAGATGCATCGTTCCGTTGTCGGCGAGGACGGCGGCGCAGCTCGACCAGAAGGTCCGTGATCTCCTCGCGCTCATTCGTGGCCAGGGATCCACTGTGGACCTTCGTGCGCTGGCCTACACGCTCCAGGTCGGGCGTGAGCCGATGGAAGTCCGCCTTGGCTTCGTAGTCGGCTCCATCGGGGAGCTGGCGGAAAAACTGGAGTCGGTCCTCAATGACGCGGGCGGCCTCCAGGATGTGCACCGCGGCCAAGTCAAGGGAGCGAAGGACAGCCTGAGCAGCCTCGGGCTCGATGAAGACATGAAGGAAACGATCGTCGCCAAGTGGGTGGGCGGTCAGAAATGGTCGAAGGTCCTGGATTTGTGGGTCAAGGGTCTGGTCCTGGATTGGAACAGGCTCTATGGAGACGAGAAGCCGCAACGGATCTCGCTGCCCCTCTATCCGTTCGCCAAAGAGCGTTACTGGATCGACGTCCCGGCCGTAGGCGTGGATTCTCGCAAGGAGGCAGTCTCCGTTCTGCATCCCTTGTTGCACGTCAACGACTCGAATTTGAGCGAGCTGCGGTATCGCTCCACATTCACGGGCAATGAGTTCTTCCTGACCGATCACCAGGTCAGCGCGCCCGGCGAGGCAAGACAAAAAGTCCTGCCCGGTGTGGCGTATCTGGAGATGGCGCGCGCGGCGATCGAGCAGGCAGACCCGGAGCGCGGGGCATCGGCGGTTCTGGAGCTGCACCATACGGTGTGGGCGCAGCCGATCGTCGTCACGGAAGACAAGCAAGTCCACGTTGCGCTGTCAGCGAGCGACGGAGACCGGATCGACTACGAGATCTACAGTGAGGATGGCGATCAAGAGATCGTTCATGCCCAAGGCTCCGCCGTCTGGGCGCTGCGTGAACCGGCCGCCAGGCTCGATCTCCAGCAACTGGCGACGGAGATGACCGAGCTCCCGATGGAGCCGGAGAGCGTCTACGCAACCTGGGCGCAGATGGGCCTGCACTATGGGCCGTCCTTCCGAGGCGTCGTCTCCATTCAGCGGGGAAGCGGTCAATTGCTGGCAACGATCCGCTTGCCCGAGTGCGCGCAGAGCACGTGGGGAGACTATGTCCTTCATCCCACTCTGCTGGACAGCGCCCTGCAGGCATGCGCCGGGCTGCTCGGCGACTCGTCCGCGCGCTCCCGCGAGCCACGCCTGCCGTTCGCACTCGAGACGCTGCGGATCCTCGGACCGTGTCCGCGGGAGATGGTGGCCTGGGTACGGTATTCGCCGGGCAGCGGGGCCGGCGATCCCGTCGTGAAGATGGAGATCGACCTCTGCGACGAGCAGGGGAACCGTTGTGTGCAACTGCTGGGATTGTCGTCGCGCCCGCTCACTCAGGGCGTCGTTGCCTCCGCGGCCCGCGGCATCCTGTACGCACGGCCGGTGTGGGAGGCTGCCCGGCCAGTGATGAAGCAAGGGGCGGACGCCCCGGCGGAGCATCACGTCATCCTCTGTGAGGTCACGGCGGTCGACCCCGCTGCACTCGAGGCTGTGCTTCCACGCTCCCGCGTGCTCTCCCTGCATGCGGGCGGAGAGGAGTCGATCGCGCGACGCTACCGGGCGCACGCCGTCGCCTCACTGGAAGCGATCCAGACGATCCTGCGAAGCAAGTCCTCAGGGCGCGTTCTCGTGCAAATGGTGGTGCCCGACCTGCAGGAGCACGCCCTGCTCGCGGGTCTTTCAGGACTCCTCAAGACGGCTGCTTTGGAGAATCCGCGGTTCACGGGTCAACTTCTTCTCGTTCCAGCCTCGACGACGGCGGAGACGCTGGCGGGTTGGCTGGCGGCGGAAGAAAACAGCACGTCGGATGGGTCCATCCGCTACGAAGCGGGCGTCCGCAAGGTTCTGCGCTGGCAGGAAGTCCCTTCCGTTCCGGAGATCCCACGCATCCCGTTCCGGGAGTCGGGGGTGTACCTCATTACGGGCGGACTGGGTGCGCTCGGACGGCTCTTTGCCCAAGAGATCCTGAAAGAGACAGGGGAGGCGAAGGTCGTCCTCACGGGCCGGTCGGAATGGAGCGCTGATGTGCAGGCAGTCCTCGACGGTCTGTCGGCGCAGAGGGGCCGGGTGAGTTATCGCACGCTGGATCTCGAGGACCGCGATCACGTACAGCGGCTCATTACGGCCATTCATGACCAGTTCGGCGGATTGCACGGCGTTCTGCACTGCGCCGGCATGCTGGCGGACCAGCTCCTCTGGAAGAAATCCGGAGCCGAATTCGACGCGGTTCTGGCGCCGAAGGTCAGCGGGACCGTACACCTCGATGAGGCCACCAGAAGCGCCGCGCTCGACTTCTTTGTCTTGTTCTCGTCCTTTGCCGCAGCCTGGGGAAATGTGGGCCAGGCGGATTACGCGGCGGCCAATGGGTTCCTCGACCAGTTCGCCTACTATCGGAACGCTCAGGTGGCAGTCGGGCAACGCCACGGGCGCACGCGCTCCATCAACTGGCCGTTATGGCAGGCGGGCGGGATGACCCTCGATCCCGCCACAGTGGAATCGCTCCGCGAGACCACCGGCATTCTCCCCATGGCCTCGGCCACAGGAATTCGTGCCTTTCACCACAGTCTGGCTTCGCCATACGATCAGTTCCTGGTCGCAGAAGGGAACCTCGGCCGGCTGCGGCGATCCTTGCTCGGCGCTCCCGCTCCCGCCTTGGAAGCGCGTCCGGTTTCGGCGCTTTCCTCTGCCCCGGTCTCGACGGATCGTCTCACCGAACAGACCAGCGAATACCTCAGTCAGCAGGTTTCGGGATTGTTGAAACTCCCGTCTCACCGGATCGACGCGCAGGCGGCGCTGGAGCGCTATGGGATCGACTCGATCCTGGCGCTGAAGCTGACCAATCAATTGGAGAGGACCTTTGGCCCGCTGTCCAAGACGCTGTTCTTCGAGTACCAGACGATCGGCGAACTGACCCAGTACTTCATGCGCGAGCATTCCCCTCGCCTGGCAGCGTTGTTCGCGACGACGGCGGAGGATGGCCTGCGGACCGAGGCCGTCGAGCACCGTCCGACGCCAGAAGTCATTCCGCGATCACGGAAAACGCGGAGGCCTTTCCAGAGCTCGCGCGGGAGCGCAACACAAGAGACTCCGGAAACGGATTCGATTGCCATCATTGGATTGAGCGGGCGGTACCCCCAGGCCATCGATCTCGAGCAATTCTGGATCAATCTGCGAGAGGGAAAGGATTGCGTCACCGAGGTCCCGCGAGAGCGCTGGGATTGGCGGGAGTATTTCAGCGAGGATCGCACACAAGGCGGTCGCCATTTCAGCAAGTGGGGCGGCTTCATCGCCGGCGTCGATGAGTTCGACCCGCTGTTCTTCAACATCTCGCCGAAAGAAGCGAAACTCATCGACCCCCAGGAGCGCCTGTTCCTCCAGCATGCGTGGATGGCGGTCGAAGACGCGGGCTACAGTCGCGCGGGCCTGCAGGCTCCGCAGGCAGGGGACCTGGCAGGGCAGGTCGGCGTGTATGTGGGGCTGATGTACAGCGAATACCAATTGTTCGGTGCGGAAGCGAGCGCGCTCGGGCATCGGCTCGGGATTGCCGGAAGTGCAGGCAGCATCGCCAATCGCGTGTCGTATGCACTGAACCTTCACGGTCCCAGCATGACGCTGGACACGATGTGCTCTTCTTCACTGACCGCGATCCATCTCGCCAGTCAGGATCTGAAATCGGGACGTACGAGCCTGGCCATCGCCGGAGGCGTCAACGTCAGCATCCATCCCAACAAATACCTCGTCCTCAGCGCGGGCCAGTTCATCTCCGGCGACGGCCATTGTCAGAGCTTCGGAGAGGGTGGGGACGGCTATATCCCCGGGGAAGGGGTGGGTGTAGTCGTCCTCAAGCGACTGTCCGAGGCGAAGAGGGATGGGGATCACATCTACGGTGTCATTCGGGGGAGTGCACTGACCCATGGCGGGAAGACCAACGGCTATACGGTGCCGAATCCGCAGGCGCAGACGAGCGCGATTGGACGCGCGCTGACCGAGTCTCACATCGACGCGCGCCACGTCAGCTACATCGAAGCCCACGGGACCGGTACGAAGCTCGGTGATCCGATCGAGATCGCCGCATTGAGCCACGCGTTCCGGCAATCGACGCGGGAGGCCGGCTTCTGCCTGATCGGGTCGGCAAAATCGAATATCGGGCACTGCGAGTCCGCGGCGGGAATCGCCGGACTGACCAAAGTCCTGCTGCAGATGCAGCACCAGCAGATCGTTCCGTCGCTGCATTCGACGCAGCTCAATCCCCACATCGACTTCGACACCACGCCCTTTGTCGTGAATCAGACGTTGAAGGCGTGGGAGCGGCCGGTGATCGACGGACGATCGCTCCCGCGCATTGCGGGGATCTCGTCGTTCGGCGCGGGCGGCTCCAATGCGCACATGATCGTGGAGGAGTACCAGCCGCCCGTTCGCCAGCCGCTGCCCGCGGCGAAAACGGCCATCCTGTTGTCGGCCAGAACCGCGGAGCAGTTGCACCAGAAAGCGTCCGACCTGCTGCGCTTTGTGAGACAGAACGCGGGCTCGGATCTCGTTTCCATCGCCTACACCCTTCAGGTCGGTCGTGACCCGATGGAGGAGCGTTTGGGATTCATCGTCAGCTCCGTCGAGCAGTTGGCGGAACGGCTCGCGGCCCATGTGGCCGGCGACGCGGCGATCGAAGATGCGTATCGCGGACAGGCCAAACGCAACCAGGATTCCCTCTCGGCGTTCAGCACCGATCCCGACTTGCAACAGACCGTCGAGAAGTGGCTGGCCGGACGAAAGCTGGCCAAGCTGCTCGATCTCTGGGTCAAGGGCCTGGACGTCGATTGGAGCCGGCTCTATGGCGCGGAGCGACCGCAGCGGATCAGTCTCCCGGCATACCCCTTCGCCAGAGAGCGGTGCTGGATCGACGTGCCGGCGAGACTGGGTACAGTCCGAAGCGGCGCAGGGTCAGTGATCCATCCGCTGGTCCACGCCAACACTTCCGATCCGACCGATCAGCGTTATGGCTCGACGTTCACGGGAGAGGAAGCCTTTCTGATGGATCATCAGGTGGGTGTGGGCGGGCCGGTGCGGAGAATGCTGCCTTCCCTGGCTTTGCTGGAGATGGCCCGGACTGCCATTGCGCAGGCCTTCCCGGCCTGGCGCGCGACCGCGGCGCTCGAGCTGAGGGACATGGCCTGGGGCGAGCCCATCTTCGTGGACGGTCCCACGCACGTCAGCGTGGCCTTGACGGCGGATGACCGCGACGAGATCGGCTACGAGATCTACACGAGAGCAGGCGATCGCGAGATCGTGCATTTGCAGGGGCATGCCGTTCCGGGCGCGGAAGCGATTCCCGCAAGAGTGGATCTCGAACGGCTCCAGCGCGAGCTCAGTCGTGCCGGAGACCCCGACCGTGTCTACGCGGAGTTTGCCACGAGAGGGCTGCATTACGGGCCCGCCTTTCAGGCGATCACCGCCATCCGTCAGGACGAGGATCAAGTGCTGGCCCAGCTCCGCCTGCCCGCTGCAGTGGAGAACGGCGCCGGAGACTATGGCCTTCATCCGAGCATGCTGGAAGGTGCATTCCAGGCTGCCGCCGGCTTGCTCGGCGGATCCCTCGCTCTGCAATGGCCCGCTGCGATGGATTCCCTGCGAATCGGATCGCCGTCTGCACGCCAAATGGTGGCCTGGGTGCGCCGCGAGCCGCGTACCCGCGCCTTGGACAACGCCAAGGTGGAGATCGACCTTTGCGATGAGCAAGGGAACGTCGCTGTCCAGATGCGTGGCATGAGCTGGCAACCCCTCGCTTCTGTTGTGCCTGTGAGCGCGAATGCCGAAGCCGCGGCGAGCTCGCATTGGGCGGTTCGCGATGAGGCGGTCTCTCCGAGCTCATCGCGAGTACGAATCGAGATCGCGCTGGGCCCGATCGAGAAGACGACGGCTCCGCCGGCAGCGTCGACAAAGCCGAGTGCGCCGAGTGCGCGCACTCGGATCTCTCTGACGCTCGCCAGTCCACTCATCCCGATCGAGCATGCTCCTGCTCGGGAGCGTGCGCCGATCACGCTGGCCAGTCCGGCGCCCGGGGACTCTCCGGCCGCGAGCGGCGCCGCCGATCCGATTGTGCGTCTTTATGACGAGGGTCGCGGCATCTTCTCGGTAGAGATTGGAACGACGACCCAAGTTCGGGAAGGGATCGCGGAGCTGCAGCAGGCCCTGAAGAGAGTGCAGCAGGAGTCCTCGATCGCGACGGTGATGCTGTACGGCCTCGAGCGCGGACTGCTCGACGGCGGAGGAGAGGCATACAACGTCGCCGTGGAGCAGAAGCTGTTTGAAAGCCTCATCACGTTTCCTTATCCCGTGATCGCCATTGTGCCGAACGATACGCGCGGGGCCGCCTTTATGGCTGCGGCGCTCTGTGACTTCATGGTGTGTAGTGAGACCGCGCGGTATGGATACGCCGAAGGGCTCACCGATGCGGGGCCGGCGGGTACCGAGGCCGCGCTGCTGGGCCTGCGTTTCGGCAGCGTTTGCGCGCAGGAGCTCTTGTGCGGGCCGGCCGCGACGGGCGCGCAATTACGGGCAAAGGGTTGGACCTGCCCGATCGTTCCCGAGGCCGAGGTCGCGGTGTATGCACTCGAGCTGGCGTCGGCGCTGGCGACGAAGCCGCAGAAGGCGCTGCGCCTGCTGAAACGGCATCTGGCGAGGGACCTCGAGGCATCGGTCGGAACGTTGACGCAACGCGGTAACGCGTCTGAGTCGGAGACGCCGACGCAAGAACGAGCGATCCCGATGGCCACCGCGCCTACGCGGATGGAGCGCCCCGAGGGCGGCGCGCTCCTCCTGGCACTCGGCGCCAATGATGGGGACAGGGGATTGAACCCCGATCTCGAGATCATCCCCGACGCTGCCGGGCCGCTCGCCGAGCCCATAGTGATAGCACTCCGCTCGGCCGTGGTCACCGTCACCGCTCATCCTGAAGGCATGGTCGTCGTGCGCATGCACGACCGACAGGCCAAGAATCAGTTTTCCGAAGCGTTCGTGGACGGCGTTGCGGAGGCCTTTGCTCACATTGAGCAGACGCCGTCTTACAGGGTGGTCGTGCTGACCGGATACGACCATTACTTCGCGTCCGGTGGCACCAAGGAAAGCCTCCTGGCCATTCAGGCCGGTCAGGCCCGGTTCACCGACACGCGGATCTTTCAGTTGCCACTGGATTGCAGCATCCCCGTGATCGCGGCCATGCAGGGACACGGCATTGGCGCCGGTTGGACGTTGGGGATGTTTGCCGACCTCGCGATCCTGAGTGAGGAGAGCCACTACGTGAGTCCGTACATGGACTACGGCTTCACGCCGGGCGCCGGCGCCACGTGGGTGCTTGCGGACAAGATGGGGCGCGATCTGGCCGGCGAGAGTCTCTGGACCGGCCGGCCCTTCACAGGAAGCGAGCTGCGGCAGAGAGGATTGAAGCTGCCCATCATGCCTCGGGCCGAAGTCGAGCCGGCCGCCATGAAGCTGGCCCGGCGGATCGCACGCTCCTCACGTGAGAGTCTGATCGCACTCAAGCGGACATGGACGAGCGACGTACACGAACTGCTGGAGGAGACCTATCGGCGCGAATTGGCCATGCACGAGGAGACCTTCGTGGGCCAGTCGGATACGTTGGCGCAGATCCAGAGCCGCTTCGCGGCGGAGAGCGGGCCGATCGCGGCCAGGCCGCAGGCGGAACCGGCCAAGGGGCACTCGTCGCCTTCCGATCGCAATCTCGTGACTTCTGACCGCAATCTGGTGACTACCGACCGCAATCTGGTGACTACCGTCACGGCGACTCTGAGAACCCTCCTCGCGAACGAGTTGCAGATGCGCGAGGACGACATCGACGAGCGGGCCCAGTTCGTCGACCTGGGCCTCGATTCCATCAGCGGCGTGACCTGGATCCGCAAGATCAACGAAAAATATCAAACGTCGATCGAGGCCACGAAGGTCTACAGCTATCCGACGCTGATGGAGCTCAGTCGTCACGTCGCGGACGAAGCAGGGAAGCTGCCGAACCTGCATCCGGCGGCGGAGGCTCACGCCCGCGAGGCGTCGTCCACCGGTGATGCGGTCGCCACTGAGAGGATTCGCGTGCGCGCTTCGAGGAGCCTGGCCTCCCGGCGCAAACACGTGCAGTCCAACGCGAAGGCGAACCGGACGGAGAGCGGCGAGGGTCACCTGCAGCCGGTTGCCATTGTGGGTATGGCCGGGCAGTTCCCGCAGGCGAAGAATCTCGACCAGTTCTGGCGGAACCTCGCGGAGGGCCGGAACTGCATCAGCGAGGTCTCCGCGGACCGCTGGGATCTGGCCACCTACTATCAGCCCGGCAAGGTGGTGGCGGGCAAGACCAACAGTCATTGGCTTGGAGCGCTCGAGGACTACGATCGCTTCGACGCCCTCTTCTTCAATATTTCTCCCACAGAAGCGGAGTGCATGGATCCGCAACAGCGCCTGTTTCTCGAAGCGTGCTGGCACAGCATCGAAAGCGCCGGGTATGACGCGCGCGGAATGTCGGGGAGCAAGTGTGGGGTCTTCGTCGGCTGTGCCACGGGTGACTATCACCAGCTTTCCCGCGCCCATCAGTTGAGCGCGCAGGGGTTCACGGGGACCGCGACGTCGATCATCGCCGCGCGGATCTCGTACTTCCTGAATCTGCAGGGACCTTGCGTGGCGGTCGATACGGCCTGCTCTTCCTCACTCGTGGCCATTAGCCAGGCTTGTGACAGCTTGAATTCCGGTGCCAGCGACGTGGCGCTGGCCGGCGGGGTGTACGTGATGGCCGGGCCGGAGATGCACATCCGCACCGCGCAGGCAGCCATGGTCTCCCCCGAAGGGCGATGCTTCACGTTCGACCAGCGGGCGGACGGGTTCGTGACCGGCGAAGGGGTGGGTGTGGTGATGCTGAAGCGCCTCGCCGACGCGGAGCGCGATCAGGACATCATTTACGGAGTCATTCAAGGCTGGGGCATCAATCAGGACGGCAAGACCAACGGCATCACGGCCCCGAATCCCGATTCGCAGACACGCCTGGAGCAGGACGTCTACGACAAATATGCGATCGACCCGACCGCCATCCAATTGATCGAGGCCCACGGGACCGGCACCAAGCTGGGCGATCCGATCGAGGTGGAGGGACTCAAGAACGCCTTCAGCAAATACACGCAGAACCGGGAGTACTGTGCGCTCGGCTCGGTGAAGAGCAATATCGGACACTGTCTGACCGCGGCGGGCATCGCCGGCGTGCTCAAGGTCCTGCTGGCGCTGAAGCACAGACAATTGCCGCCGACCATCAACTTCGAGCGCCTCAATGAGCACATCGATCTCACAGGCAGCCCGTTCTACGTCAATACACGCCTGCAGGCGTGGGAGCCGGCCGCGGCGTCGCGGCGTCAGGCCGCGATCAGCTCGTTCGGCTTCAGCGGCACGAATGCCCATCTGGTCATCGGCGAGCATTTGCCGGCCGCGGGAGTCCAGCGACCGGCTCCGGTGGCGCAAGAGACGAAGACCGTCGTCCCCTTTTCGGCGCGGACGCCGGAACAACTCCGGCAGAAGGCGAAGGACTTGCTGGCGTTCCTTCGCAATGAGCGTGGCTCTCTCCGTCTCTCCGAGATCGCATACACGCTGCAGGTGGGTCGTGCGGCGATGGATGAGCGGCTCGCATTGGTCGCCGGCTCGATCGAACAATTGGTGGACCGACTCCAGACGTATCTCGACGGCGGGCCGCGGATCGAGGATGTTTATGAAGGACAGGTCAAGCGGAACCGCGAGGCCGTGGCGATGTTCAGCCGGGACGCCGATCTGCAGGAGACGGTCGACCGCTGGATGGCGAATCGAAAGCTCTCCAAGCTGGCGGAGCTGTGGGTCCAAGGTCTGGAGCTGGATTGGAACAAGCTCCATGACGGCGAAACGCGTCCGCGGCGCATCGGTCTCCCGGGCTATCCCTTCGCCAGGGACCGCCATTGGATCGATGCTGCTTCCATCCGTCGGCATGCGGTGCCCGCGGATTCGGACCCCGCGAATGACGCCGCAACTCTTGCCACGACGGTCGCGGGCGACGCGTCGAACGGCCGCTTGATGGCCACGCCTGACTGGCAGGCCAGTGCGCTGAGCCGGTCGGACACTGCGCCCTCGTATGCGCAGCATCACGTCCTGCTCTGCGGGCTGTCGCAGGCCACGGACAGCGATCTCCAGGCGCTCCTTCCGGAAAGCCACTGCTTGACGGTGAGCGTGGAGACGGGAGCAGACGTCGCGCAGCGCTATACGGCAGGGGCGCTGGCGTGCTTCGAGCAGTTGCAGACGATCATCCGGCAGAGGCCTTCCGGCGAGGTCCTGATCCAGATCGTCGTCGCGGATTCTCCGGAGCATCAACTGATGGTCGGACTGAGCGGACTGCTCAGGACCGCGGCTCTCGAGAACGCATGGCTGTCCGGGCAACTCATTCTCACGGCCGCCGGAATTCCTGCTGCTGCGCTGGCCGGAATTCTTCAAGACGAGCGAACCCGAGGACTCGATGCTCTGGTTCGCTATGATCTGGGCACACGACAGGTTCAGCGCTGGACAGAGGTGCCGGAATCGAAAGACCCGTCGCCGATTGCCTTCCGGGATCAAGGGATTTACCTGATCACCGGCGGCCTGGGCGGTCTGGGTTTGCTGTTTGCCCGCGAGATTCTCGAACGATCCATCGACGCGCGCGTAATCCTGACGGGACGTGCGGAGCCCGGCCCGTCGACGCAGTCGCGGCTCGACCGATTGTCCGAGTACACGACGAGAGTGCGTTATCGACAGGTGGATCTCAACGAGCTCGGTCAGGTGCAGAGCCTCATTGCGCAGATCGCCGGCGAGCACGCGCCGCTCCACGGCATTCTTCATTGTGCGGGCATGGCCGCCGACGGCTTCCTCTCGCTGAAGACAGCCGCTGAATTCGCAGCGGTGCTGGCTCCGAAGGTCACGGGAACGCTTCACCTCGATGAAGCCACGCGAGACCTGCCCTTGGATTTCTTCGCATTGTTCTCGTCCGTCGCCAGTGTGTTGGGCAACCCGGGCCAGGCCGACTATGCGGCGGCCAATGGATTCCTGGACCAGTTCGCCGCCGATCGCAATCGGCAGGTGGCCGGCGGACTTCGCCACGGACGGACACGGTCGATCCACTGGGGCCTCTGGCGGGATGGGGGGATCCGTCTCGACCCGGCCAATGAAGAACTGGCGTTCCAGACCACGGGCGTGCAGCCGATGCGTACGGAGAGTGCGCTGCAGGCCTTCCATCGGGCGCTGGCGTTGCCCGACGACGAGATTCTCGTCGTCGAAGGCAGTCGCCCGAAGATGATTGCGTATCTGCAGAAGGCGCGGGCTTTCAATCCCGCCACCGCCGCTGTGGGCGCTCCTTCGCGCGCCCTCCCTTCGCGGCGGAGAGCACCGATCAGCCTCACCCAACTGGAGCAGCAGATCAAGGCCGCGCTGGCCGCCGTCCTCCGGATCGAAGTCTCGATCATCGACGTCGATCAGCCGTTTGGAGAATTCGGTCTGGACTCGTTCCTCGGCGCCGAACTGATCGTCTCCCTCAACAAGAAGTACGGGACGGAGCTCTCGCACATCAAGCTGTTCGACCATGCGACGGTCAGGCAGTTCGCCCTCTTCCTGGAACAGGAGCTCCGCAATCTGGCGGGTCCGGCGGAGGAGGCCGAGGAGGCGGGCGATCGCGTGACGCGCTCCAAGCCGGTGACTGTGGCGTCGGGCGAGACCAGGATTGAGGTGCGCCGGCCCGCGATGGATGAATCGCAACGCGCCGGAGAGAGGATCGCCATCATCGGCATGTCCGGCCGCTACCCGAAGGCCGGGAACCTCAATCAATATTGGGAGAATCTGTCGGAAGGGAGAAACTCCATCGAGGAAGTCCCGCCGTCACGCTGGGATGTGAATCGGTATTACGACCCCGACCGCAACGCCAAGGACAAGACGAACTCGAAATGGCTGGGCGCGCTGGACGACATCGACTGTTTCGATCCGCTCTTCTTCCGGATCTCGCCTCAGGAAGCGGCGTACATGGATCCCCAGCACCGCCTGTTTCTGCAGGAGAGCTACAGAGCGTTCGAGGACTCCGGCTATTCACTGACCACGTTGAGCAATCGGAAGTGCGGGGTGTACCTGGGCATCTCCACGAATGAGTATCTCTCGCTCCTGACGCGCAATGACGTGGTCTCGGCGCCGGTGACCAGTAACAGCTACGCCATCGCCGCGGCCAGAATCGCCTACTACCTCAATCTCAAAGGCCCGGCCATCTCCATCGACACGGCCTGTTCGGCCTCCCTCGTGGCCATTCATCTGGCCTCGCAGGCGCTCTTGAACGGCGAGATCGACATGGCCCTCGCCGGCGGCGTGACGTTGTGGCTGACGCCTCACTCCTATGTGGCCATGAGTCAGGCCGGAATGTTCTCTCCCAATGGACAATGCCGTACGTTCGACGATGCGGCCGACGGGATCGTGAACGGCGAAGGCGTGGGCGCCGTGGTGCTCAAACGGCTCTCCGACGCACAAAGGGACGGCGATTTCATCTACGGCGTTCTCCTCGGCTCGGGCATCAATCAAGACGGCAAGACGAACGGCATCACCGCTCCCAGCGTCCAGAGTCAGATCGAGCTGGAACGCGGGGTCTATGAGCGCCACGGAATTCACCCCGAGAGCATCAGCTATGTGGAGACCCACGGCACAGGCACTCGCCTCGGCGATCCAATCGAGCTGGAGGCGCTGGCGACGGTCTTCCGCGAAAAGACGGCCCGGAAGAACTATTGCGCGCTGGGCTCGGTCAAGAGCAACGTCGGGCACACGACCTCGGCAGCCGGCGTGGCGGGACTGCAGAAGGTCCTGCTGTCCATGCGCCATCGGACGCTCGTTCCGACCCTGAACGTCACCAAGGAGAATTCGCGGTTCGACTTCGAGAGCTCCCCCTTCTACATCAGCCGCGAACGAAAGGCGTGGGCGGTCGCGCCCGGCTCTCTCCGGCGCGCGGCCTTGAGCTCGTTCGGCTTCAGCGGCACGAATGCCCATTTGGTGATCGAGGAGTATCCGCAGGAGTCGTGGACGCCGCGCGGCGAGGGCCCGGAGGTCGTGATTCCGATCTCCGCGCGTACGCCCGAGCAGTTACGTCAGAGGTGTTGCGATCTGCTGGCCCACCTTCGCACCTCGGAGCCGCCGCTCGATCTGGAAGCGATCGCCTACACGCTGCAGATGGGCAGAGAGGCGATGGAAGAACGTCTGGGCCTCGTGGTCAGCTCCGTCGAGCAACTGGCCGCGAAGTTGGACGCCTATGTGAGTGGGGAAAAGAACATCGACGGTGTCCACGAAGGTCACGTCGAGCCCGGCCAGGATGGCATGACCATCGTTGGCCGCGATGACGACATGCAGGAAGCGATCGATCGGTGGATCGAGCGCCGGAAGTTCTCTCAGCTTCTCGATCTCTGGATCCGCGGTCTGCATTTCGACTGGAACAAGCTCTATGGCGAGGCGAAGCCGCGACGCATTCCTCTTCCCACGTATCCGTTTGCCCGCGAGCGTTACTGGGTCGAGGAAACCGCACATAAAGAGGCGACAGGCGTGTTCCCGTCCGCGGCGGACATGAAGTCGATCGAGGACATCCTCAACTCGGTCGGCGATGACACTCTGGATCC
>JBDTOZ010000006.1:0-17317 GCA_039932995.1 Acidobacteriota bacterium | reverse complement strand
TCCCGTCAATGGGAGAGATCCGACTGGTCAATGTCTCGGCCTCGACAAGGCAGGATTGCCGTGCAGTTACTACGCGAAGAAGCTGCCCGGGTTCCTTGTCGAGTCGATGGGGATCAACCAGATACCTCGTACAGGGGTTAAGAAGCTGGACTCGGCGATGCGGACAGGTACAGAGGCGCCCTTGCGTCTCTCGGTACTGCCGGTCCAAGGCCTTCTGTCGACCGGCGACTCAAGCGGGGAGTATCTCTATCGGATCGAGCGCTCAACGTTCCATGGAGAGATGCCGATCGATCCAGGGAATGCCGATGATCAGCTGCTGATGTTGGGAGTGATGGGCGATGTCGCAACGTTCATCGCTCCAGCGGGGTCGCTAGAGGGTGATTTCTCGACGGCTGAAGCGCGTAAGGCGTGGAAGTCATTCACAGACCCTAGTCGAGCGGGTCAAGAAGGCGTAATAGTCATCCGTTTGCCCAGAAGCCAAGGCAGTTGGATTGGAGAAGTGGGCAACTCTGGTTGGGTTTCGGAGATACCAGAAATCAATGCGATCACCGGCGGTAAGGCCGTTCCTTTCCGTAACAATTTCCCAGATTTCTCTGAATGGGCAGTAGACAGAGTGCTGCTATCGAAGCTCGTCTCACACACTGCCGACTTCGCAGAAGCCGATAGGCTCTACGCTGCAAGCCGAGGCTGGCTTAAGGCGAGCGGTGAGGCTAATGCAGCGATGGCTGCCAGACACAGGGTTGAAAACCGCCTGACTTGGCATCACGTCGAAGATAAGACAACGATGCAACTGGTTCCAGCATCCCTCAATCGTGTGCCACACCTCGGTGGAAATGCTCTCTCGAAAAAGTGAATGAAGTGAGACGATTCGAAGACGTGCTTGCCCGTTATAAATCGTACCCACTGGGGAACGTTGATAGAGAGGCTGCGCGTGAAGAGATTGGCGAAATTGAAAGCGAGCGCGGTCGTGCTTTGCCCGGTGATTATCGATACTTCGTTGAAAACTTCCCGGCCACTGGCCTCGGTGCATATACGTACTTTAATTTCAACTCCGCTGAGCGCGGGATACTGAGCGTTCTCTTTGGGGCAGCGCCAGGAGATGCATATGATTTTTACGAAAATGGACACGCTTACGCTGAAAGCTTGCCGGATGAGTTTGTTCCAATAGGTGCGGACCCCGGGGGCAATTTGATTTGCCTCTCCCTCGGCGAAGGCGAATATGGCAACGTTTTGTTTTGGGATCGGGAGCGTGACGCCTTCCCCGGGAGTAGTGAGAACCGTGCCGGCATCATGTTCTGCGCGTCATCGTTTTCGGAGTTCGTTCAGCGTCTGACATTCGAGGACGCTGAAACAGAGTGATTGTCTTGATCTTCTTGATCTACTCTACTCCCCGTGTCACGGCACATGGATGCGCACATGCCCGGAGGATCCAGATACAACCCGGCGGGCCAGGAGGTTCCGGCTAATCGTATGCTCCCGAACCATCCAATTCAGACGATGCTGTTTTACGTTGTCGGTGACGTGGACGACGCACTCATCGAGCATCTGCGGGATGCTATCGATGATGTTGCCGAATCACGCGACTGGACCGTCGGACCTCCAACGTTTATCGAGGAGGACGACGAGAACGACAACGAAGTTTTGGTGGGCGGTACATTCGAAATGTATACGGCCCTGCCGCCGTGGGCCGAGAAATTAGACCCCAAGGTAGATCAAGCTCACTTCAATGAAGTAACGTCGATTGTCTCAGCGATGAAGCGCTTTTCCGATCGGACCGGAGCGACGGTGGTGTTTGAAATAGACGATCACTCCGTTGGCGAGATCGCGCACGGAACTCTCGATCGGACACTGCAGGTCGGCCTGCTGGGCGAGTGGGAACGCGTGTTGAACGAGCGAGATGGGGCGATATCTTAGGTCATCGGCGTCTCGGTCACGACGGAGGTGGGGCAGGTCGAAACTCGAAACTTACATGCTGAGCGAGAAGGGAAGCAGCGCCTGCGCCTGCGGCGCTGCGCTGCGCGATCCGGACAGGTCTTCAAAGTTTGCTCGGCCAACGGTGGGAGATGGGAGGGAAGGCCTGGAGTCATACCTTCGATCTTTGGTTTCGCCGGGTCGTGTGCGGTGGAAAGAGCGAGCTCCAGATCCGTTGCAGAAGCTGCTCGCGCTAGGCCAGTGCAACCCGCAGGTCAGTAGGTCAGGGCGGGCGTGAGGCTGAGGTAGACCTCCTTCGGCGTCGCCCACTCAGCCCTTGATGCGTGGTGATCGGGCGCCGATCGAAACGTACACGCTCGTGGGTGGGGCGTGGTGATGACTGGTCAGCGAGAATCCTTGGCAAGCTGACCATCTGGTCGAGGGCCGCGTCGGTCAGCATCCCGGGAAAGCACGACGTCTTCCGTCACACGATGCCTCCATCCGGCCCCGTCGGTCATGACCGGACAACTCATTTGCTAATTTTGAGCGGACGCCTCCGCTGCCTACTCCCGGAAAAGAAGGACGGCCGCTTTACAGCGGGGTCGTCGCCCGCTTAAACTCCCCCCTGTCGTTCGTCGGAAGCCATGAAGGTGCCACACACAATCCACGGGAGGGTCAGCTGGCTGGCAAGCCTGTTGGTGTCCCTGCTTCTCTTCACCGCCTGCTCCGCGACGACCGTAGTCGTGACCGCGCCGGTGACGGTCCCCCTGTCCGAAGATGACGACTTCAGCCAACTGACTGCCCAACTTCGCTCGGACCTCAGCCGCTTCAACGGGCGGCAGGCCGACAAGAAGCCGGCGCTGATGGCCACCGCGGAGACCAAGAAAGAACGCGACTCGGAGTTCGCGACCCGGGCCAAGGCCCTCTTCGCACCGCTGCAAGGCTCTGCCCTGCAGATGCCGGTGGTGGGGGTGCAGCCCTTCGACCTCTCCAACAGTTGGCACGATGCGCGGGATGGCGGGAAGCGCAAACACACCGGCATCGACATCTTCGCCCCCAAAGGCACCGCGCTCGTCGCCGTTTCGGATGGCGTGGTCAGTTTCATCGGCGAGCAACCGAAGGGGGGTCTCTGCCTCTGGCTGACGACGGAGAGTGGGACATCGTTCTATTACGCCCATCTCGACCGCTGGGCGCCCGGTCTGTATGAGGGGATGGAAGTGCACAGCGGCGATCTCCTCGGCTACGTCGGCAATACCGGAAACGCAAAGACCACTCCGCCTCACCTCCATTTCGCGGTGAACACCAACGATGAGATGGTGAATCCCTATCCAATCCTCACCAAGGCCACACCGGTCAAACGAGCACGCGTGACACTCGAAGCCGGCGGCGCGATGGGCACCCGCTGACCTCCCGGGCAAAGGGTCTGCTGTGAGTGATACCGGCCGCGTGCTGATCGCCGATGACGACGATGCCATCCGCCACCTGGTCAGCAAAGTCCTCGAGCTCGATGGCGTCCCGCACGATGCCGTCCGCGATGGCCGTGCCGCGATCGAATGCCTTGAGAAGCACGAGTACGCGTTGCTCCTCGTCGATCTGATGATGCCCGGTGTCAGCGGCTACGATGTCCTCGAATACCTCAAGCAACATCCCCGCAAACCCGGCACCGTGCTGGTCATGACCGCCGCCTCGGACACCGACCTGCGCCGCCTCGATGGGAACGTCGTCACCACGGTGGTGCGCAAGCCCTTCGACATCCAGCAATTGGCCATCCTCGTCCGTGACGCAGCCATCCGCTCGGCGGAGGCCACCCGCAACAAGCAAGGCGACAACGTGCTCCCCTTCCCTTCCTCCGGATCAGGCGACTCGTAGGAGAGCGACGCGGTCGCCTCGAGGCTCGGAGCCGATCCACCGCTTCTCCACGGTAGGGATTTCCGCACTCCCGTCACTCCTAAGAACGAGGCCTCCCTCGCCGTCGCGCAAGGGACAACACCATCCTCGGAGATGGGAACCGAAGAATAGGAAAGGAGAGACCATGCCGAAAGTCAGAGAGCTCGGGGTCACGGTGGTCCCGGATGGATTCGGCCCGGTGGGAATCGGCCAGGGCGGAGGATGCGGGCCCACCAATCCATGTGTGCTGTGTACGCAGGCCATCACCGTTTGCGGCGGCTACTCCCAGTGGGCTTGCGGGCGGGTGTCGACGTGCACCGACTGTACGACCCAGCCGTTCAGCATCTGCGGCACGTCTCCCGGTCCGGGACAGTGCACCGATTGCACGACCACGCCCTTCAGCATCTGCGGCACGTCTCCCGGTCCGGGACAATGCACGGATTGCACGACCACGCCGTTCAGCATCTGCGGCACGTCTCCCGGTCCGGGACAGTGCACGGATTGCACGACGACGCCGTTCAGCATCTGCGGCACGTCTCCCGCGCCGCGATGGGGTTGCACCGATTGCACGACCAAACCCTTCAGTATCTGTGGGACCACTCCGGGACCCGGTACGTGTACCGACTGCACCACCAAGCCCCTCAGCATCTGCGGCACGTCTCCCGCGCCCCAATGCACGGACTGCACGACCACGCCGTTCAGCATCTGCGGGACGACGCCGGGCCCGCGCGGCCCGCAGCAGGGATTGACGCCGGACAGCATCCGCCAGTTGCGCACGCAGTTGCAGGAGCATCTCTCGGCACTCGACGAGATCGAGAAATCCCTCGGACCGAAGACCGAGGCGGAGATCGACGCCCGGGAGAACGAGCTCCGGCAAGAGCTGGAAAAGCTCAGCGCGCGCCGCAATGAGCTGAAGAGCAAGGAATGACCCTTTCGTGGATCGAGTCGCGCTTCCGCTCCAGCCCCGCGCTGGAGCTGAAGCGCATCGACGAGCTGCAACCCGCCCAGAGGGACGCCCTGGCGGAGCTGCAACGCGATCCTGATTTCTACGGTGTCCTCGTTCCCCGCCTCGCGGGCGCGGCCACTCTCAAGTCGGTGGGGCAGCAAACCGCATCGCTGCTGACCCGGTTGGCCATGCCCTCCTCGCTCCCTGCCGCGCTTTTCGCGGACGACGCGTGGCGCAACGACATCCTCGACCTGGTGCTCGACGGAATCCTCGAGATCGAGTGCGAGGGCCGTTTCGTCTTCGGCTCCGAGGCCCTCCCTCTCCTGGTTGCGGACGTGCCCCGCCCGATGGAGGCGCCGGCGCACGTCCCTGCGCTCTCCCTCGAAGCTCTCCGTCATGCGGAAGCTCTCTCTACGCGAGACGCCGCGGAGATGACCGGCGCTCTCTATTCGTACAACCGGTTGCCTCGCACGCGCGTGTGGGCATCCCGCTTTCCGGACCGCCAGGCTGTGCTCGATCATCTCGGAGACCATCCCCTGCTCGAACGCCACTGGATCCGCTCGCAGGCAAACAGCGGCTGGATCTCCTGGCAGTCACGTTCGCCGCGTCCCGGTGAACAGACTGCCGTCACGTGGAAGCTCTACGTCAGCCCGCGCCCGGAGCACATCCGCGAAGCATTCTCCGCCCTCGTCCGTGTGCTGGCCGCCATCGAAGGCGCTCAGATGAAGATCGGCCCCGACGCGGCTGGACTGCTCCGCCCCGACAAACTGGTGGCCTATTTCCCATACAAGGAAGATCTCGACCTCGCAGCGAGTGAGCTGGGCACCGAGCTGCGCGGCTGTCCCGCCCATGGAGTGCCCTTCACCGCGGCCCTCGACGAGCAGGGCCTGCTCTCGTGGGGTGCCGATCCGCCGGACTCCGCACGGGCCCTGAGCTGGCTGGATCGCGAGAGCTGGCGGCTGTGGGTGGCGAAGACCCTGGCAGCGGCGCTGGCCATCGCGAAGCAAGCCCCGGCTCCCGCGCTCCCGCCGTGGCAGTTCGCCCTCGAGCGCGCACGCCGGCACGGCGTCGACGTCCGGACCTGGGCGCCCTCGGCATCGCTCTGGAGCTCGTCATGAACGCAGCCGATCGGAACCGGACATGAACGTCACCGAGCCGCTCGTGCTGCGCAATGACGTCGTGCTCGTGCCGGTGAGCGAGCTCCCTCCCGACGTGCGTGCAAAGATCGATTTCGAGGAAGGCGACTACGCGGTCTCGCGTCTCCACGGACGCATGCCTTCTCAGATCATCGATCCCGAGACGGCCTCTCTGCTGAAGCTCTTTCGCGAGCCGACCACCATCGTCGACGCTGTGATCCGGAACAGCCGCGAGCTGTCCAAGGACCCTCGCTCCTGGCTCGATGAGCTCCTTCCCTTCATCGGCATCTTCCTCCGCAATCGGGTGCTCGCTCCTGCCGGCTCGGGTGAGGAGCCGGACCTGCGTCCGCTGGTGGAGGCAGGTGCGCGCGCCGGCGATTGGACCGTCGAGCGGTGCGTGAACCTCATCGAAGACAGCGAGATCCACCGCGTGCATCGCGAGGGCATCGCGGGCGCGCTGAAGCTGGCTCGCGATCCGGTGCCGTTCGAAGGCTCCGTCTTCGGTAATGAGATCGCGATCCTGCGCCATCTGGACGGTCTTCCGCTCGTCCCTCGCCTGCTCGATCACGGCCATCACGACGGCCGCCCCTGGCTGGTGAGCGAATGGTGCGACGGCTCCGATGCCGGAGTGGCCACGGCGCTGGGGCGCCACGATCGAGTAGCACTGCTCGAGCTGTGTACGCGCATCGCGGCCGCGTACGCCGAGCTCCATGACCGCGGCGTCATCCACGCCGACGTGCATCCGCGCAACGTGCTCGTCGGCCCCGGATCGCGCGTCATGCTGATCGACTTCGGCCTGTCCCGCCTCGAGGGCTCTGCGCTCCCGGAGATGCCACGCGGCGGGATGTACTACTTCTTCGAGCCCGAGTACCTCGCCTCCTTACGCGGGCCTCGCCAGCGCGAGGCCTCCCGGGCCGGCGAGCAGTACGCCCTGGCCGCCCTGCTCTACCTCATTCTCACCGGCAAGCACTACCTGGAGTTTCGCTTCGACCGCGACGAGATGATGCGGCAGGCGCAGTACGATCCACCGCTTCCCTTCGCGGATCGCGACCTCCCGCCATGGCCTGACGTGGAAGCGATCCTCGGGCGCGCGCTCGAAAAGGATCCGGCCCGCCGTTTCGCGGATCTGCACGAGCTCACCGAGGCATTGCAGAACGCTCATGCGCGCGCGGCGTCCGCGATGCCTTCTCTGCCGGAGTCCGCTCTGGCCCTGGTGGAAGAGGAGCTCTCCTCGCTCCACGATTCCGGTGCCTATCCGACGCCGCCACACGCCTCGGTCAATTACGGCGCGGCGGGCGCGGCCCTCGGAATCCTATGCATCGCGGAGGTGCGCGGCGACGCCCGGCTGCTGGCCCTCGCGGACGTGTGGCGAAGCCGGGCCGCCACGTTCGCCGGCGAGCGGGCGGGCTGGTACGCCGAAGAGCACGACGTCCCCGAGAGCATGATCGGAGCGGTGACCCCGTATCACACCGTGACCGGCCTGCACGCCGTCTCCGCGCTCCTCGCGTACGCACGCGGCGACTCGTACGGCCTGCAACGGGCCACTCGCGATTTTCTCGAAAGCTCCAATGTCCCCTGCCAGCAGATCGATCTCACCCTCGGCCGCAGCGGAACTCTCCTCGCGGCAGCGTTGCTGCTCGAGCGTGGGTGCGAGGCGGTCCGTCCCGCGGGAGAGGCCCTGGTCCGCGAGGTCTGGACGCGCCTCGACGCCCTGCCTGCGATCGCGGCCCTACCGAGGGACACCTATCTCGGAATGGCTCATGGCTGGAGCGGCTATCTGTACGCCACATTGCGGTGGTGTGCCGCGAGCGGAGCACCTCTTCCCTCCGCGGTTCCGTCCCGACTGTCCGATCTGGCCGGGCAACGCATCCCCCGCGGGCGCGGCGCGTTCTGGCCCCGGACGGTCGGCGGCGGTCTGGTGGACATGATGCCGGGCTGGTGCAACGGCGCAGCAGGGCACGTCTTCACCTGGACGGCTGCTCACGACATGTTCCGCGACGGGCCCTGGCTGTCGCTGGCCGAGGAGGCCGCGTGGAGCGCGTGGGAAGAGCCGCTGCACGCGTCGGACCTCTGCTGCGGCTCCGCGGGACGGGCTTACGCGTTGCTCGATCTCTACCGCCGCACCGGTGACCGCGCCTGGCTCGCGCGTGCCCGCCAGCTCGCCATCCACGCCGCCTCCAACGCCCGCGCCACCTCGCAACGGGCCCACGCTCTCTGGAAAGGTGAACTGGGCGTGGCCGTGCTGCTCGCGCAGCTCGATTGCCCGGAAGAAGCGCGGATGCCGCTGTTCGGGTGAAAGCCCTTCCTCACCTTCGAGTCGAGAGCGCCCTCACTGGTGGACCAGCGAGAGGTTCATCACCACGAGATCGCCAACACGGTTCACGGCGTACGTCGCCTCGGCGTCCACCGTCTCGATCACCAGGTCCTTGCTGCCGGAGACGCGGTCGGCGACTTGCAGCATGGCCGCCGTGGCCTTGATGTCCATGGACTGGTCTCGAATGAACTTGTCGAGCTCCTCGCGCGTGCGTGCGAAGAGGACCAGCAGACGCTCGACGCCGGGCGTGTCGTCGAACCGGAACCAGTGCTTCTCGCTGGGCAGGACCTGATCGGCGCCCGCGTGAATGGTGTTGTCGGCGAGGTTCCGGCCGGCATCGGGAAAGAGCACGCTGGCCGTGCCCGATGCGCCGAGCTGCACGAGGGAGATGAAGCCGTCGGCGTTCCCGCGAAAGTGCAGGCGGATCTTCTCGCCCGATTTGAACGTGCGCGTATAGACCACCTGCGTGCCCTTGCTTCCCGGCGTCTCCACGAGCTCGATCCAGCAACTCAGCCCGAATGGACGTTTCGGCTGCGCGTGCCGGCGCGTCTTCACCTGTTCAGGCGGTTTCTCACGGGCGGACTCTCCACTGTACTGAACGACCGTACGATCGAGTCCGCCCCCGAACAACTCCTTCGCTCCCGTGGGCTCGTCCCCGGCCAGGAGCGAGCCCGCCGCGAAAAGGATCAGCAGAAGCATCGGCCACCATCTCGTCTTCATCGGTCCATCCCCTTCGCACTCAGCTCGACTTCTTCGATTTCGGCTTCGACGACGAAGCGCTCGATTTCTTGCCGGCCACCGCCTGGATGCGCTCCAGGAGGGCGGTGCTGGCCCGTGCTTCGGACAACTGGATGAGACCCCTGGGTGAGACATCGAAGGCGGTCTTTTTCGCGGAGTTGATCGACGTCAGGATCACCGACTCCGGCAGCCCCGCGCGCAACATGTCCACGACACCCTCGTTCGTCAGCGCGTCCGTGGCCGGCGCCGCGTCGAGATCCTTGGAGCCGCCTGCGCTTCCACCATTGCGCGCGGGAGCCCTGGCCTGGAGCGTGGGAGCCGCACTGGCCAGCTCTTTCATCTTCTGGTATTGCACGAGCGCCGATTGCACGCGCGCCAGCGGGGCGAGCAGCGTGGAGGAGACCTCTTTGGTGTCCACCGGCTTGGTGACCACACCCGGCAGCACCGTCGCGGCGGCGGATCGCGCGCGACCGAACAGAGAAGGCTGCGACTTGGAGTTCAGGATGAAATACGTCTCTTTCGGATTGGCCTCGGCCGCGCCGTTGTAATAGGCCGATGCCTGTTCGAGATACTTGAGGGCCGTGTCGAGGTCATCCGCGCCATAGCCGAGCGCTTCATAGGCAATGCCCAACGCATACTGGCGATAGGAATCCTGCACAGGGTTGACGATCTTCGGGGCCTTCTCGAGCATTTCCAGATACTTGCTCCACATGCCTGCCTCGGCAAAGGGAACGGCATTGTCGAGGCTTCCCCGCGGAACGAGCACGCCGATGATCTCGCGCGTCGGCGTCAGCCTCCGGGTGAGGTCATCCACGACCGCCGCCACGTCCGATTCTTCAATGCTGGCCGCTTCCGGCGCGCCATTCCCGTCCTCGTATTCGGCCTGAAAGTTCTTGCGGATCGTGTCGGCGGCCAAGGTGGCCCCCTTCTTCGTGTCGCGCACCTTGAACGACACCGAGAACAGATGCTTCACGACCTTGAAGCGGATCTGCATCTGCCGGGCCTGGAACACGGGACGACCTTTCTCGTCGTTGCCCGTCTGGACGTTCCGCATCCCGGTCTTCTCTTCCCACTTCTCGCTGTAATCGCTCTGGAGAATGGTCACGTCGATGGCCACCTCGGGGTTGCGCGACTCCAGGCGCAAGGTCGGGTCACTGCCCAGCAACTCGCTTTCCAGCAGATTCTGCATCCGCTCCGCGGCCGTCGCGTATTTGTTGGCCTGGCTGTTCGTTTTGACGAAGATGGTGGAGCTTCCGATGTTCACCTGAGGAGGGTGAATGCGCGCCAGATTGGCCCGCTTGCGGAGCATCCCGAAGCCCTCGCCGCCGAGCGCCACTTCGGCGGCCAACAGCACCGCACCTACCGCTCCGAGTTGTACCCAACGCCGTACGATCCGGGTGTCCATGGTCCTCTCCTCAAGAGTTTCCGTCGCCGCGGGGCATGACCCCGATCCGGACATCGCCGGGACCGGTCGACGGCTGCATCTGTGGATGCTGGGGTTGATTCTTGTCTTTCGCCACCGCCGCCGAAACCTTCGACGAAAGGTATTGAAAGACGTCTTTTACCGTGGGCGGCTCGTCTTTGGACCGCGTCAGGGCGTCCATGAGATAGAAAGTGAAATAGCTGTTCTGAATGGAGTCGCTTTCCCACGACCTCTCGTCAAACTTGCTGGACGTAATGACGAACGTCCCCTCCCCGGACAGGAACAGCTTCGCGGTCTGGTCGTTCACCCCGACTCCTTCGATGCTGAGAAGCTTTGCTCCGGTGCGCGAGGCCTGGCCGCTGAAACAGGTGTCGAGAAAGGCCACCTTGCGGCGGGCCGGGATGAGCGAAGTCTTGGCCGCGAAATCCTGGTACTCGATGGCGTCGACCCAGATCCGCTCGAGCTTGGTGTCGTAGGTCACGATGTGCCCGATCCCGCCCAGACCCTTGTTCTCTTTCGACGGTGACCCGTGGGAGCTCACATAGACGACCACCAGGTCTTCCGGCTTGACCCGCAGGATCAATTCCTGGAGCGCGTTCAGAATCGCTTCCCGCGTGGCCTTCTCGTCGGTCAGCAGCGTGACGTTCTCGGGCGGGAAGTTGCCGTGCAGTGGCTCGGTCAGGACACGCGCGAAATCCCGGGCGTCCTTGGCCGCGAATTTCAGTTTCGGGATCTCGGGATCGCGGAAATTGCCGATGCCGATCACGAGGGCGTACTTCTGGCGCACGAAGGACGGCATCGGCGAAGCGGCTACCGGTCCGGCCAGTCCGCAGCTCAGGTCACTCACGTTATTGAAGAGGGCCCGGGTCTTGAAGCGATCCGCGCTGGCGGCGTCCCCGAGGGCCAGGGCACTGCAATGCGCGTACTTCCATGCGTCGCCCATGGTGGGGCAGAGTTGCTGGGCGGTCTTGAGCTTGGTCAGCACGGCCTGATGATCGGGGTGGCCCGACTCGTACTGGGCCTTGACTTCGTCGACGATGGCCTGGGCGCGGTTACAACCCGCGCTCTGTGCGTCCATCCGGGACGTGAGCCCCAGAAGGAGCAGCAAACCGCTAACGCTCAGCCACGATCTTCGTGAAACGCGGATCATTCCACAGCTCCTTCAATGCCTCGTCCCGGCGGACGCTCGCCAGAATGCTTCTGGCTTCCACCGGCGTGCGCTGCTGTCTCATCTCGCTCATGGCCAAGCCCACCATGTCCAGGGCGTCGGTCATCTGCCCGGCCCGCGCATACAGGCAGCCCAGGTTGTAATGAGCGATCCAGTGATTCGGTTTGATGGCCAGCGCGCGCTGATAGGCAGCGGTGGCTTCGCTCTGCTTATTGAGCAAGGCCGCGGCGCCGCCGAAATCCGTCCACGCGTCCGCGTTATCCGGATCGATGCGCTTGGCCTCCGAGAACGCGGAATACGCTCCCTGAGCGTCCTTACGCGCAATCGCTTCTTTTCCCTTGTCGATCTCCTTGGCGGCGTCGCGCAGCTTGATCGCAAATTCCACGGCAAACGGCTTGACCACCTCCGGCTTCACCTTCTCCGTAGTGATGAACGCCGCGATAGACGGATCGGTGATGGAAGGCTCGCGGCCCTCGGCCACGACATT
This sequence comes from Acidobacteriota bacterium, assembly GCA_039932995.1. Lineage (GTDB taxonomy): Bacteria > Acidobacteriota > Thermoanaerobaculia > Gp7-AA8 > Gp7-AA8 > QHVT01. The sequence goes on along the minus strand of JBDTOZ010000006.1, from coordinate 5,307 downwards.
GCGGATGATCCCGCCCAGCTTCAACTTGTCGTCGTTGTCCAATTCACCCGACGTCCGGAACGCATACACAAAGCCACCCAACAACAACAACAGGGCCGCTGTCACATAGCGCCAATACTTGCGCGGGGACCGTGGTTGCGGCGTTGCGGGCGGCGTCCACGTCGCGGGAGCCGGGCCGGGTTGGATTACAGGCGGCGGCGGTGGCGCTGGCCACACCGACACCGGCGCATCCACCGGCGGCGTTGGCAATGGCGCGACGGGCACAGTGGCCGGCAGCACCAGCGGGACTTCCATCGACTGCGTTCGATCGAAGAAGGATTGCCCGCGCAGGGCGGCGGCGAACTCGGCCGCCGTCTGATAGCGGCGTCCGGGCTGCTTCTCCAAGGCCTTCAGAATCACACTGCGGAGCGTGTCCGGGACGCGGCCGTCGGGGTCGCTCTGCGCGAAAGGCAACGGCTGCACGGAATGATGGGCGACTGCATAAGAACCGACATTGGTGCCCGTAATGGGACGACTGCCCGTCGACAGCTCGTAAAGGACCACGCCGAATGAATACAGGTCACTCCGCGCATCGACTTCCCCGCCGAATTGCTCGGGGGCGGCATAAGGGGGTTTGCCGATGAACGAGCCGGCCTGGGTCATGGGCGTGGTATTGACGTCCAGGGACTTGGCGATGCCGAGGTCGATGAGCTTCAGACGCATGGCGCCGCCGGCGTCCTGCAGCATCATGATGTTGTCCGGCGAGATGTCGCGATGAACGAGGTTCCGTTCGTGCAGGCAGGCCAACGCGCTGAGGACCTGGGTGCCGATGGTCACGACCGTGGCGGGATCGAGCGCCGTTCCGCGGCGTGCCCTGACCGTATGCAGGTTCACGCCGTCGATGTACTCCATCACCAGATGCGCGTTGCCGTTGCTGCCCACGAAGAAGTTCAGCACCCGGGCGATGTTCGGATGATCGATCTGTTTTCCCTTGCGGGCCTCATTCTCGAAGCGCTCGCGGGATCGGGGGTCCGCGATCAAGTGACCCTGCATCACCTTAATGACACAGAAATCCGCAAAGACGCGGTGGCGGGCTTTGTACACCGCGCCCATCCCCCCCTCACCCATCATTTCGAGAATCTCGTAGGTCGATTCGACTTCGGGGGAAAGAAGCGACATGACTACGTCCTCGAGGGGCTTCCCCCTGGCATGATCACGACTGATTGATGCGCCGGACCCTCGGCGACTCACGCTAGAACGACAGAATGACGGAAAGCGGGATACTAACACACCCGGCTCCTCTCACTTTCTCGCGTCGAAGCGAAAAATAGTCGCAAAAGGAAGTGATTCGGAGAGGGGAAAAGCGCTACATTTGTCCGCCGAGGGAGTTCCGGTAGCCATGAAGAAAGCGTCCGCCGTCATCGTTCCACTCGTCCTACTGGCGTTAGCTGTCGCACTGTTCATCAGTTCCGGCATGGCCAGCAAGCAGGCCGCGCGCACCAGTTCGTGGACGCAGGCCGAGGGCACGATCGACAAGGTCAGTGGCACGAGCGGCGGTGAGCTCGCGGCCGGCTACGACTATGAAGGTCGCCAGTATCGAAACGAGCACCTTGCTTTCAGTAATCGGCGCGATCCCTTCCGCGTCGGTCAGTCGGTGATCGTCTACGTCAATCCAGCAAATCCGAGTGAATCGGTCGTGCAGCACGCCCCGCAGCCTTCGGACTGGTTGAACGCCGGCGGGGCGATCTCGGTCGTCCTGGCAGGCATCCTGGCCTTCTTCCTCCGCCGCCAGGCCACCCCGCGCACCAGCCGCCGCAGGCCGGTGCAGCGCAAGGGCGCACCGGCATCGGTTCCACGCAAAGCGGCGCCCATGTCACGCCTCCGTCCACCGGCCCCGATCCGCCGGAGTGGCGACGACCCGGAGTGACCGTCAAGGGGCGCTTTGGAGGAGCTTCGGCAATGGCCCGCTCCCGGCACGCCACACCGCCCGCAACGGCGTCGTGACGAACTCCCGCCCCTGCGCTCGCGGATGAGGGAGCGTCAACGACCTCGTGCGCATGCGCGTCGCCCCATGCAGGATGAGATCGAGGTCGATCGTGCGCGGCTCGTTCCGCCGTCCACGACGCACCCGTCCCAGCCGGCTCTCCAACGCCAGCAGCGCATCCAGGAGAGCCTGAGGCTTCATGTCCGTGTACCCGATCACCACCGCGTTGAGGAAACGCCCTGAGCCGGCGGGTGAATCCACCGGTTCCGTTTCCAGGAACGGGCTGACCTTCACCACGCGCACGGGCAGAAGGGCGATGGCCCGCCGAAGCTGATAGGCGCGGTCCCCGAGATTGGCGCCGAGCGCGATGACCACAGTCGTCAGGGATCGCATCTCGCTGGACGTTGGGGCACCGAAAATCGCGGTGCTCTACTCCTCGACGTTGACTTCGTTACTCAGCTCGTCCACGTCCGAGTCGGCTCGCGGAAAGTCGGCGCGCAAGGCCTCGCCGGCCGCGCGAATGGCCTCGACGATGCCCTCGGTGAGCTCACCGGCGCGGAAGTGGATGGTCAGCTTCGCCGCGATCTCGTCCCAGAATCCGGCCGGCACTTTCTCGTCGATGCCCAGATCGCCCAGGATCACGAAACGCTGCTCCTCGGAGGCGATGAAGAGCAGCACGCCGGTACGCAGCGCCGTCTTGGTCATCCCCAATCGTTCGAACGTTCGTTCCGCCACGTTGCGAATCTCGCCTCGGGATTTCGGTTGAATGTGCACGCGGATCTCGCCCGAGGTGAGCATCTCCGCCGCGGAGATCGCCTCGACGATCCGCTGCTGGTCGAGGGCCGCCAGAAACTCCTTCTGCCGCATCACCAGCCTCCCGTCGAGCCGCCGCCGCCGAAGCCGCCGCCGCCACCCGAGAATCCCCCGCCCCCGCCGCCAAATCCGCCGCCGAACCCGCCTCCCGAGAACCCGCCCCCTCGCCCGAAGGTCGTGCCACCTCCCGACATCAACAACGGCAGCACGCAGCCGCCGCAACCGCTCCGGCGCCGGCTCAGCATCGGCAGGATCACGAAGAAGACCACGAAAAGAACGATCAGAGTGGGAACGATTCCGCCCTCGCTGGTGGCCTGCTGCTGTCCGCCGCCGCTCTGCGTCACGGGCACCGGAGCTTCGTTCTTGCTGATCTTCGCGGTGACGGTGTCCACCGCGGCCGTCAACCCTCCCCCGTAATCGCCTTTCTGAAAATAGGGCGCGATCACCTCGCGGGTCACTTGCGAAGTGAACGCGTCGGTGACCGTTCCTTCCAGTCCGTAGCCGACTTCGAACCGGATCTTCCGCTCCTTCGAGAAGACGAAGATCACCAGGCCGTTGTCGTAGCCCTTCCGCCCCACCTTCCACCGCTCCACGCAACGGATGGTGAAGTCCTCGATCGACTCGTTCTCGATGGAGGGGAGGGTGTAGATGATGAACTGCGCGCCGCTCGTTTTTTCGAACTGCTCCAGCTTGCGGTTGAGCAGGTCCGTCTCCGTACCGCCCAGGATCCCCGCGCCGTCCGTGACCCACTGCGTGGGAGGAGGAGGAACCTCGAGCGCTGCCAGCCGCGTCGTCGCGGCCAGCAGCACGAACAGCAGGAGGCAGGAGGAAGCGCGAAGGATCGGCAGCCTTCCCGATCGTCTTCCGTCCACGGCCCACGGGCGCGGTCGCCGGCGGCTTTCGCTCATTGGCGGAGCTCGAACCGCGTGGCGCCGCTCTCGGTCAGCCTTCCACCCTGGTCATTCATGCTTCCGCCTTCATCATGGCGATGGGAGCGGATCACCGGGTGGCAGTCGTTGCGGTCGTGCCGAAATCGAAGTTCACATCGGGCGCCTGACTGCTGCCGGCCACACCCTTGTAGTACGCGCGCGGCTTGAAGCCGCTCATGCTGGCCACGATGTTGGCTGGGAAGCGGCGCACGGCCACGTTGAACTGCTGCGCGGACTGATTGAAGCGCTGGCGCTCGACGGCAATGCGATTTTCGGTTCCCTCCAACTGCGACTGCAGCTCGAGGAAGTTGGCATTCGACTTCAGTTCGGGATAGCGCTCCACGACCACGAGCAGGCGGGAGAGCGCGTTGCTCAGCCCCTGCTGGGCCGCGGCGAACTGGTCCATCTGGGCCTGATTGCTGGTCACGGCTCCCGCAGCTCCGGGAGGTCCCGCGGGAGCGGCCACCTGACCCACACGCGCCCGGGCATTGACGACCGCTTCGAGCGTGGACTTCTCGAAATTGGCCGCGCCCTGCACGGTGCGGACGAGATTGGGAATCAGGTCATAGCGCCGCTGATACTGACTCTCCACCTGCGCCCACTGCTGGTCGACCTGCTCCTGCAGGCCGACCAGATTGTTGCGGACGCTGACGAAGAACACACCACCGATGATGAGCGCCAGAACGAGCGCTCCGATGCAACCGAGAAGACCAATGTTCCTCATCCAGGCACCCCGCAGGAGACTGCGCGACAGAACGAACGACTGCCTCAGACGGCTCTTCGGACCGGAGCCCAAGCCACCATCGGCCGGCTAGTACTCTTCCTCTTCTTCGACATCCTCTTCGCGATCGTCCTCGGCAGGGACAAAGGCTTCTTCTCCCTCCTCATCGGTCGCTTCCGTCGTTGCCGCTGGAGTGAAATCCTCCTCTTCGGCAGGTTCTTCGACGACACGCGCGGCACGGCCGCGCGGCGCGACATAGGCAGGCGCTTCATCCGCGTCCCGCTGATCCGCTCCGCACTTCGGGCAGAGAGGAACAGGCTTGCCCAGGTCATAGAACTTCGTATGGCAGCTATAGCAGGTGTATTTCTTTCCCAGCTCAGGCATTTGTTTCCGGATCTCCCCTTCGAAAAAGCGGCGAAACGGTACCACAAAAAAGATTCGGCGGTTGGCGGGAGGGTTTGCGGGGGCGAAAAAACGCGTTGTGGGAGAAGTTGGCGGTTGGCGGTTGACGGTTGACGGTTGGCGGTTGGCGGGAGAAACCGGGCCGCCTGCGCTTTGTGCGGAATTGAGTGCGATGTCCGCGGGATGATTCTTGCGGTCAGCAGTGGAATCGTGGCGAACCTCCGCCAACCGTCAACCGCCAACCGAATGCGATGTCCGCGGGAACGATTCTGGCGGTTGGCAGTGGATCGGCCGGCAAACCTCGCCAACCGTCAACCGCCAACCGCCATCCAATCACTCCGTTTTGGGATTCGCCTGCGCCGCCCTCACTCCTCCGTCCGCGGGCCGTGGCTCGCCTTCGTGACCGCGAGAGAGCGCCGCGGAAGCAGCCAGCTTCTGCGCATCGGGGAAGAGCGAGAGAGCCTTCTCCACTTGCGCGT
>JBDTOZ010000005.1:0-1675 GCA_039932995.1 Acidobacteriota bacterium | reverse complement strand
GCGCAGGCGGCCAGGGAGCCGGCGGCAGCCGCGAGAAGCGCTCGGCGGGAGAGCAGCATGCTCTCAGCGTCTCACAGTTTCCGGATGGTCGTCAGGATGCCTGACGTTCCCGCAGCAAACGGTCGGCGCGACGCCAGCCCACCGTGGCCATGACCAATGCGCCCACGACGAACGCCGCGGACCAAGCGAGAGCGACGCTCGTGGTGGAAAGGCCGGCCAGTGGAAGAGCCAGGGCCAGGATGAGCTGAAAGATTCCCAGGATCGCGATGTCTTTGCCGCTCTGGGCGTTGGCGTCATACCAGACCGATTCGTCCGCAAACGTGGCCGGGGTGCGCAGGCCGTACAGCCCGTTCGGCCGGACCCGGCGCTTCATCATCGGAATGCCGAGAACGGCGACCAGTCCGCCACAGGCGGCCATGGCGATCATCGTCAACATTTCTACACCTCCAGACAGCTTCCGTAAGATAGCACTTCCGTGGCTTGGCATTGGAGTCTGGGCCCGACATCTTGGCCGGCGCCAAGGTGGCCGGGTATCCGTATCATCCTCCCGTGCGAAAGACGATCACCGAACCGGGTGCACTGCTCGATGCGCTGGCGCAACTCTTCCCCGATTCTTCGAAGACGACCTTGCGGCAGATGCTGCAGGCGGGACGCGTACGCGTCAACGGAGAGGTGGAGAAGAACGCCCGTTGTGCGCTGGATCGCGGCGATACGATCGAGCTCGGGCAGAAGTCGGCCCCGGTCACATTGCCGCCAGAGTTGGCCATCCTGCACGAGGACGCCGCGGTCATCGTCGTCCTCAAGGCGAACGGACTGCTCACCGTGGCCACGGAACGTGAGCGCGAGACCACCGCGCAGGCGTACCTCAATGTGTATCTCAAAGAGAAGGGGGAGGAGCGCATTCACGTCGTCCACCGCCTGGACCGCGAGACCTCAGGAGTGCTGGTCTTCGCCAAGACGTTCGAAGCGCGCGAGGCCCTGAAGGAAAAGTTCGCGGAGCACGACGTCGATCGTGTCTACGTGGCCATCGTCGAAGGCGAGCTCACTCCGCCGTCCGGCACCATTCGTTCGTTTCTCCGCGAGCGCAAGGACCTGCGCATGGAGAGCGTCGACGCGCATCCTGACGCCAAGCTGGCCGTCACGCACTACCGGACCATCGAGAGCAACGGGAAGCTGTCCATGCTGGAGATCCGTCTCGAGACCGGCCGCAAGAACCAGATCCGTACGCATCTCACCGAGGCCGGACATCCCGTCGTGGGCGACCGCCTGTACGGCAGCACCATCAACCCCCTCGGGCGCCTCGGCCTGCACGCCAAGCTCCTCGGCTTCGACCATCCCGTCACCGGCAAGCGCCTGGTCTTCACCGCCCCGCTGCCGAAGGTGTTCAAGAGCGCAATGGGCCCCCGGCAGGCGGATTAGAGACTGGCGATCACTGCCTGGGCGATGTTCTCGCGCACGGTCAAGGCGTCGAGTCTTTGAGTCTTCGCGTCGTCGGGTCTTCGAGTCTTCGAGTCTTCGCGTTGTCAGGTTTTCGAGTCTTCGAGTTTCTCGGTTTTTTCGGGCCAAACGTCGAAGACTCGACGACCCGACGACGCGACGACTCGACGACCCGAAGACTTGCGACTCGACGACGCGACGACTCGACGACCCGAAGACCCGACGACTCGACGACTCG
>JBDTOZ010000004.1:0-5257 GCA_039932995.1 Acidobacteriota bacterium | reverse complement strand
GCTGGTTGCTGGTTACTGGTTGCTGGTTGCTGGTTGCTGGTTGCTGGTTGCTGGTTACTCGTTGCTGGTTGTGAATTGCTCGAGCAATGATCTCGAGCACGAAAAACCCCCGACAACCAGCAACCAGCAACCAGCAACAAAAAACATTCAGTCCACGAACTTGCCCGCGTCCGTCTGGGTCTCGCGAGGGGGACCGAGCACGAGAGTCGGATCGTTGGTGGCGTTCTCCGTGATCGTGTAGAACGGTACTGCGGCTCCGAAGACCGAGATCGACAGGGACTGTCCGGGCGTGAGCGCGCGGCCCGCGAAATCCGACGCCGACTTCATCTCCATCCAACCCGCCGGGAAGGTCAGGTTGCGCAATCCCTCGGGCCGCCCCGCGGCATTGAGGATGATCACTTGCACACTCGTTGCCTCCAACGCCCGGAGACCGATGTTCACGCGGAAACGCTCGTCCGGAATATGCACCAGCAGCCCAGCCGGATTGAGATAGTCGGAGGGCAGGACCGCCCCGTTGAACGTGCCGAACGTGCCGATGGAGGTGTCGTTGTACAGCCGCACCACTCCCTCGGGCAGACGATCCGCGGAGTCTGCGTCGGGCACGATGTCGAGCGATCCCAGTCCCTGCTGACCCATCGCCGCAACCACGTCGTCGAAGGTCATCACGCGGGTATTCAGGAACGAATACGCCATGGACGGATCGTCATCCGCGGCCGCCCTCCCCGCCGGATGAAAGACCAGGCGGCCATGCTGGGAAGGACCTCCACGAATCTCCAGCGCGGTCTTGAACTGTCCACCGAACGCCCCCGGCGTCGACCCGACCACGGGAAAGACAGCCTTTCTGGTGAGCTTGCGAAAGGCGGGATCGGCGGCCAGGGTCACGTCGATCGTCCCCGTGCACGCATCCACCGCCTCGGCCAGCGCCACAGGATCGCCCGGAAGGATGCGCACCCCGGGCTGGATCTCCGCGGTGACGATGTAGTGCACCATGACCGGACCGCTGGCCCGGCGCGTCACCGGCATGAAGGTATTGAGCGTCGTGGCGTACTCCGGAGCCTTCAGCGATCCATAGTTCGCGAGGACGCTGTAGTTGGTCGCTCCGGTAATCGCGTTCCACCGCAACTGACCGTTCTCATACCGAAGGTTCATGTCGCAGAAATCGGCCGACAGGGGAAGCGCGAGGAAGAGCGCGGCGATCAGGACCGCAATGGCTTTCACGGGATGGGGTTCCTTTAAGGCGGAATTGTACTTGGTCAGCGGGTGGCCGGCGCGGAACGGCCGGCCGCCAACCGATCTACAACACCAGCCGCAGCGGTTGCTCCACGTACTGCCTCAGCGTCTTGAGGAACTCCGCTCCTCCGGCTCCGTCGACGATGCGGTGGTCGCAGGACATCGTGACCTTCATCCGGTCGCGCACGACGATCTGGCGATTGGCGTCGACGACCGGGCGAGCTTCGGCGGCGCCGATGGCCAGGATGGCCGCATTGGGCGGATTGATGATGGCGGTGAATTCCTCGATTCCCCAGGCGCCGAGGTTGGAGATGGTGAAGGTCGAGCCCTGATACTGGTCGGGCTTGAGGCGGCGATTCTTGGCCTTGTCGGCGAGAGCGCGTACTTCCGCGGCGATGTCCAGCACGGACTTCTGATCGGCATCGCGGATCACCGGCGTGATCAGCCCGTCGGCCGTGGCCACGGCCACGCCCACGTGCACTTCCCCATGCTGCGTGATGGCGTCGTCGCCCCAGCTCGCGTTCACGTTCGGATGGTGGCGCAGGGCCAGCGCGATCGCGCGGATGACGAAGTCATTGAGACTCACCTTCGCGCCGGTCATCTCCACCATCTGCTGGCGGAGCGAGAGCAGGTTGCCGACGTCGTAGTCGGCGGTCAGATAAAAGTGCGGGATCGGTCCCGTCGACTCGGCCAATCGCTTGGCGATCGTGCGGCGCATCGCGCTCAGCGGGATGATCTTCGTCTCCAGCGCCGGCGCCGCCTCGAGCGGTGCGACGGCTGGTTTCGGCGCAGTGCCGGGAAGTGCCGCCGGAGCCGGCGCACTCTGGGCATTCTTCACATCCGCGGCCACGATGCGTCCGCGCGGCCCGCTGCCCTGCACGCTCTCCAGGTTCACGCCCAGGTCGCTGGCCATGCGCCGCGCCAGCGGCGAAGAGCGCTTGCGGGCGCCTTCTCCGCCGCTCTCGGGCATCGGAACCACGTTCGTCGGAACCACGTCCGAATCGGGCGACGTGCGATCGCGGCGCGGGCCCTTCTGCTCGATGGCCTCGTGATACTCACCCGTCGTGTGTTTGACGCTGTCTTTCTTGTCGGTGGCGCGGCGTTGGGGTGCCTCGTCACTTTCGCTCGAGGCAGGCTTCGCTTCCTTCGCCGCTTCCCCCGCATCCGGCTGCGGCTCGCTCTTCGCTTCCGCTGCGGGCGCTTCCTGCTCGCCCGCGGCCAGGATCATCACGAGAGTCTTGCCCACGGCGACCATGTCGCCTTCCTTCGCCTGATGCGCGCCGAGCGTTCCCTCGGCCTCGGCCTCGAGGTCGAGATTGACCTTGTCGGTCTCGATCTCCGCGACCGGCTCTCCCCGCTTCACCGCATCGCCCGGCTGTTTGTACCAGCGGACGACCTTCCCTTCGGTCATCGCATCGCCCGCTTTGGGCATGATCAACTCGGCCATGAAAGTCTCCCGTCAGGTGCAGGGGCGGGCGGACTGCAGCACCCGGCACCCAGCACTCAGCACTACGCGTTCCGGTACATCACCTTGCGAATGGCGCGCTCGATCTCCGGCTCATGAGGAGTGGCCAGCAACTCCAGATTGCGCGCGTACGGCATGGGGACGTCTTCCCCGGTCACACGGGCCACCGGTGCATCGAGCTCGTCGAACATGGCCTCGGTGATGCTGGCCGCGATCTCCGCGGCCGCGCCGAACGGCTTCCACTGCTCCTGCACCACCACGGCACGATGGGTCTTGGCCACCGAGGCATACACCGGCTCGAGGTCCAGCGGCCGCAGCGTGCGCAGGTCGATGACCTCGCACTCGATGCCCTCGTCCTTCGCCAACTGGTCGGCCACCGTGAGCGAGAGCTGCAGCATGCGGCTGTACGACACGATGGTCACGTCGGTGCCTTCGCGAACGACGCGCGACTTGCCGAACGGCACCGTGAAATCGGGATCGTCCGGAACCTCGCCCTTCATTCCGTACAACGCCGCGCTCTCCAGGAAGATCACCGGGTCCCTGCCGCGGATGGCGGTCTTGAGCATCCCCTTCGCGTCCGCGGGCGTGCCCGGAGCCACGACGTGAATGCCCGGAAAGTGCGCGTAGAACGATTCGAACGACTGCGAGTGCTGCGCCGAGAGCTGCACACCCGCGCCCTGCGGTCCGCGGATGACCATCGGCACATCCACCTGGCCGCCCGAGAAGTAGCGCACCTTCGCGGCGTGATTGAGGATCTGATCGGCGGCCACGATGGCGAAATTCATCGTCATCATCTCCACGATCGGCCGCAATCCCATCATGGCCATCCCCACCGCCGTGCCGGCCATGCCCGCCTCGGCGATCGGTGTATCGATGACCCGCTTCGGTCCATACTTTTTCAGCATGCCCGCGGTGATGCGGAACGTTCCTTCATAGACGCCGATGTCCTCGCCCATGATCAGGACGTTCGGATCGCGGTCCATCTCTTCCATCATCGCGTCGCGAATCGCGTCGCGGTAGCTTTTCTCAGTCATGGTCGTTCTCGGCCCCGGGCCGCGGTCCCTCACCATCGATCAACGTTGTCTCAATCTCGAGCCTCACAGTCTCATAGGCTCACAGTCTCATAGGCTCATAGACTCACAGTGCCGAGTGCGTCTCTCTCTGAGACTGTGAGACTGTGAACCTGTGAGCCTCCTCACTCTGTCTCCGAGTCGCGCAGAGGACGCGGTCCGTGCTCGGCCACGACGTCCGTGAACAACTCTTCCGGCGCAGGCTGAGGCGCCTCTTCGGCGAACTTCACCGCTTTGGCGGCGACGTCCAGCGCCCAGTCGTCCATCGTCTTCACTTCTTCATCGCTCAGCCCGCAAACCTCGGACAGCCGGGTGCGGAGGATGTTGATCGGATCGCGTTGACGGTGCCGCTCCACCTCTTCCTTCGGCCGGTACGGCTGCAGGATGTCCGCCGCGCCGTGCCCCGAGAAGCGATACGTGACCGCTTCGATGCAATACGGCTTGCCCGTCTCACGCACCTGGCGCACCACCCGGTCCGCCACACCACGCACGGCGAAGATGTCCTGGCCGTCCACTTTCTCGGTGGGGATGTCGTACGCCTGCACGCGCGCGGAGAGGTCGGTGAGCGCGGAGTGGCGCTCCAGAGCCGTGCCCATCGCGTAGCCGTTGTTCTCGATGACGAAGATCACCGGACACATGCCCTGATGACCCCACAGGCCGGCCATGTTCATGGCCTCATGGAAGGAGCCGATGTTCATGGCCCCATCGCCGAAGTAGCAGACGGCCACCCGGTCCGTGCCGCGGTAACGCAACGCGTACGCGGCCCCGGCCGCCAGGGTGAGGTGTCCGCCCACGATGCCGTAGCCGCCGTAAAGGCCGTGCTCGGCATCGAAGAGGTGCATCGACCCGCCCTTCCCCTTCGAAAGGCCGGCTCCCTTGCCGAAGAGTTCGGCCATCACGGCATTCGGGTCCGAGCCGAGAGAGAGCGCCTGGGCATGGTCGCGATAGCCGCAGAAGACGACATCGTCTTTGCCGAGAGCGCTGAGGATGCCGGAGGCGATGGCCTCCTGGCCGATGTAGACGTGGAGGTAGCCGCCGATCTTGCCCTTCCGGAACTCGCGCTCGGTCGCTTCCTCGAAGCGCCGGATGAGAATCATCTGACGGAGCAGATCGGTCCACTGCGGAGCACAGACCGGGTCGGCCACTGCTGAACTGGATGCTTTTTCTGACTTGGTCATCGTTTCCGCACGGCGGAAATGCACAACGTACGCCGTGGCGGCGGATTCTAGTGCTTGCGGGTTGCCGGGTGCTAGCCCGGATCGCCCGGCCCTCCTCCTCGGGCCCCTCCTCGTCATCGTCGTCGTCGCGTCTTCGAGTCGTCGGGTCTTCAAGTCGTCAAGTCTTCGAGTCGTCAAGTCGTCGAGTCGTCGAGTCGTCGAGTCGTCGAGGAGTCTCATAGCCTCAAAGTCTCATAGATAGTCTCAAAGAGTCGATGGCACCGGCGTCTGTGAGACTGTGAGACTGCCGTGAGACTTGAGGCTCGACGACTCGA
>JBDTOZ010000003.1:0-12872 GCA_039932995.1 Acidobacteriota bacterium | reverse complement strand
TAAGCGACGAGGAAGTCCGTCTGTGCTTGGCTCGCAGCCGCTTCGCCGGAAGCTACGTACTCGCCTTGCTGCTCATGGCGGAGAACGTTTGCCGCCATCCCTTCGTGCGCGCGAATCGTGGTGTCGATTGGGTGCGAGACGAAGTTCCCGATGGATTGGCCGGCTGCAACGAAACGGTCAGCCGCGGCATCGTTGAAGGAAGCGGACGGCAAATCCCAAAACAGCATCCGGACCGGACCAGCGACCAGCTTCCCGGTAGACACCACACCACCGGCGGCGCGCTGGAGGTTCCTGCCGATATTCCTGGGCGCGGCGATGCCTTCATTGGTCGCCTCTGCGACCCACCCGACGTCCTGGCTGCACCGTCTGGCCCAATCCCACCAGCCGGCCGCATTCGCACGCTCGCAAAGCTCGCCTGTCGGATCTCTTCCATTGACAGGATCACCGCCCGCATAGCTGTATCGATTGGCGCTGTCGACGAAGCCGAGCGGCTCCACCGACAGAAAGGTGCCGGTCTCGTGATCGAGCCAACGTTCGCGCGCGAGCGACAGCCGGGTGACGCTGTCGAAGAAGGGCAGCGCGTGCAGGGGTGAAGCGAAGATGAATCGCGCCGGGTCGTCATCGTCGACGGGCGAGCCAAGAAGGCCGAGATCATCGACCTCGTAAAGCGCACGCGTGCCATCGGCTCCCGGTGCGATCGACGCAAGCCATGACATGAGGTATGAAAGGGAGTCGCGCTGCTCGACCGGCAGCTCGGGCGAGCTGCGCACGGTCTGCGCGATCGTTGCCCACTCCGGGGCCGCGAGGATCGGAACGTTCTCGCCCCAGGCAAGGGCGCGAAGCTCAGGTGTGACGCCGACGGAGATGAGCGTGGCGCCGGCCGTGAGTGTCGTCCAGTCCGCGGCGGAGAGCGTGAACGCAATCGTGGCCGAGTCGCTGAGGAGCGGCGCGGCGGTGGATGTGCGAATGACGTTGCCGGCCGCGTCGAGCGCAGCAAGCCGTGCCCCCGCGGCGACGGAGGATTCGCGCAACTCCTCGGTGGCGTGGAGCGTGAGACGGACGCTCTCCAGCGAACCATCGCTGGCCTTGGTGGCGCCGATGGCGATGCGGTCGATGGCGGCGCCGGCGAGCGACGAGCGGTCGTCGCCGTACACATCACCGACGACCGTACGCGAGACCATCTCGCCGTGCATGTTGAGCACGGCCTGAAGCGTGCCGGCCGCTGCTTCGTCATAGATCGGGTAAAGGCGCTGGAGTGGTGCGGAGGTGTTGGCAGGATCGGTGAGCGTGATCTCGACCGGGTCGTCGTAGCGCAGGCCGCCATGGAGGACTTGCCGCACGAGCGCACCGGTGATGGCGTCGAACACCGCGGCGATGCGGTCGCTGAGCGGATCCCACACGAACGTCGCGTCAGCCGGCAGGCCATCGGTGAGGATGGTGGGGCTGGCGAGCTGCCAGCCCGCAGGCGAGGAGACCGAGGCCACTTCGACCTTCCGCCCGACCATGCGGTTGGCGCCGTCCCACGCATGGCTGACGCGCATGCGCAGCGGATCGGCCGCGGGAGCGGCGATGTTTTCGGTCGCGCGGAGCAGCCTCCCCTTCTCATCCCACTCGTACTCGAAACGGCCGTCCCCGGTGCGAAAGCCGCCGAGAAATGTGAAGGAGCGAGTCGTGGTGCCGCGCGTGATACTGGCGATGGCGTGACCGCTGTTGGCAAGCTCCAACGCTTTCAACGTGGGCGGGTCGATGAGATCGGGATTGCCCCCCTTGGCCGTGATGGCGGCGCGCGCGGAGTCGCTGAGTCGCGGTTCGCGCGTGGCCGAGCGGCGGAAGTCTGCAGAGGTAAGATCCTCGGTGGTCATCCGCCCGGCCGTGACCGACGTGACGCGGCCCCGGCCGTCGTACTCCCACGTGTTGGTGGGCGCATCGGTGAGACCGTGGAGCTGGACGGCGGCGACCTGGATGCCATCGAACGCCGTCACACGAGAACCAGCAACCGTTCGCGTGCCTACGCGAACGCGCATGTCATTCAGGAGCGCGTTTGCCGGGTCATAGCCATACTGGCGAAGAATGGTCGCGGGCGAGCAACTCGCGCCGCAATTCGTGGTGACGGAGCGCGCGTTCGGACGGTCCACGCTCCGATAATCGGCGGAGAAGAACGGCGTGAAGATCGTTGCACCGAAGAGCTGGCGATCGATGCCGACGAGGTTCCCCATCGCGTCGTGTTGCTGCCGGACGCGATCGGTCCAGGCCGCGCTCGTGGTGAAGCCCGAAGGACGCGGCATCGTCCACTCGACGCGCTCGCCGTGCTCGTTCCACGCGTGCTCCTGCGTGTAGGTGGCGAGAATCTGAGCGCTCGTGAGCCCGGTGCCGTCTTTGTAGCGCGTGAGCGTGGTCTTCTTCGGCAGGCCGGCGAGGTTGAAATCGGTGAAGAAGAGCGAAGCGTCTTTGTTCGTCGAGCGGACGAGCCGTCCGGCGTCGTCGTAGTCGAACTGATCGAACTGTTCGCCGCCCAGGCGATCGATGCGCGTGAGCTGCCCTTTGCCGTTGTACGAGAAGGCCTGCGTCACTCCCTGCCGGTTGGTGAAGGTCTTCAGGCGCGGGCCGTCGTAGGAGAGCTGCTCGGAGGTGTCGTCGGCGTAGGTGCGTTTCAGCGGCCAGCCGAGGAGGTTCGTATCGAGCGTGAGGGCGGACTCGCCGGAAGGGTCGGTGTACGCATCGAGTGCGCCATTGGGCTGGTAGGCGTATTGGTTGGTCGAGCCGTCGGGAAGCGTCTGCCGCGTCAGCGCGGCGCGGGCGTCGTAGGCGAAGCTCGCGGCGGGGCGACTTGGCAATGCCGCCGAGGTCATGCTACCGGTCTGGTCGAACGCCTGCCGCCATTCGAGCCCGCCGGCCTTTTCGGATGTGATGTTGGCGGCCGTGTCGTATTGCAGCAGCACATTGGTGCCCGGACCCGTCTTCTCGGCAGTGGTCGCAAGCAACGGCAGAATCCCGTCATGCGAGGTGACCTGCTGCGAGAGAAACGGCGTCGTGATCTGGGCGAGGGACCCTTCGCCGATCTTCGAATCGACGAGACGGCCGGCCGTGTCGAACGATGCGTGAGCTGCACGATTGCCGGAAGCAACGGCAGTGGTGCGCCCGGCACCATCCCATCGCACCTCCGTCTGCCGCGAGACCCCGGCGTCCACGGATGACGTGATGGATTCGAGGCGCCCGGACGCCGTGAGGTCGAGCGTGGAGCTGCCGGTCGTCGAGCCGCTTTCGCTCCGCGCTTCGAAGCCGGTGGCATGGCCCCAGGCGTCGAACGTGCGATGCGCGGTCGTATCGTCCGCGAAGCGTGTGTCGGTCTGGCGCCCGTGAACGTCGAACGCACTGACGGTGCGAACGAGACCGTCCGTGGCGAACACACGATTGCCGGCGCGGTCGTACGCGAAGCGATACTCGATCGGACTGCCGCCCGTGGTGGTCACTTCGCGCAGTGTTCGCCCGAGGCCGTCGAGCTCGCGCGTCACCGTCGCGGCGCCCGGGAGCGTGGTCACGATCTTGCGGTTGGCGTAATCGTACGCCGTCGTCGTCGTGAGCGTGCCTGAGCCGGCGGCAACGTTGTCGATCGTTCGCCGTGTTTCGCGGCCGAGGATGTCGTAGGCGAATGTCGTGGTGACGTCGGTGCTTCCCTGCCGCTGCACGTGGCGAACGAGCCGACCCGTTGCGTCGTAGATGAACCGCTCATCGAACGTGAGGGTCGGTCCCGCCACGGAGACATGCGTGGGACGACGCCAAGCGTCGTAGTCGATCGTACGCGTGATGCCGCGCGGCTCGAGGATGACGGTCTGGTCCGGCGACGGATAGTCGAACTTCGTGATCTCGCCGCCGCGGTCGATTTCCGCGATCTCACCGCGTGCGTGCAGCGGCGCGGAGTCCGGCTTGTAGGTGATCGATGCCGCCGCACCGCTTCCGGATGGGTCGGTGCCACCCGTTGCACTGAGAGTCGTGGGGCGGCCTTGCGCATCGAACTTGGTCTTCGCTTCGATGCCGTCGTTCACGGCGAGGGGCTCGAGCGTGCCGCGATGCGCCTCGGGTAATTCGATGGCCAGGCCGTTCGCCGCGATCGATTTGAGAAACGTCGCACAGCCATCGGCGCAGCCGGAACCGCTGTTCTGATACGTGAACGTGCGTGTGATCGAGGCCGGCGGCGATGGCACGATCGGACTGGTGATGGTGTAGGCGAGCACGCGGCCAGCCGCGCCGGGCACGTCCTGATACGCGTAATCAGTCGAGCGGACACCCGCGAGCGTCACGTTGGTGAGTAGGCCGTCGCTCGCGGCGTACTGCATCGTCCACGTCCGATCCTCGGCGGCGGTGGGGATGCCGGAAGCGGGAGCAGAGGCAGGCAACTGACCGACCGGCGTCGTGCTCATCGGCACCTGACGCTCGACGACCGCGGCAACGCGCGCCTCGCGGCCTTCGCCGGTGATCGTGTAGCCACGGATTTGGCCGAGCGCGTCGGTGACATCGACCTGGGTGGGACTGACGTAGTTGAACGTCACCGTCTCGCCCGTGGCCCACGTCTCTTTTTCCACGCGGTCGCGGTTCGGTCCTGTGAGGATGTACGAGAAGCGGACACGCGGCGACCCGCCCGTCGCGACCTCGTTGGGATCGGTGATGGAGAGAAGGTTCGGACCGAGCTCCGTGAGGTCGGTGAAGGAGACCGCGCCGGCGGGGTAGCCGTAGCGGATCGTCGGCCGGCCCGCTCCACTCGTGGCGTTCGGCACCGCCGGCAACCGCACTTCGGTGAGGCGGCGGTGGTTGTCGTAAAGGTAGGTGACCTTCCGCCCTCGCCAGTCGGTGATCTCCTGGAGATGGCCGGGCGCGGCACCCGGTGAAGTGTCGTCGTCGGCGTAGTAGGTAAGAGTGTTGATGCGGCCTAGGGGATCGTTGATGTATGTAAGGTGGCCGTTCGGCCCGTACA
This sequence comes from Acidobacteriota bacterium, assembly GCA_039932995.1. Classification (GTDB taxonomy): domain Bacteria; phylum Acidobacteriota; class Thermoanaerobaculia; order Gp7-AA8; family Gp7-AA8; genus QHVT01. Next base: position 7,903 of record JBDTOZ010000003.1, on the reverse strand, counting down.
AATAGCGGATCGTGTTGCCCGCGGTGTAGTTGCGTGGTCTCGCGAATTGGTCGCCCTCGATCGCCATCCGGCCGTACTGGTCGAATTCGGTGATGCGCAGTTTCTGATCGACGACCTCCCATCCGAGATCGTGCCGGGAGAGACGCAGGAACAGGCCCTTCGGCGCACCGTAGAATGCCGATCCCGTGTTCTGCTTGAACAGCCAGATCTCGGCGGCGCCGTCGTGGTACTCGATGTCCCCATTGGGAAGCGCGCGAAGATGGCGGAAGATGGACGCGTCCCATCCCATGCCGAGCGGTGTTTCCCCGATCGTGCGTGAGCGGTAGACACGGGTGACGAGCACATTCCAGCCCGCACGTCCGCCCGCATCGAGATCGACGTTGGTGACCAGCAATTCTCCGGAGTGGAGAAACACGGTTCCCTGCATGACGCCGCGTGCGATCTGGGCGCTGGAAGCATTGGCGAAGCAAATGCTGAGCGCCGCGAACAGCGCCACGCCAAAACGCGGCACGAACCAGGCATGAGGCGGGGAAGCATCAGAAGGACGGGCCATTCGCTGCTCAGGGAGTGATGCGGAGGTGAAGTGGCCTGCGGCGACTCCCCCCGCTGATCGCGGAAGGAAAGCACGATGGGTGGCAGGACGTCAACGAGACACGCATGAGAGTCTGGTTAGGCAGCGAGCGGCCAGCTTACTGCGATTTCGGAATCGCACCTGAAGGTGATCCGAACGCGAGGAGGGTGTCGCTCCGCCCTGGCGGAATCGGACCTGGTGGTAAGGGATGAGGAGTGCTTTTCGATGTGGTTGAGGATAGTCTTGAGGTGCATTCCGCCTTCTCCGGCTCGATGAGTTCTTGACAATCCCATCTTGCCAGATTCGAGGAGGCGGGATGCATCCTTGCTGTGGAAGGTATGGAAAATGCCGCCCGCCCGGCCCGCCGCGTTTCCCACACTTGCCACAGCGACTGCTGCTTCAATTGGGAATCACCCACAGATTCTGCGGAGTAAGCATTCACGGCAACCCCGGTTTACCTCGGCAGGAATCGCGCTTTCACCCGTGCCCTGGCATCCATCAGACCGACGACTGGCCAGTATGCAGTCGCGGGTGTCAGCTGTACCTCGATGCGGACTTGACCACGATACGGCGCAGGCAAGAGCGCTTTCATGTCGGCAACGTCCAGCATACGCGGAGGTGTGAGAACACGGGGATCATCGGCGGGTAGCGACACATCCGCAAGTGGAACATCGGCGTGTCCATCGTTCTTAAAGACTCTGATTCGCAAGGCATCCGGCATGTGATCGTCGGGCAAGTGCACCACAAGTCGTGGCCGAAAATCCTCGTCGAACATAACATTTTCGAATCGCGCTGTGCCGCTAAACCAGATGCCGATCTCGACACGACGGCTTTCCCTGCGACAACGCGGAAGAGGATCGCGACAGACCGGTTCAGTCTCCCCCAAAGCTTTAACAGTCATCTGTTCAGAGGATACGCCAGCAGTTCCCAAATAGGCTTTGACCGCAGCGGCTCGTGCATGTGACAACTGCAGGTTCGTGGCTGCCAAACCCGCGCTATCCGCATGCCCATTGACCGTTAGGGCGATCCCGCGGCTGGATGTGGCGATCTGTGTGATGGCCGTTAGTTGACGCCGCGCGCTGGCGCTCAGAGATGTATCTCCCGGGGCAAAATAGATGGGGGACCACGGCGTCCAGAGGACCGACGACAAGTTCGGGCTTGTCGCAAGTACGTCATGAGTGCAGACCATGGTGGTCAGCGCGAGGATCCAGCACAGGGTTCGTGAGCGTGTCATGGGACAGTAACTCGCTTGCCTGTGGCAGGGTCGATGTAGTAGTTCTTCCGGGCCTTCTTGTCGAAGATCCAGCCAATGGTCTTGATGGGTCCGAATAGCTTGTGAATCTGTTTACTAGAGGCCCGGATGACGGCGCGTTGCTGTGCTACGGTGATGTCGAGAGCGTCAAATGCCATGATCGTGAGTGGGTCCTTGTCGTAGTTGTACTTCACGATCGCTCCGCCGCCGGATGCTGTCCCACCGCTGACGACGTTTTCAACTTTGTTTCCGAGCTCGATACGGACCGGGTAGTAAGCACCCGCTCCTTCAAAATCGCCGAAATTGTTGCCGACAAAACCCTTTGGGTTTGGACTGCGGTCGTTCTCGAAATGTGCCTGCTCGTGAAGAAGCGTGAGAACTAGGCCCGCAAAGCCTTCATCGGTAAGATTCGCGAGTTGCACCAAGAGTAGCGAGAGGCCGATGCCAGGACCTCGTCTGTAAGTTTTCGGATTGGTCCAGCCCAAGAGATCCCGAGTCGCGCCAAGAGAGAAGACGTTCGGCGGTGTTCCAAGTTTCAGGAAATCGCCCGTGAAGCCGGAGTTGATGTCTTTGTACACGGCGCGCAGACCCGTGGCATCGTAAACGATTTTTGCTTTCTTCATCGCGTTGCCGAGCGCTGGCATGCTGTCCAGTTCACGATCCTTGACAGTCCACCGGCCGGTTGGATCGAGAACGTCGCTGTATGCACTGAGCAACGCCTGATAGAGATTGGGCGAATCGAGGTGACCCTCGGGATCCTCCTGACCGAAGCGGCCGAGGGTCGGCCATAGTGTTCGTGCGCGGAAATCGTATGTATTGAGCGATCGGTCAAATTCTCGCCCCTGAAAGAACCAGCGCCACCCGTACGCGCCGAACGACTGCTCGGCGGACGAGGACGAGAAGATCCGGAGCTCGCCGTAGCCCGAATACTCGTACCGTTCCAGCGTCGCGCCGGTCGCGTCGGTCAGGCGATCGACGTTCCCGAGCTCGTCCTGGAGCGGGAAGAACGTCTGATCGAGCGTGCCGTCGAAACCGCTGCTGCGCTCGGCGCGCACGATCTCTTCGATATCGCGGCCACGCACGTAGCGCATGGAGAGCCTGCCGTCCTCGTACTCTTCGAGAACCTGATCGCCGGCGAGAACGTACGCTGTCGACCGCGTCGAAGTGCCCTGCACCGTCGCCGTCGCGACCTTCCGGCCGGCGTCGTCGAACGTGTTCTCGACGACCGTCCCATCCGCGAGAGTCGATTTCTTCAGACGGTTGTCGAAGTCGTATTGATGCTGTGCGCCGCGATAGGTCTGGAGGTTGCCGTTGCGGTCATACGTCAGCGGGATGTCGCCGAACGAGCTGTACTGATTGCGGTTGTTGATGACCGTGTCGGTCGTGGTGGTTACCGCCGTCCGGATCGTTTGGACGGTTTGTGAGATGTGCCGGTAGTTGAGGGTCTTGTCGATGTCGTAGGCGGCGAAAAAGAGCTGCGGATTCGTCGCGGTGTCGGTGCGGGCGATCTGCTCGCTCGTGATCCAGCCGTTGCGATTGTGGTCGTAGGTCCACTTCTTCGCGAGATCGTCACGGATGGCTGCTGTCTTCTCGCCTGCCGGAGAACGCTCGTACGTGACGCCGCGGACGAGATCGGATGAGAGACGATCTTGAATGCCGCGAAGGCGGCGCGAGGGATCGTACGTCCATGTCTGATTGATTCCGTTCGAGAGCACGCGCGTGGCGAGGCGGCTGCCCGCGTCGCGATAGGTGGCGAGAGCCGTGCTCCCCTCGCGGACGGATTCGATGCGATTCAAGGGACTGAACGTCTGCGCGACGACGAGCCCGGACGGATAAGTTCGTGCGAGCAGGTTGCCGGCGGGATCGTAGTCATTCATGATCGTTCGCACCGGACTGGTTCCTATCTGCACGCTCTCGGTGAGGAGGTTGTCGATGGAATCGTAGCCCGCCGTGGTTTTCACCCCTTCATCCGTCTCCGTCGCCACCGTGCGGCCGACGTCATCGTACGTGAAGGTCACGCGTGACGGACCGAGGACCGTGGGACCTTTCGCGATCTGGCGAGTGACGAGGCGGTCGAGATCATCGTAAGTGTTCGTGATGACCGTGCCGTTCGGATCGGTCGTCGTCTTGCGGTTGTTGTTCTCGTCGTAGGTGTGGGTCCAGGTGGCACCATCCGCGCGCGTTTCGGCGAGGAGGTTGCCGAATTCGTCGTGGCGGTAGGTGGTTTCATTCCCGTTCGCATCCTCGAGCAGCGCGAGCTGATCGGCGTCGTCGTAGCGAAACTCGGTGACGCCTCTCTCGGCATCGATTTCCTTGACCTTGTTGCCCCGAAGGTCGTACTCGAACCTCGTGGTGCGGCCCATGGCGTCGGTTTCTTCGGTCGTGTTGCCGCGAGCGTCGTACTTGAATGTCGTGGCACGTTGGTTGGGACCGTTCATGTCGATGACCATGACCAAGCGATTGTCGCGATCATGGAGATTCCGTGTGACGAAGGTGTCCACGTGACCGTCGGGGTGCTTCTCGATGGTCTTTTCGTCGCGTTTGTTCCCGTTCTCGTCATACGTCGTCTCGACGCTGTTCCCCGCGGCATCGATCACGGTGGCGACGCGCCCGAGCGCATCGAACTGCGTCACGCTCGAGTTGCCGCGAGGATCGATCGTCGTGACCTTCCGCGCCGCATCATCATAAATCGTCTGCGTGACGACATCGGCGGCGCCCGCGGGATCACCCGTGACCGGGATGCGGAGTGGCGACGGGAAACGCTTGTTCGTGACGCGCGTGAGTCGCCCGGCGCCATCGTAGACGAATTGCCCCCATCGCAAGATGTAGCTCTCCGTGTCGCTGACACGCTTGATCGTGCGGGTGTCGATCGGCCTGCCGGCAGCATCGATGCTGCGAGCTACGGTGATCCCGGAGGGATCGACTTCGCCGATGCGATCCCCGAAGCCGTTGATCGTGACGGTGGTCGTCTTCCCCCGGGCGTTCGTGATCGACGTCTGGACGCCGTCCGTGTCGTAGGAGAACTGTGTGGTCCGCCCTGCTTGCGTGACGGAGATGAGTTGGTCGCGAACGTCGTAGCCATAGACCGTCTGCGCGACGGCCGGTGCCGTTACCGTCGCGAGATTGCCCGCCGGGTCGTAGGTGTAGGTTGTCAGATGCCCATCCTCGGTGCGCGTGCGAAGACGGCCAAGTTCGTCGATGTCGTAAGTGGCTGTAGAGAACAGCGGCGTGCCTGCGGCGTCGGCACCGGCAAGGACATGTCGGGAAGCCAGTGAACCGGCAGCGTCATAGGTGAAGGTCGTCTTGGCGCTCGTCGTCGATTCTTCCTCGAGCTGGTCGAGCTGATTCACGACGTAGCTCACCGCCGCGCCGCCGGCCCTGGTCGTTTGCAGCGTGTTGCCGCGGTCATCGACGACGTAGGTCGTCGGGCCGCCGGCCGTAGTGATCGTGGAGATGTATCCCTTCTTCAGCGCGTCCGTCGTCTCGTAGGCGTAGGTCGAAGTGCCGCTGCGCGGATCGACGATTTTCTTGACCTGGCCGCGCTCGTCGAACTCGAACGTCGTCGTGACGCCCGCAGGATCGGTGAAGGTCTGCGGGTTGCCACGTTCATCGCGAACGATGGTCGTGGTCGCGCCTCCCGGCTCGGTAATCGTTGTGGGGAGATTGCGCGATCCGTAGCCGATCGACGTTGTCCGCGCGAGCCCCGCCGCAGCTTCCGCGGAACCCGGACGCGGCAGCTCGGAGATTTGCGTGACATTGAGCATCGCGCGCTTGTCACCATCCGCGGCTGCCGCGTAGCTGTACGTGGTCGCATCCGCGAGGGGCGTTGGCGTTCCCATCGGACGGACGACGCTCGACGGCCGGCCTTCGCCGTCGAACGCGTAGCGCGTCGTTGCGCCCCCCGGGTCCGTGACCGCGGTGACGCGACCCTCGGCGTCGAGGGCGTACGCCGTCGATCGTGCAAGTGGATTCGTGACCGTCGTGGTGCCGCCCGAGTAGCTGTAGCTCCACGTGCCGAGACTCGTCATGACGGAATCGACGCGCCATGCGGCGGAGCCGTTGTACGTTGCGGTGAAGAGCGTGCGACCTTCGCCGTCCTTCTCGCTGGTGATCTGTCCCGAGCGCAGAACGTCCAACCGGAAGTTGCCCGACGTCGGCGCCGGACCCCACACATACGTCGTCGTCTGCTGCTTGCTTCGCGTGCTCTCGGGATCGGGGCCGGTGACGCTGGTGAGCCGCCCGTACTGGTCGTACGCGTAGCGCACGACACGCCCGGAAAAATCGGTCACGGTCCGGAGAAGTCCCGGATACGCGCCACCGGTCGCCGCGGCGTTCGGATCAAAGTACGCAAACCGGATACTTCGTCCGACCGGATCGACGACGGCCGCGAGCCGCCCTTCCGCGTTGTAGGAGAACAGCATCGTGTTGCCGTCGCTGCCATCCGCCTTCGTCGCGTTGCGGTCGGTGATCTTGACGAGCCGGCCGTAGAGATCGAAGGAGTACATCGTGTTGTCCGGATAGGCGATGACGACACCGTTCTGCGAATTCCTCGCGCGCAGAAAGACGCCCGGGTACGGTGTCAGATCCTTTCTGAAACGCTCTACGCGGCCGGTGCCGTCGAAGAACACCAACTCGCCGCTCGGCAACCAGAGCGTGCGTGCGAAGAGCGGTGAATCGAAGTTGCGGCCGAGCGGCCCGAACGAATAGACGGCGCTGCTGTAGTAGCGCGCCAGGATGAAGTCGATGCCTCTGCTCCTGATGGCGAGGTCGGTCGCCGTGCGGGAAAGCTCGCCGGAATGAACGAGGATGTCGTTCACAGCCTGCGTTCCGAACAGAGGCAGAGGTTTCGAGGCGAGCACTTGATCGGGGATGCGAACCGTGTCCGCCGGCACGGACGGGAATCGCCTTTCGAGCCGGCGTTGCTCTCCGAGATAGGCATAGCCGCCAGCGATCGGGCCTTCGGGCCGGACGACGAGCCAGCGGCCATGCGCCCATAGTTCGTACACGCCCTCTGCCTCCGTCTTTCCCGCGACGCGTGGCGGGCGCTCGCATCGCGAGCAGCCCACGGCCGCCTTGTCGGCGATGGCGGGCGCCCACCGGATGCTCGCGCGTGGATCGGACAGAATGACGACCCACGGAGACTCGAAGCGGTTTGCGCCGCGCTGAAAACGGAGCGACGCCTTGAGCTCCGGCGGCATTGCCGCGACCCAACTCTTGAGCGTGAAATTCGATGTGGGCCGCGGATCAAGCGCGCCGCCGGCCGTCTGCAAGCGGAGATGGGATGGCAGGAAACCGAGCGGCAGTTGCTCCGTCGCGACGCCCGGCAGACGCTCGCTCTCGACAGCGAACGGCACGCCGCCCGGATGCTCATCCATGATCCCGTACGGAAGGTTGACTTCCATCAGGAAAGCGCCGAGCGACTCGATCTCATCGGAGCCTTGAGCGCGGAGAGGCGGCGCCACCGCGCATAGCATGACGAGCGTGGCGGACGCCACGCGCCACGGGAACGCGTCGATACCCACTTTTGCCGGACCCGGACCGAACACGCGGAAGGAGATCATGCGGTACGGAAGGAAGTCAATTGGAACGGAAATGTGTCTGTTCCATCGTTCGTACCTGCACCGGAGATCTCACCGCGGACGTGCTCTCGGCGTCCAGCTCGGGCAGTTCATCCGTTGCACTCGTGCCGTCCCGGGGGTCCAGCGCCGCTAGCGCGAGCCGGCACGGCCGGCAGCGCTGGTTGGCATAGCCTTAGGTACGTACGGCAGATCCGAGGCAAATGCTCCTATCGCGCAGACTCCTACGTCCCGTCGCCGCGCGCGATCCGCGCGGAGCTCCCGTTCGGTGAGCGATTCCGCCGCGAGGGTCAACCCGAGGGCATGCGTCGCCGCCTCGATCTCCTGGGCCGTTTTCTCGCCCGCCCCCCGGATGAGTCGGCGCACATCCGACCTGCTGTAGCTCACGAGCTCCGCGATGGTGCCGATCTGCGACCGCTCGAGACAGGTCCGGGAGCGGTTTGAGAGGCCAACTTTGCGAACTGAAGAAAGGTGTTTGCGGTGGCGGCTGTGCATGGCGATCTC
>JBDTOZ010000002.1:0-3668 GCA_039932995.1 Acidobacteriota bacterium | reverse complement strand
CACGCCAGCACGCCGAAACGAACATCCGCGCCGAAGCCCTCAAGAAAGGGATCCTTCCCCTCGCCGCACAGAATGCGGAGAAGAAGCTCGCCGAGCTGCTTCACACGCTCGGCGCGGAAAAGGTCCGCTTCGTCACGCCTGGCTTCGCGCGGAGCGAGTAAGCCCTTCGAGTCGTCGAGTCGTCGGGTCTTCGAGTCGTCGAGTCTTGGAGTCGTCAGGTCTTCAAGTCGTCGAGTCGTCGACCAAAGCGCAGGCTCACCCCAGGGCGGCCACCGCCACGGCAATGGCGCGGCGCAAGGCCATCGACTTGTTCTCCGTTTCCACGAACTCGGCTCCCGGATCGGAGTCGTAGACGATGCCGGCTCCGGCTTGCACGTAGGCGCGGTCGTTGGCGAGGGTAATGGTGCGGATGGTGATGCAGGAGTCGAGGTTGCCGTTGAAGCTGAAGTAGGCCACGGCGCCGGCGTAGGGTCCGCGACGGGTGGTCTCGAGATGGTCGATGAGCTCCATGGCCCGGATCTTTGGTGCGCCGCTGACCGTTCCCGCGGGAAAGCAGGAGAGGAAGGCGTCGAGGGGCGTCTGGTCGTCGCGCAGCAGACCATGGACGTCGGTGACGAGGTGCATGACGTGGCTGTAGCGCTCGATGTGACGGAAGTCGTCGACGGACACGCTGCCGCTGGCGCACACGCGCCCGAGGTCGTTCCGCCCGAGGTCGACGAGCATGAGGTGCTCGGCGTTCTCTTTCGGGTCCGCCAGCAGCGAGGCCTCGTGCTGGCGATCCTCGTCGTGCGTGGTGCCCCGTGGACGGGTGCCGGCGATGGGACGGGTCTCCACCTTGGTCTGGCCAACTTCCCCCATGCTGCTCCCCGTGACGCGGACGAGCATTTCCGGTGAAGCGCCGACGAGCGTGACTTCGCGGGTGCGCAACAGAAACATGTAGGGGGAAGGGTTGATCGAGCGCAAGGCGCGATAGAGCGTCAGCGCCTCTGCGGTCGGATAGGCGGTCTCCCATCGCTGCGAGACGACGATCTGAAAGATCTCGCCCGCGACGATCTCTTCCTTCGCCTCGCGCACCATTTGTTCGAAAGAGGGGCGCGTGTGGTTGGAGGTGAAGGGGGCGGTGCCGGTTGCGGCGAGATCGAGCTCGAGCGGCTCGACGCTGGCGCGCCGGAGCTTTTCGATGGCCCGGTCCAGTCGCCGTTGCGCGTCTTCGATGGTGCCGTCTTTGGTGAAGACGTTGGCCACGACGTGCATGCGCTGCAACACGTGGTCGAAGACCACCACGTTGTCGAAGAAGAGCAGCTTGGCGTCAGGGACGCCGTAGGGATCGGGATGCGAGTCGGGGATGCGCTCGTTCCAGCCGCCCGCGGCGTAGCCGAAGTAACCGACGGCCCCTCCGAAGAATGGGGGGAGTTGGTCTTCGCCGCGCACGCGCAAAGGCACGAGCTCGTCGTTGAGCACACGCACGGGATCGCTGACCGTGGCGTCGATCGTCAGGGTGCGCCGCGGTTCGAAGCCGACGAAGGAGTAGCGGCCGAGGTTCTCGCCCCGCTCCACGCTCTCGAACAGAAAGGCCTCGGTGTTGCCGTCGGAAAGAGCGGCAAACGCGACCAGGGGGGTGACCGTGTCGGCGCTCAGCGTGCGCACGACCGGAATGACGTCATACTCCATCGAACACCTTCATGAAGAGTTGATGTTGCCGCACGGCCTGCGCGTGCAAGAGCTCCAGACCACCGATGCGGAGGTCCGCCTGCACCGCGCGCGGCGCGCCCGCATACGAAGCCTCGATGTAGGTCCGGCACCGCGGGATGGCCACTTCGACGCCGGCCGGCAGCGTGTTGATGATCAGGTCGCCGTCGAAATGCCGCAGTTCCTCGAGGGAGGCATCCCCTTTCGAGGCAGTGCGGTTATACACGACCGCGGGGATGCCTGCGTCTTCGAGCGCGACAAGTGCGGCGCGCGAGGTGGCACCGGCGCCGAGGATGGCGGCACGGCTCGCTGCCGGCAGCAAACCCGCGAAGCCGTCCACGTCGGTGTTGTCGGCCAGGATGCGCCCGTTCACGTTGACGAGCGTGTTCACGGCCCGGGCACGACGGGCGTTCTCGGCGACATGGAACGGCGCGGCGAATGCGAATGCATCGTCCTTGAACGGAGCGGTGACGCTCAACCCGCACGGCTCCCCCCGCAGGAACGCCTCCTCGAGCTCCCGGAAGTGCTCGACCGAGGCAATGGTGTACGCGGCCGGAACGCCCTTCTCGCGGAACAGACGGTTGTGGATTGCCGGAGACTGACTGTGTCCCGCGGGATTGCCGGCCACGGCGAAGACGCGCTCGGCTTGCCGCGGGTGGGTCCCGTAGATCTCCAGGGCGCGGGCCAGGGTGAGCTGGCCGGGGGCCGCGACGTTGCCGGCCGCGACGAAGGTCAACGCCGAGCCTCGGAACGGCGCCAGGATCCGCGAGTACAGACCACGCTCGCCCATGCCGATGACCGCCGGCAGCTTGCCGTTGGCCGTCTGCAGGAGCTGCAGCAGTCTCTCGTTGTCGGAAAACGTTCGCGGGGTTGCGGCCAGTTTGGTGTACGCGCAATCGAGGGCGGCCATCCGGGCCATGATCTCTTCGACGTCCCGCACTCCCTCGTAATCATGATGCGAGATCACGGTACGGTCCGGGAGCTCGACCGAGACCCCTTCGTGCCATTCGACGTCGACGAAGTCGATGCCGGCGCGAAGGGCGGCGTCACGCACGTCCGGGCCGCCGGGCCAGGTCAGAGGCCCGCGCTCCCCTGCGTCAACTGGGGCCATGACGCCGCCGGTTCGATACGTGAGGATGATGGGTCTGGCGGTTGCCGCGCGGATCGCGCCGAGGTCGATGGAGGAGAACCGTTCCGCGCGCACTTCGACCATGTCATGCGGATTCTCGATGGCCCGGATGGCCCGGACCGCCGACTGGTATGTCTCTTCATACACGGTGACGACGACCTTCATCGCGCCAGGAGCTCCATCCGCTCGCGTGCGTTTGCGGCGCGGCGCGAGTCGCCGGCGCGACTCCACATGCTTTGGAGATTGGCCAGCACGCGGTGCAGGGTCTCGCGCCCGCTCCAGGACCGGAGGTGCTCGCCGGAGAGTTGCAGCGAGCCGCCGCTGAGCTGGCGCAGCAGCGTCCCGATCTCCGGCACCGTGAGGGTGGAGCCCTCGTGAAACGGATCGACGTAGACCTCGTTCAGCTCGAACTGGACCTTGACGATGTAATGACCGGGCAACCCCACCCCAGCCGCGCTCAGTCCGATCCTGGCTGCTACGTGCAGAAAGACGATGGAGAGGGTGATGGGAAGGCCCACTTTCCGCTCGATGACCTCGTTGAGGTAGGCGTTGCGCGGATCGTAGTAGCTGGAGGTATCCCCCCGGTAGTGATCCACATCGAACAACTCGGCGTGGAGGTGCCCGAGGCGGAAGATGGGCGGCTCGCCCGGCACGCAGCGGCGCTCCACGCGTGCCGCCAAGGCATCGAGCTCGTCGAGACAGGACTGCACATCGATGCGCGGGTAGTCTTCGAGAGCCACGAGCAGCGCGCCTCGCGCCAGGTTCTCGCTGGTGATGCCGCCCTGGACGTATTCGACAAACTGGCGCCGCGCTTCGGCCGGATGGATGAGCATGGAGGTTGGCGGTTGGC
>JBDTOZ010000001.1:0-3978 GCA_039932995.1 Acidobacteriota bacterium | reverse complement strand
GACTCGAAGACTCGAAGACTCGACGACCAGAACTAGAAGACGAGAAGACCAGAAAACGAGAAAAACCCCTCACTCCACTTCATCCAGCGTCGTCCCCTTCACGACGAAGAAGAACGCCACCGCGGCCAGGACCGCCCCGTTCACGCCCAGGGCGGTGGAGATCGACCAGCGACTGGCGACGTAGCCGGCGAGGAGATTGCCGAGGGGCATGCCTCCGCGGAAGGCCAGCATGAAGATCGACATCACCCGTCCGCGCATGTCATCGCCGGTGCTGAGCTGCACCAGCGAGCTGTAGAGCGAGATCACGCCGACGATGCACATGCCGGCGAAGAAGGCGATCAGCAGCGAGAGCGGCAGTGAGCGGGAGAACGCGAAGGCGATCAGCAGCGCCGCGAACGCGAGTTGCAGCTTCAAGGCGATGCTCCCCTTCTTCGCGGCGTGCGCAGTCCCGGCCACCAGCAACGCGCCGGTCACCGAGCCCAGTCCGTACGTGGTCATCATCCAGGCGTAACCCTTGGCCTGCAGCCCGAAGATGGTCTTGGCCACCACCGGCAGGAACGTGACGATGGGCATGCCCAGGAACGTCCCGGCGAACGCCAGGAACGTCAGCATCTTCAGTTTCGGACGCTGGGCCACGAAGCGGAAGCCTTCCTTCATCTCGTCGAAGAGACCACCCTGTTCGGACGAAGGCCGCACGCGCGGGGATTGAATGAGCAGCAGCGCAACGATCACGGCGATGAACGACACCCCGTTGACGGCGAAACAGATCGCCGCGCCCCACGCCGCCAGGGCAATGCCCGCCAGCACCGGACCGATCACGCGGGCCAGATTGAACTGCATCGAGTTCATGGCCACGGCGTTCGGAAGATCCTCGCGCTTCACCAGGAGCGGCAGGAGAGAGATGTAGGCCGGTCCGCTGAACGACTGCGCGCTGCCGGTCAGAAACGACAGCAGGAAGATGTGCCACACCTTCACGTTGCCGGAGAAGATCAGCACGGCCAGGATGAAGGCGAAGCTCATCTGGAGGTACTGCGAGAGGAGCATGATCTTCTTCCGCTCCACCCGGTCCGCCACCACGCCGCCGAAGAGGGAGAAGACCAGCATCGGCCCCGTGGCCAGAAACCCGTCCACGCCCAGCAGGAACGCCGAGTTGGTCATGCTCAGCACGACCCAGCCCTGCGCCACCGTGGCCATCCACGTCCCCACCGTGGAGAGGAACGCGCCGGTCCAGATCAGCCGGAAGTCGCGGTAGCGGAGCGCGCTGAACGTGCGCGCCAGGTGTCCCTGAGGCGGCGCCGCCTGCGCCTCTCTCTCGAGCTCCTGTTCCTCGGGAAGAGACGCGCTCATGCTCCCCGTTTCATCCGCGCCGCCGTCCCGGCGGTATGGGCATGACAGATGGCGATGGCCAGGGCATCCGAGGCGTCGGGAGACATCTTCAGCGACGCGCATCCGGGAAGGAGCATCCGGACCATCTTCGCCACCTGTTCCTTCTCCGCGCCACCATAGCCGACGACCGCGCTCTTCACCGAGCGCGGCGCATATTCGAACACCTCGATCGAGGCCACGCGCGCGGTCAGCAGGATCACTCCCCGCGCGTGCGACAACTGGATGAGCGACTTGACGTTGTTCCCCGCGAAGGGCGTCTCGACCGCCATGGCCACCGGCTGCGTCCGCAGGATCACCGCCCGCAGCCCGTCGTGAATGACCTCCAGCCGCTCCGGAAGCTCCGCCCCCCGCCGCGTGTGAATGGCCCCCTGATCGACCAGCGACAACTTCCCCCGCTCATAGTCCACCACGCCATATCCCGTCGTCACCGAGCCAGGATCAATCCCCAGAATGCGCACCGCCGCCGATTATGACGTATGTCCCGGAGCGCCGCATGAGCACTGGGGTTTCCATGAAGTCACAACCTGGTGAGTGGCTCCTGCGAGATTGCTCGGCCTTCTTCGCGCGGCCACCCTCGGTCAAGAGATCACGCGGAGCGACTGCACGTTGGTGAAGTCGCGATCATGGGTCACCAGTGCGTCGGCGTTGACAGCGAGAGCGCTGGCTACCTGGACGGCATCCGGGAGTTTGAGTCGGAATGATGCGCGCACTCGTGCGGCACTCTCGGCGATCTCCGCATCCAGAGCCACAACCTGCCACGATTCGAGGATGCTGCGGTACCGGCGTACCAGTGTTTCGTCACCCACGCTGAGCGGACCAGCCAACACCTCGGCAATCGTGATCGTCGTGACCGCGAAACGCACTCTCCCCCTGGAATGCTCCTCGAAGAGGAGTTGAAAACGGGGCCCGAACTTCGGATGATCCTCGAGGAAGTAGATGATCGGCGCCGAATCCAAAAGGATCAGCGCGTCCTCCGGCAGACGCGACAGGTCTAACGGCCCCATTCGTCACGAAGGGCTTGAAGCGCGCGGGTGCTGTTTTTGCCCCATAGCCCCCGGCCCGTCCCTCTCCACGACAGCAGTGACCGCTGAGCACTCCGATCGACGAGCTCATCGACGGGGACGAGCGCGGCGATCGGCCGGCCGTGCTTCGTGATGATCGTCGAACGCCCTTTTCGAGCCGCTTCCAGAAGATCGGGAAGCTGATTGCGGGCCTCTTCCGCCCCCTTGCGTCCAGTCCGACTCATTGGCAACCCTTCCGAGAGAACTGTACAGGGCTGTACGGGTACTCGTCAATTCGATGATCGAATCCGAAGACGAGGATTCACGAACCTCACCTCGTCGATCGTGCGCGAGAGATCATCCGCCCCAGGAATGCGGCGCTCGGCGGGGAAGGCGGCTTCGATGAGGGGGCGGCGGCTTCAAATAGGCCTCGTGATCGGTGCCGCGAGCTTGACCAGCATCACGGCGATCTCGCCCAGGGGCACGGTCTTCCAGCCTCTGCGGATTGGAACAGCGGCCGCGTTCATCGCGGCTTCGATCGGCTTTCCTTGAAGGCGATGGCGGCGCGACGAATCGTGGTGTCGCGCTCGCGCATCTTGTCCAGAATCCTCAGCTTTTCGCCGATAGGTCTGGCTGCCAGCTCGCGACGAAACGAACGCTTGCTGTCGATGACTCTCTGAGAGAAGTGGCTCATGGCGTGTTCTTCAGGAATTGTCGTTCAAACCTGCTCCATCGATCAACCAGGTCGTGCCGCTCCAGGATTTCATGGAACCTTCCGAGGTCGAGGTCTCCTCCTTCGAGGAACTGCAAAAGTCGCGCTTTGTCCTTCGCGCGAGCCGTTTGCAAGGCAATCGCAGCAAGATGTTCGGCCTGGAATACTCGCGCGCTCTCTCCTTCGACGTCGATCTCGATCGCCCGTTCCAGCGCCTCCTCCGCGAGGGGGCTGTTCGGCGCCAGGAACTGTACCGGCCAGTCGCCAATCATGACGTACTCATCCTTCATGGAGCAGCCGCGTGATTTGAGGTAGTCAAGAATCGGCTCCAACGTCACGAGCAGTTTCCCAAGTTCTGGCCTGAGGACGATGAAGACATCGGCGTCGAAAGTGGCCACCGGCTCCAGGTAGAACGTCGCCCCCACCGCGCCGCCGATGGCATAGCGCTCGATGACGCCGTCCGCCTCCATCACGTTGAGCACTTCGATGACCTCGCGGATGCTCATGCCGCCAGCGCCTCATTCAGCTCGTCGAGCAGTCGCGGCAGCTCCTCCCCGAGGGAGAGTGTGGAGCCTTCCTTCTTCGCCTCAATCACGCCGAGGGCGGCGCGGTCGACGAGCAGAAGGTAATCGCAGGGGCCGCTGGCGAGGCGCACTTCGCGCAAGGCAATCCCGCCACCGGCCGAGAAATCGGCCTTGCGATAGTCCTGCACGATCCAGCCGCACTCCTCGAGCTGGGCGTCGATCTTCGCGCGCGCTTCCTGTTCCGGTGCTCGGGGCATCGCTCTCCCGTGAGTAGAGTAGCGCCTTCCGTAAGGACGTTGCGAGTCTGCGAACGACCGGATCACGGGTTGCAATCGCGACCAAGCCGCCATCGGCG